>NZ_JAPEPJ010000003.1:0-300000 GCF_026340255.1 Streptomyces sp. NBC_01408 | reverse complement strand
CTACCTGGAGCACCCGGCCGAGGCCTTCGCCCAGTACCTCAAGGACGGCATCGCGCAGGTCGTGTGCGAGGAGAAGCACATGGGCTCCCGCGCCACCGTGCTGGTCTGCAAGGACGCCGGCGCGGCCCGCGAGCGGTTCGGCGTCGACGGGCCGACCGGCTCCGTCTACACCCGCACCGGGCGGCCCTTCTTCGGCGACCCCGAGGTCACCGAGGAGGTCCTCACCCGGATCCGGTCGGCGGTCACCGACGCCGGCCTGTGGGAGGAACTGGGCACGGACTGGCTGCTGCTCGACGGGGAACTGCTGCCCTGGTCGCTGAAGTCCACCGGGCTGCTGCGCAACCAGTACGCCGCCGTGGGCGCGGCCTCCGCCGCCGTCTTCCCCGGCGCGATCGCCGCCCTGGAAGCGGCTGCCGCCCGGGGCATCGACACCGGCGCCCTGCTGGAGCGCCAGCGCGGCCGGGCCGCCGACGCGGCCGCCTTCACCGAGGCGTACCGCCGCTACTGCTGGACCACCGACGGGCTGGACGGCGTACGGTTCGCGCCCTTCCAGCTGCTGGCGGCGGCCGGGAGGTCGCTGGCCGCAGTCCCGCACGACGAGCAGCTGTTCTGGCTGGACCGGCTCGTCGCCGCCGACGAGGCCTCCGGCACCGGGCTGCTGCGGCGCACCGGCCGAATCCTGGTGGACACCGGCGACCCGGACTCCGTACGGGCCGGCACGGACTGGTGGCTGGAGCTGACGGCCGCCGGCGGCGAGGGCATGGTCGTCAAGCCGCTCCAGGCGTACGCCCGGGACGGCAAGGGTCGCCTGGTGCAGCCGGGTGTGAAGGTGCGCGGACGCGAGTACCTGCGGATCATCTACGGCCCGGAGTACACGCGTCCGGAGAATCTGGAGCGGCTGCGGGGCCGGTTCCTCGGCCACAAGCGCTCGCTGGCCCTGCGCGAGTACGCACTCGGGCTGGAGGCACTGGACCGGCTGGCGGCCGAGGAGCCGCTGTGGCGGGTCCACGAGGCCGTCTTCGCGGTCCTCGCCCTGGAGTCGGAGCCGGTCGACCCCCGGCTCTGACCCGGGCACCGACACCGGCACTGACCGGGCACCGACCCGGGCTCTGATCCCGGCGTAAAGCCCGTGCCCCCGTACGGCCTTGAATTAGGTCGTATGGGGGAACTTTCACGGAGAACTCCGGGAAAACCACCGGCGGGATCGTTCATCCAGGGCAGCGGAATGTCCGCGACCCTGGAAGGACGGAACATCACCTATGAAGATGACCGCGCGCGGAAGCATTGCGGCGCTCATGACCTGTATGGCCGCGGCCGGCGCGGCCACCCCGGCCATGGCCGACTCGGTCCCGGTCGGTGTCCCGCTCGACGCCGTGAAGACCACGCTGGGAGTGGACGCCCCCCGCCTGGACACCGGAGTGCCGATCCCGGTCGTGGGCGCGCCCGAGGCTCCCCGCTTCCACGAGGGGAGCATGCTCCCGACCCCACTGCTCCCGGTGGTTCCGATCGGCACCGAGCTCGGCAACACCCTCGTCACCTCGCCGGTGCCGAACCTGCTGGGCAAGCCGGAGACGGACGGCGAGGGCTCCCTGGACGCCCCGGCCACCACCATGCGCGCGCGGACCCCCGGTCTGGCCGCCGGCGGTCTGCTGACGAATCCGGACGCCTCCAACTTCGGCCTGCCGAACCTGACCGCGCCCGAACTGGGCCTGATCACCCCGGAGCTGACCGGCGCGCCCTCGGCGCTCCTCGGCCTCGCCACCCCCCGCTGAGCGGACGCCACCTCAAAAGGCCGCCCGGTCTGCGAACGTGTACGGCATGGGATTCCACGTCGACTCCGAGACCGGGCGGCTTCGCCGCGTCATCCTCCACCGGCCCGACCTGGAGCTGAAGCGGCTCACACCGAGCAACAAGGACGCACTGCTCTTCGACGACGTGCTGTGGGTGCGCCGGGCCCGTCAGGAGCACGACGGGTTCGCGGACGTGCTGCGCGACCGGGGCGTGGAGGTCCACCTCTTCGGGGACCTGCTGTGCGAGGCCCTGGACATTCCGGAGGCCAGACACCTCGTCCTGGACCGGGTGTTCGACGAGAAGGAGTACGGTCCGCTGGCCACCGACCACCTGCGGTCGGTCTTCGACGGGCTGAGCCCGGTCGCGCTGGCCGAGGCGCTGGTCGGCGGGATGACCAAGCGGGAGTTCCTGGAGCGGCACGCCGAGCCGGTGTCGGTGCGCTTCCACGCCATGGAACTGGACGACTTCCTGCTGGGGCCGCTGCCCAACCACCTCTTCACCCGGGACACCTCGGCCTGGATCTACGACGGGGTGTCCATCAACGCGATGCGCTGGCCGGCCCGGCAGCGGGAGACCGTCCACTTCGAGGCGATCTACAAGCACCACCCGCTCTTCACCTCCTCCGGGGCCTTCCACTACTGGTCGCAGGGGCAGGCGGACTACCCCTCGACGATCGAGGGCGGGGACGTACTGGTCCTCGGCAACGGTGCGGTCCTGATCGGGATGAGCGAGCGGACCACGCCGCAGGCCGTGGAGATGCTGGCCCGTGGCCTGTTCGCCGCCGGGTCGGCGACCAGCATCGTGGCCCTTGACATGCCCAAGCGGCGGGCCTTCATGCACCTGGACACGGTGATGACGATGGTCGACGGAGATACGTTCACTCAGTACGCGGGGCTCGGCATGCTCCCCTCCTACACGATCGAGCCGGGCGCCGGGGCCTCCGACCTGAAGGTGACCGACCACGCGCCGGAGCACATGCACCGGGCCGTCGCGGCGGCGCTCGGGCTGGACTCGATCCGGGTGCTGACCGCACGGCAGGACGTGCACTCGGCGGAGCGCGAGCAGTGGGACGACGGCTGCAACGTGCTGGCCGTCGAGCCGGGGGTGGTCGTCGCGTACGAGCGGAACGTGACGACCAACACGCACCTGCGCAAGGAGGGCATCGAGGTGATCGAGATCCCGGGCAGCGAGCTGGGGCGAGGGCGCGGCGGCCCGCGGTGCATGAGCTGCCCGGTGGAGCGGGACCCGGTCTAAGGGGTGTCACCGGACACAGCACGAGACGAGTAGGCCCGGGGTGTCCTGGGCGTCCGTGGATCGAGCCCGACCAGCAGCCAGGGCTGTATATCAATGCATAGGATCGTATAGACTTCCAACATCCCCTGTCACCGTGACGCTGGAGCGACGCCATGGCCCCCGATCTCGTCGGCCGCAGTTTCCTCAAGGAGCTCGACTTCACCGCCGCCGAGTTCCGCGGCCTGATCGAGCTCGCCGCCGAGCTCAAGGCGGCCAAGAAGGCCGGGACCGAGCAGCGCCTGCTCCAGGGCAGGAACATCGCGCTGATCTTCGAGAAGACCTCGACGCGCACCCGCTGCGCCTTCGAGGTCGCCGCCGCGGACCAGGGCGCCCACACCACGTACCTCGACCCCTCGGGCTCCCAGATGGGGCACAAGGAGTCGGTCAAGGACACCGCCCGGGTGCTGGGCCGGATGTTCGACGGGATCGAGTACCGGGGCGACAGCCAGGACGTCGTCGAGGAACTCGCGGCCCACGCCGGGGTGCCGGTCTTCAACGGCCTCACCGACGACTGGCACCCCACCCAGATGCTGGCCGACCTGCTGACCATGACCGAGCACAGCGCCAAGCCGCTGGAGCGGATCGCCTTCGCCTACCTCGGCGACGCCCGCTTCAACATGGGCAACTCCTACCTCGTGACCGGCGCCCTGCTGGGCATGGACGTACGGATCGTGGCGCCGAAGGCCTACTGGCCGGCGGAGTCGGTGGTGGCCGCGGCCCGGGAGCTCGCGGCGGGCAGCGGCGCCCGCATCACGCTGACCGAGGAGATCGGCGAGGGGGTCGTCCAGGCCGACTTCGTGGTGACCGACATCTGGGTGTCCATGGGGGAGCCCAGGGAGGTCTGGGACGAGCGGATCGCGGCCCTGTCCCCGTACGCGGTGACGATGGACGTCCTGCGGGCCACCGGGAACCCGGACGTGAAGTTCATGCACTGCCTGCCCGCCTTCCACGACCTGGGCACCGAGGTCGCCCGGGGGATCCACGAGCGTCACGGGCTCGCCTCCCTGGAGGTGACGGACGAGGTGTTCGAGTCGGCGCACTCCGTGGTCTTCGACGAGGCCGAGAATCGGCTGCACACCATCAAGGCCGTGCTCGTCGCGATGCTCGCCGAGCCCGGTGCGAAGCCCGGCGCATAGTCATACCGCGGCGGCCCGGCCCCCGCCCGCCCACCGCAACCCCAGGTGTCGCGTTTCTGTGACGGCGGTCACGATCCAGTGATACCGTCGACGGTGTGAGCCCCTTCACCGGTTCCTCATCAGCGACCGAACGGTGGCGCCACCTCCGGGTGACCCGGCAGGACGGCGTGGCCACCGTCACCCTCGACCGCCCCGACAAGCTGAACGCGCTGACCTTCGGCGCCTACGCCGACCTGCGCGACCTGCTGGCCGAACTGTCCCGGGAGCGCTCCGTACGGGCCCTCGTGCTCGGCGGCGAGGGCCGAGGCTTCTGCTCCGGCGGCGACGTCGACGAGATCATCGGCGCCACCCTCGCCATGGACACCGCCCAGCTCCTCGACTTCAACCGGATGACCGGCCAGGTGGTGCGGGCCATCCGCGAATGCCCCTTCCCGGTGATCGCCGCCGTGCACGGAGTGGCCGCCGGAGCCGGAGCCGTCCTCGCCCTCGCCGCCGACTTCCGCATCGCCGACCCCACCGCCCGCTTCGCCTTCCTCTTCACCCGGGTCGGCCTCTCCGGCGGGGACATGGGCGCCGCCTACCTGCTGCCCCGCGTCGTCGGCCTCGGCCACGCCACCCGGCTGCTGATGCTCGGAGAGCCCGTACGCGCGCCCGAGGCCGAGCGGATCGGGTTGCTCAGCGAACTCACCGACGAGGGCAAGGCCCACGTACGGGCCGCCGAACTCGCCGCGCACCTGGCCGCCGGCCCCGCCCTCGCCTACGCACAGACCAAGGCGCTGCTCACCGCCGAACTCGACATGCCGCTGGCCGCGTCGGTGGAGCTCGACGCGGCCACCCAGGCCCTGCTGATGAACGGCGAGGACTACGCGGAGTTCCACGCCGCCTTCACCGGGAAACGGCCGCCGCAGTGGAAGGGCAGGTAGCGCCATGTCCCCGGACGCCGCGCACCCCCTGCGGGTCGCCGTCGTGGGCGGCGGGCCGGGAGGACTGTACGCCGCCGCGCTGCTGGCCCGGCAGGGCCACCGCGTCGAGGTGTGGGAACGCAACGCACCCGAGGACACCTTCGGCTTCGGCGTGGTCCTCTCCGACGAGACCCTCGGCGGCATCGAGCGGGCGGACACCGTGGTCCACGCCGCCCTGAGCGCGGAGTTCGTGCGCTGGGACGACGTGGACGTCGTCCACCGGGGCCGGCTGCTGACCTCCGGCGGCCACGGCTTCGCCGCCCTCGGCCGGCGCCGGCTGCTGGAGATCCTGCACGAGCGCTGCGCCGGCCTGGGCGTCCGGCTCCGCTTCCGGGCCGGGGCCCCCGACGCCGCCGCCCTCGCCGCCTCCCACGACCTGGTGGTCGCGGCGGACGGGGTGCACAGCGCGATCCGGCAGAGCGGGGCCGCGCACTTCGGCCCGACGGTGACGAACGGCCGCTGCCGCTACATCTGGCTGGCCGCCGACTTCGCCTTCGAGGCCTTCCGCTTCGAGGTCGCGGAGACCGAGTACGGGGTGATGCAGCTGCACGCCTATCCGTACTCCGCGGACTCCTCCACGGTGATCGTCGAAATGCGCGACGAGGTGTGGGCGGCGGCGGGCTTCGACCTGTGCGACGAGAGCGAGTCGGCGGCCCGCTGCGCCAAGATCTTCAGCGAGGCCCTGCGCGGGCGGCCGCTGCGCGGGAACCACTCGGCGTGGACCCGCTTCCGTACCGTCGTGAACGAGCGGTGGTCGCACGGCAACGTGGCGCTGCTCGGCGACGCGGCGCACACCGCGCACTTCTCCATCGGCTCCGGCACCAAACTGGCCGTGGAGGACGCCCTCGCCCTCGCCGAAGCGGTCGCCGCGCACCCGGACGTGCCCTCCGCCCTCGCCGCGTACGAGGCGGCGCGCCGTCCCGCGGTGGCCAGCACCCAGCGGGCGGCGGCCGCCAGCATGCGCTGGTTCGAGGAGATCGCGGGCTACGTCGACCAGCCCGCCCGGCAGTTCGCCTTCAACCTGCTCACCCGCAGCCGCCGGGTCACCCACGGCAACCTGCGGCTGCGCGACGAGCGGTTCACCCGCTCCGTGGAACGCGACTTCGGCGCCCCGGACGAGCGGACCCCGCCGATGTTCACCCCGTTCACCCTGCGCGGACTGACCCTGCGCAACCGGGTCGTGGTCTCCCCGATGGACATGTACTCGGCCGTGGAGGGCGTCCCCGGGGACTTCCACCTCGTACACCTCGGCGCGCGGGCCCTGGGCGGGGCCGGCCTGGTGATGACGGAAATGGTCTGCGTCAGCGCCGAGGGCCGCATCACCCCGGGCTGCGCGGGCCTGTACACGCAGGAGCAGGCCACGGCCTGGAAGCGGATCGCCGACTTCGTGCACACCTCCGCACCCGGTACCGCGCTGGGCGTCCAGCTCGGGCACTCGGGCCGCAAGGGCTCGACACGCGTGATGTGGGAGGGCATGGACGACCCGCTGCCGGAGGACAACTGGCCGCTGCTGGCCCCCTCCGCGCTGCGCTACCGGCCGGGCGTCTCGGCCGTCCCGCGCGCGGCGACGGCCGCCGACCTGGAAGCGGTCCGCTCCGACTTCACGGCCGCCGCGGTCCGCGCGGCCGCCTGCGGCTTCGACCTGCTGGAACTCCACTGCGCCCACGGCTACCTGCTCTCCGGCTTCCTGTCGCCGCTGACCAACCACCGCACCGACGCCTACGGCGGCTCCCTGGAGAACCGGCTGCGCTTCCCGCTGGAGGTCTTCGACGCGGTCCGCGCCGTCTGGCCCGGGGACCGGCCCATGACGGTCCGCCTCTCGGCGACCGACTGGGCGCCCGGCGGCACCTCGGACGAGGAGGCCGTGGCGATCGCGGCGGCCTTCGCCGCCCGCGGCGCGGACGCCGTCGACGTCTCGACCGGCCAGGTGGTGGCGGACGAGGCCCCCGAGTACGGGCGCTCGTACCAGACCCCCTACGCCGACCGGATCCGCAACGCGCTGGGGATCCCGGTCATCACGGTCGGGGCGATCTCCTCCTGGGACGACGTCAACTCCCTGCTGCTGGCCGGCCGCGCCGACCTGTGCGCCCTCGGCCGTCCCCACCTCTACGACCCCCACTGGACCCTGCACGCGGCCGCCGAGCAGTCCTACGAGGGCCCGGCCGCGCCCTGGCCCGCCCCCTACCGCGCGGGCAGCCGTCCCCCGCCGACGGGCCGCGGCTGACGCCCGTACGCCGGTACGCCCTTAGGCCAGTACCCGTACGGCCCTACGCCCCTACGCCCGCGGGCTTGCGGCGGCGTGGTCAGGCGGCGACGACCTCCGTGCGGTCCTCGACCGGGACGTAACCCAGGCGCAGGTACACGCCGTTGCTGGTGGGGTTGGCCAGGTCGGTGAAGAGGAGCACCTCCGAGGCGCCGGCCGCGTACGCCGCCCGGCTCGCCGCGTGCGTGACCCCGGCCGCGAAACCGTGGCGGCGGGACCCTGGCGGGGTCCAGACCGGGCCGATCCGGCAGGCCGAGCCGATCGGGCGGGTGAAGGAGGCCAGGGAGACGGGGGCTCCGGCGTGCTCCCACAGGAGCACCCCGCCGTACGAGATCCGGTCGCGCAGGGCGGCCGCGGAGGGGGACCCGGGCTGCCCGGCCTCCAGGTTGAAGGCCTCGATCCAGTTCAGCAGCAGCGGGAGGTCGGCCTCGGCGGCGTTCCGGGCCCGCCCTGCCGGGGCGGGATCCGGGGCGATCAGCCCGTCCAGCCGGTACAGGCGGTTCTCCTCGGCGACCCGGGCCGGCTGCCCCCAGGCCCCGGCGAGCACCTCGGCGTCGGCCCGGCGGGCGTTGAACCCGCTGATGCCGGCGAGCAGCGGTTCGGTGTCGAGGGCGACCGCCAGCGCCCGGACCGCTTCGGCGGGCAACGCGCTGAGCAGCACGGGGAACGGCGGTGTGCACAGCAGCCCGCCGGCGACGGCCCCCTCGGCCCCGGTCCACCAGCCGAAGAAGGGGTCCGCCCGGCCGAAGGCGTGCGGCCCGCGCCGCTCCAGGGCGTCGGCCGTGGTCAGCAGGATGGTGTTCGACACGGGCCGGGCGGCCACCGAAGGGCCCGCCGCGGCCAGAAAGGCCGCCAGGTCACGAGTGAAGGTCCAGGTCATGTCCCATCCTCGCGTCGGCAGGGGCCCCGCGCACCCGGTTTTGCGTCACGGCCCCGCGAAGGCGGCGCCCACGTCCCGCAGCCTCGCGTGGAGTTCCGCGAACACCGCCGCCGCGCGGTCGCCCGGCCAGTCCGCAGGCAGCAGCTCGCGCGGCAGCCCCGGGTCGGCGTACGGGAGGCGCCGCCAGCTGTCCAGGGCGAGGAGGTAGCCGCGGTAGGCCTCCTCCGGAGTGGGGTCCGGGCCCGACTGGAGGGCGCGCAGAGCGGGTTCGTGCAGGTCGAGGAATTCCTCGTGCTGCTTGGCCAGGGAGGCCAGGTCCCACCAGCGCGCCACCGCCTCGGCGGTCGGGGCGAAGCCGAGGTGGGCGCCGCGGAACAGCTCCACGTACGGGGTCAGGTGCAGCCGCTCCAGCGTGTGCCCGGTCTCCTCGTACAGCTGGGCCGGGGCGATCCACACGCCCGGCGCCACCGCGCCGAAGCCGAGCCGGGCCAGCCGGGAGCGCAGCAGGTGCCGCTTGTGCCGCTCCTGCTCCGGGACGGAGAACACCGCCACCAGCCACTCGGGCGAGCGCTGCGGGGCGCCGTAGATCCGCCGGTCGCCGTCCTCCAGCAGCTGCCGCGCCTCCCGGGAGAGCTCGTAGGCCGCCGAGCCGTCCGCCGCGCGCGCGGGCAGCAGGAAGTCGCGCCGCTTCAGCCGGGACACCGAAGAGCGGACCGACGCGGCGTCCACGCCGGCCGCGCCCAGCAGGCGGATCAGCGCGGACACCGGGACCGGGCCCTCGAAGGCCCGCCCGTAGGCGCCGTAGAAGGTGACGATCAGGGATCGCGGGGTGTGCTGCTCGGCCACAGCTTCACTCTAGATCGCGCAGCCGGAAGCGTTGCAGTTTGCCGGTGGCCGTGCGGGGGAGCGCGCGAAGGAAGACGAAGGAGCGCGGGCACTTGTGCGGGGCCAGCTCGGCCCGCATGAAGGTGCGCAGATCCTCCTCCGTGAGCGTGACGCCCTCACGGGTGACCGTGTACGCCACCACGACCTGCCCGCGTCGCTCGTCCGGGCGGCCCACCACCGCCGCCTCCACCACGTCCGGGTGGCGCAGCAGGGCCTCCTCCACCTCCGGGCCCGCGATGTTGTACCCCGCGGAGATGATCATGTCGTCCGCGCGGGCCACGTAGCGGAAGTACCCCTCCGGGTCCCGTACGTAGGTGTCGCCGGTGAGGTTCCAGCCGTCCCGTACGTATTCGGCCTGCCGGGGATCGGCCAGGTACCGGCAGCCCACCGGGCCGCGTACGGCCAGCAGCCCCGGCTCGTTGTCCGCGACCGGCCGGCCGGACGGGTCCACCACCCGGGCCTGCCAGCCCGGCACCACCCGGCCGGTCGTACCGGGCCGGATGTCCTCGTCGGCGGCGGAGATGAAGATGTGCAGCAGCTCGGTGGCCCCGATCCCGTTGATGATCCGCAGGCCGGTGCGCTCGTACCAGGCCTGCCAGGTCGCCGCGGGCAGGTTCTCCCCGGCGGAGACGCAGCGGCGCAGCGCGGAGAGGTCGTACGCACCCACGTCGTACGGGCCCAGCGCGTCCAGCATCGTCCGGTAGGCGGTCGGCGCGGTGAACAGCACCGTCACCCGGTGCTGCGCCAGGGCGGGCAGCAGCGTGCGCGGCCCCGCCTCCGCCAGCAGCAGCGCGGAGGCGCCGGCCCGCAGCGGGAAGACGACCAGTCCGCCGAGCCCGAAGGTGAAGCCGAGCGGCGGACTGCCCGCGAAGACGTCGTCGGGACGGGGGCGCAGCACCCCGCGGGAGAAGGTGTCGGCGACGGAGAGCAGGTCCCGGTGGAAGTGCATGCAGCCCTTCGGCCGCCCGGTGGTGCCCGAGGTGAAGGCGATGAGCGCGACGTCGTCGGCGGAGGTGTCGACGGCGGGGAAGGGCACGGCCGTCCGGGCCTCGGCCAGCCGCAGCAGATCGTCCTCGGACCCGCCCCCGTACGGGGTGATGCGCAGCCCCGGCACCCCGGCCCTGACGAGGTCGTCGAGCACGTCGGCGTGGCACAGGGCGTGGCGCACCTGGGCCATCGCGCAGACCGTGGCCAGCTCCTGGGCCCGCTGCTGGGGCAGGACGGTGACGGCCACCGCGCCCGCCTTCAGCACCGCGAGCCAGCACGCCGCGAGCCAGGGGCCGGTGGGTCCGCGCAGCAGCACCCGGTTGCCGGGGACGACGCCCAGATCGACAGTGAGTACGTGCGCGAGGCGGTCCACGCGCTCGCGCAGCGCACCGTAGGTCCACACCTCGCCGGCGCCGGTGCGGAAGGCCGGGCGGTCGGGCCCGAACCGGGCGATGGTCGCGTCGAGCAGCTCGGCCCCGCAGTTGAGCCGGTCCGGGTACGCGAGCTCGGGCAGCTCGAAGAGGAGTTCCGGCCACGAGCCGGCGGGCGGCAGGTGGTCGCGGGCAAAGGTGTCGGTGTGCGCGGAAGGTTTGAGGTCCAAGGCGGGTTCGCCCCCTTGCGACGGTCCGGATTGGGGTGGAGCCGGCCGTGCGGTCGCGACACGAGCGTATCGTGATGGTGACGGCAGTCAACAGGACGCGATAGATGCGGGGACATTCGGATGACCGGATTCGCGCTCGGGGCGGACCAGGAGGAGTGGTGCGGGCAGTTGCGCGCACTGTCGGCGGAGCGGCTGAGGCCGCTGGCCGAGAAGGGGGAGCCAGGCCGGGTCAACCGGCCGCTCCTCGCGGCACTGGGGGAGGCGGGCCTGCTGGAACGGGTCTTCGCGTCGGGCGCGCTGGAACTGTGCCTGCTGCGCGAATCCCTCGCCTACGGCTGCACGGAGGCCGAGACGGCGCTCGCCCTCCAAGGGCTGGGCGCCTACCCGGTCCTGCGGGAGGGCAGCGAGGCACAGCGCGAGCGCTGGCTGCCCGGTGTGCGCGCCGGTCGCACCGTGGCGGCCTTCGCGCTGAGCGAGCCGGGGGCCGGCTCGGACGCGGCGGCGCTGGCCCTGGCGGCAGCCCCGGACTCCGGGGGCGGCTGGCGCCTCAGCGGGGAGAAGCGGTGGATCTCCAACGCCCCGGAAGCCGATTTCTACACCGTGTTCGCCCGGACGGGTGAAGGGCCGGGCGCCAAGGGGGTATCGGCCTTCCTCGTCCCGGCGGACCGCCCCGGACTCTCCGGCGAGGCCCTGGAGATGCTCTCCCCCCACCCCATCGGCGCGCTCGCCTTCGACGGGGTCCCGGTCGGCCCCCGGGACCTGCTGGGCGAGCCCGGGCGCGGCTTCCGGGTCGCGATGGACACCCTGAACCTCTTCCGCCCCAGCGTCGGCGCGTTCGCGGTGGGCATGGCCCGGGCCGCGCTCGACGCGACCCTGACGTACACCGCGGGCCGTGCGGCCTTCGGCGGGATGCTGCGCGACCTCCAGGCCGTGGCGCACCGGGTCGCCGAGATGGCCACCCGCACCGAGGCGGCCCGGCTGCTCGTGTACGCGGCCGCCGGGGCCTACGACCGGGGCGCCCCGGACGTACCCCGCCGCGCGGCGATGGCGAAACTGCTCGCCACGGAGACGGCCCAGTACGTCGTGGACCACGCGGTCCAGCTGCACGGAGCCGTCGCCCTCCAGCGGGGCCACCTGCTGGAACACCTCTACCGGGAGGTCCGCGCCCCGCGGATCTACGAGGGCGCCAGCGAGGTCCAGCGCACGATCATCGCCAAGGAGCTGTACGGGGAGGTGGCCGCGCGATGAGCCTGGAGCGGATCAACCCGGCGGAACTGTCGCCGCCGACGGGCTTCTCGCACGCGGTGGCGGCGACCGGTTCCCGGCTGGTGTTCCTGGCCGGCCAGACGGCGCTGGACGCCTCGGGCAAGGTGGTGGGCGAGACCCTGCCGGAGCAGTTCGAGCGGGCCCTGTCCAACCTGCTGACGGCGCTCGCGGAGTCCGGCGGGGCCCCGGGGGACCTGGCCCGTGTCACCGTCTACGCGGTGGACGTGGCGGCGTACCGGGGCTGCGCCGGCGAACTCGGTGCGATCTGGCGGAGGTTGGCGGGCCGTGACTATCCGGCGATGGCCGTGATAGGGGTGGTCCGCCTCTGGGACGACCAGGCGCTGGTCGAACTCGACGGCGTGGCCGTCCTGCCGTAGCCGTGCCGTGCCGCGGGTGCGCCGCCGCTGCTGGGGCTCCGCCCCAGACCCCGCGCCTCGATCGCCGGCGGGACTGGATTTCGGCTGATGCCGTCCGCCGGGCGCCCCCTAGCCGCGCGCTTGGCGGCGGCGGTATTCGTCCGTGGGGACGCCGCCCACGCCCCAGTCCTCCAGGGCGACCTCCTCGATCAGGACGAAGGTGGTGGCCGGGTCCTTGTCGAGGACCTTGACCAGCAGGTCGGTGATCCCGGCGATGATCTCGGCCTTCTGGGGCGCGGTCGCGCCCTCACGGGTGATCTTGACGTTGACGTACGGCACGTGGAAGTCCTTTCGGGAGAGGTGAGTGAGGGATGGTCAGGAGCGGCCCGTGACGTGGCCGCCGTCCACGCGCAGCGCGTGGCCCGTCACGAAGCCGGCGCCCGCGAGGTACAGCACCGCCTCGGCGATCTCGGAGGCCTCCCCGACCCGGTTGAGCAGCGCGAGCCCGCCGAAGGCGTCCACGTCGGCCCCCTCGTGCAGCGGGGTGCGGATGATGCCGGGCGAGACGAGGTTGACGCGGATGCCGTCGGCCGCCAGCTCGGCGGCCAGGCTCGTGGTCAGCCCGTGCACACCGGCCTTGCTGGCCACCGGCGCACTGGCCGGGAAGCCGGCCAGCCCGTGGTCCACCAGGACGGTGCCGATGTTGACGATGCTGCCGCCCTCGCCCTGTGCGCGCAGCGCCCGCACCACGGCCTGGGTGGTGAGGTAGGTGCCCTTGAGGTTGCCCGTCAGGAAGCCGTCGAGTTCGGCCTCCGTGACCTCGGTGAAGGGCTTGGAGGCGAAGGTGCCGGCGTTGTTGACCAGGACGTCGATGCGGCCGAAGCGCTCCAGCGCCGTACGGACGAGGGCCTCGCCGGTCTCCCGCTCGGCGATGCTGCCCGCGACCCACGCGGTCCGCTCCGGATGGCCGAGGCCGGCGGCGGTCTTGGCGAGGCGGTCGGCGTCGCGGCCGTTCAGGACGACGTTCGCGCCGCTCGCCAGGAAGGCCCGGGCGATGTCCAGGCCGATGCCGCTGGAGGATCCGGTGATGAGAGCAGTGGTCATGGTGGGTGCCTTTCGGGGCGGATCGGCGGACTGGTTCGTCCGGCTGACACCCCTGAACCTATGAACCCCCAACCCATAACACCACGACGTAGATTGGAGCGTGTGATAATCCCAGGTTATGGATGTGGATCTGCGTGACCTGGAGCTCCTCGACGCCACCGTCGAGGCCGGCTCGCTGACCGCCGCCGCCGAGCGGCTCTACGTGAGCCAGCCGGCCCTCAGCCAGCGGCTCACCCGGCTGGAGGCCCGCCTCGGCATGCAGCTCTTCGACCGCAAGGGCCGCCGCCTGGTGCCCAACGCGGCAGGCCGCCGGCTGCTGGTCGCCGCCCGCCAGATCCTCGGCGAACTGGAGTCGGCCTCCCGCGACCTGCGGGAGATCCGCGACGGGCACGGCCGGCGGGTCCGCTTCACCGCGCAGTGCAGCACCACCTTCCCGTGGCTGCCGCCCGTCCTGCGCGCCTTCCGCGAGCGCGAGCCGGACATCGACGTGCGCATCGAGACCGTCGCCGACGACGCCCCGATCCCTGCGCTGCTCGCCGACCTGGTCGACGTCGCGCTGGTCACCAAGCCGGACCTGCAGATGGACCGTGTGTCCCTGACCAAGCTGTTCGACGACGAGATGATGGCCGTGGTGCCCGCCGGACACCCGTGGGCCTCCCGCGGGCACCTGACCGCCCGTGACTTCGACGGCGCCGATCTGGTCCTCTACGACGGCTACGACCAGAACCGCATCCCGTCGATGCCGCTGCCGATTCCGGCCGGGGCCCGGCCCGGCCGGATCACCACCATGCCGGTGGTGACCGACCTGGTGATCGAGATGGTGGCGGGCGGCCAGGGCGTGACGGTGCTGCCCAACTGGGTGGCCGCCCCGTACGTGTCCTCGCACGGCCTCGCGCTGATCCGCATCGGCGCGCAGCCGCTGACCCGCACGTGGTTCTGCGCCACCCGAACCGGGCCGCGCCCGCCCCACCTCGAGGCCTTCGTCGAGGAGCTCACCGGCCGCCTCACTGCCCCGGTCAGCGGTTAGGGGGTGCCCGGTGGATCATGGCCGGGCCCGGCCCCGGGTCAGCCCTCCAGCAGCCGGCCCATCCACTCCTCGATGCCCGCCACCGTCCGCGGCAGGGCGCCCGACATCAGCCGGGCCCCGTCCGCCGTGACGACCAGGTCGTCCTCGATGCGGACGCCGATGCCGCGCAGTTCCGCGGGGAGGGTCTCGTCGTCCGGCTGGAGGTAGAGGCCCGGCTCCACCGTGAGGACCTGGCCCTCCTCCAGTACGCCGTCCAGGTAGGTCTCGGCCCGCGCCTTCGCGCAGTCGTGGACGTCCAGGCCGAGCATGTGGCCGCTGCTGCACAGGGTGTACCGCCGGTGCAGGTCGCCCTCCGGGTCCTTCAGGACGCCCCACTCCGCCAGGCCCTCGGCGATCACGCGCATCCCGGCCCGGTGGAAGTCCCGGAAGCTCGCCCCCGGCCGCAGCGCCGCCATGCCCGCGTCCTGGGCGGCCAGTACCAGTTCGTAGACCCGCCGCTGGACGGGGGAGAAGCGGCCCGACAGGGGGAGCGTGCGGGTGATGTCGGCCGTGTACAGGGTGTCCGTCTCCACACCCGCGTCCAGGAGCAGGAGTTCGTTCCGGTCGAGCCGGCCGTCGTTGCGGATCCAGTGCAGGACGCAGGCGTGGGCGCCCGACGCCGCGATGGTGTCGTAGCCGGTGCCGTTGCCCTCCGCCCGGGCGCGCAGGCCGAAGACCCCCTCGATCCACCGCTCGCCGCGCGGGTGGGCCAGGGCGCGGGGCAGGGCCCGTACGACGTCCTCGAAGCCCGCCGCCGTGTGGTCCACCGCGAGCTGGAGCTGCTCGACCTCCCACGCGTCCTTGACCAGGCGCAGCTCCGAGAGAGCGATGGTGAGCTCCTCGTCGGCGCCGGCCACCCGGCCCGCCGGTGACCCGAGCGCGTCCAGGTGCGCGCAGCGGATGCCGGTGAGGCGTTCGGCCTCCGCCAGGTCGGGCCTGCGGCCCACCCAGAACTCCCCGTAGCGGCGGTCCCGGTAGAACTCCTCGTTCCCGTCCGCCCGCGGCGAGCGCGGCCGCAGGTACAGCACCGCCTCGTGGGCGTGCGGGCCCGAGGGCTCCATGACCAGGACGTGGCCCACCTGGTCCTCGCCGGTCAGGCCCGTCAGCCAGGCGTACGCGCTGTGCGGGCGGAAGCGGAAGTCGCAGTCGTTGGAGCGGACCTTGAGCTCCCCGGCCGGGATGATCAGCCGCTCGCCCGGGAAGCGCGCCGAGAGCCGGGCGCGGCGGGCCGGGGTGACGGCGTGGGCGGGTACGCGCGCGGAGCCGGGCAGCGGGGAAGCGGCCCAGTCGCCCGCCATGAAACGGGTCAGTTCCGGTGATACCGGAAGGTCGTGGCTGCCCGTGTTGAGGCGGGAGGGGGTGTCGGTCACGGGGGCTCCCTCAAGAAGATGCGAACTGGTGGGCGCACAGGGGTTGTCAGTGCAATTTCACATTACTATGTTACAGCTCACGCCGCGGCACGTTAATCCCCGTCAAACGCCGTGTGACGCAGGGCAGTTCACGCACCACCCCCCACCTCACCTCTCCCCATTCAGGAGTTCTCGGTGCTCAAGCACAGAGTTGTGCGCTCTTCCCTTCTCGCCTCTGCCGTAGCGGTGACCCTCCTCGTCACCGCGGGACAGGGCACCACGCAGGCGGCGGAGTCCGCGGCCCCGGCCCCGGCGGCTTTCACCGGCGCACAGGCCTCCCCGGCGCACGGCCCCACCGGCAACCCGTTCGACGAGGTCGAGCGCCTCGCCAACGCGCAGGACAACACCCCTGCCCCCGCCGCGGCTCCCGGCGGGCAGGCCCTCAACGGCCAGGTCCCCGGCGCTGCCCCGGCTACCGCCACGGCCGCCGGATCGGTCGAGAAGAGCGGGAAGGCGGCCCAGGTGGCCCCCACCGCGCGGAGCGTCGCCGCAGGCGTCCCCTGCACCCTCGACGGGATCACCAACCTCGGCCCGGAACAGTTCGCCGACTTCCTCGCCGACCAGGCAGTCACCGCCGACGGCTGTCTGCGCGACCTCATCTGGACCTGGGACGCCCGGCTGGCGCCGGTCATGTCCGACGCCCACGTCCAGGCCGTCTCCCGCCGGATATCCGGCCTGGCCGCCGCCCACGACGGCCGCAACTCCTCCCACCTGGAGGAGATGTTCACCTACCTGCACGCGGTCGCCTACCACGACTACTCGCGCGATGAGATCGACGTCACCGACGCCCCGACCGTCAACGCCATGCGCCAGGCCATCGCCGACTTCGGGGGCGCCGCCCACACCTTCGACGTGACCCCGAGCAATGCCCGCACCCTGCGCGAGGCCCTCTACGCCGCCAGCGCCCCGGGCCTGCGCCAGCACCAGCTCGGCCTCATCAAGAAGGTCCTGGCCACCATGGACCCGGCCCACCCGGCCACGAACCAGGACGCCGGCTGGGCGGGCGCCGCCCTCGCCGCGCTCTCCGTCAACTACCTCGGCGTCTACCCGGGCAACCAGGACGCCGCCTTCCACGCGGCGGTCGCGGGCGACGCCCCGTACCGCGCCGCCTTCAAGTCCTTCGCCTCCTACACCCACCTCAAGGGCACGGGCAACGACTGGGTGGCGCGCGACGCGCTCAGCGAGTACGGGCGCTTCGGCCAGGTCGCGGGCCTCAAGGAGCAGACCGTCGCCGACCTCGGTGCCCTGCTGGAGCCGGTCAAGGCCGCCTTCGGCGACGGCAGCCAGCAGTGGGCCAAGCTCGTCAACTGGCTGAACTTCTACGAGGCCTGCAAGCCCTACGGCGTGTGCAAGGAGGACATCGAGAAGCGGATCTTCCCCTACACGTACACCTACGACAACGGCGCGATCAAGGTCCGCACCGGCCTCGACCGGGCCACCGTCGACCAGCTCTACTACGCCAGCAAGCAGGTCAAGGCCCAGTACCACCGCGTCCTGGGCACCGAGCAGCCGCTCGCGGGCGACCCCAACTCCACGCTGAACATCGTGCTCTACGGCTCCCGCGCCGACTACGAGAACTACCACCCGATCCTGACGGGCTACGACACCAACAACGGCGGCATCTACATCGAGAACGGCGCCACCTTCTACACCTACCAGCGCCGTGTCCCGCAGGACTCCTCCCTCACCCTCGAGGAGCTCTTCCGCCACGAGTACACGCACTACCTCAACGGCCGGTACGCCGTGCCCGGCTTCTTCGGTGAGGGCCCCTGGTACGAGGGCGACCGTACGACCGCCATGGACGAGGGCACGGCCGAGTTCTTCGACGGGGCCACCCGTGACAACGGCATCGCCGTCCGCAAGTCCCTGGTCAAGAGCATCATCAGCGACACCGCGGGCGGCGGCCCCCGGATGACGGTGGAGCAGCTGCTGAACGCCACCTACGAGGGCGACGGCTTCCGCTTCTACAGCTACGCCGGCACCTTCTTCGAGTTCCTGTGGACCGAGAAGCCCTCGCTGGTGCGCGAGATGTACACCCACCTGCGCAACAACGACGTGGCGGCCTACGACGCCTGGCGGGGCCGGCTGGGCGCGGACACCTACCTCCAGCGCGACTACGACCGCTTCCTGGACGCGCAGATCGCCAAGGCCGACCAGCTGTACGTGCCGAACACCACCTTCACCCCGGTCGACCAGCTGCGCGACTCGGCGCTGGCCTCGGTGAAGTCCTCCTTCGCCACGGCCACGTACAACACCCCGGACTGCGTGGAGAACGGCGAGCCCGGCAAGCGCCGCTTCACCTGCACCGGCAGGATCACCGCGAACCTGAAGGACTGGCGCAGCGACGACCAGAACTTCAAGGACATGTCCGAGACGGTCGACTACTTCATCCTCGACCGGGCGGGCGCGGTCTCCAACAACCTCGCCGACATGAACTGCTCCTTCGGTCCGCTGGAGATCTGGAGCAACAAGACGGCGGGAACGTCGAGCTACAGCTGCGAGGGCCCGCTGCGCGGCTGATCCGGACCGGACCGGTCCCGTGGTCCGAGAGGCCGCGGGACCGGTCTGGGCAGGCACTAAAGAATGTGACATATTACTGCCGTGCTCAAGAGACACTCCCTGGACGCCGTGATCATCGGCGCCGGCGTCGTCGGAGCCGCGTGCGCCTACTACGCGGCCCGCGCCGGACTCTCCGTGGCCGTGGTCGACCGCGGCCCCGTCGCGGGCGGCACGACCGGCGCCGGCGAAGGCAACCTGCTCGTCTCCGACAAGGAGGCCGGCCCCGAACTCGACCTCGCCCTCCTCTCCACCGGGCTCTGGCACGAACTCGCGGCGGCCCTCCCGCAGGAGACCGAGTACGAGGCCAAGGGCGGCCTCGTCGTCGCCCCGGACCAGGCTTCGCTGGAGGCCCTGCGGAACTTCGCGGAAGGCCAGCGCAAGGCCGGGGTCGACGCGGCCGAGGTCGGGGCCGGGAGCCTGCACGACCTGGAACCCCACCTCGCCCCGGGCCTCGCGGGAGGCTTCCTCTACCCGCAGGACGCCCAGGTCCAGCCCGCCCAGGCGGCGGCCCGGCTGCTGGCCGCGTCGGGCGCCGAGGTCCACCTCGGCGAGGAGGTCACCGGCATCCTCCTGGACCCGGCGGGCGCCGTTCGCGGGGTCCGCACCCCTCGGCGGGAACTCCTCGCCCCGGCCGTGGTGAACGCGGCAGGCACCTGGGGCGGACACATCGCGGAACTGGCGGGCGTCAGCCTGCCGGTCCTCCCACGCCGCGGCTTCGTCCTGGTCACCGAACCCCTGCCGCGCGTGGTCCGGCACAAGGTCTACGCGGCCGACTACATCGCGGACGTAGCCAGCGGCTCCGCAGCCCTCCAGTCCTCGGCGGTGGTGGAGGGCACCCCGTCGGGCCCGGTCCTGATCGGGGCCACCCGCGAACGCGTCGGCTTCGACCGATCGCTCTCCACGGAGGCCCTGCGCCGCCTGGCCACCCAGGCGGCGGCCCTCTTCCCCGTCCTCTCGGACGTACACGTCATCCGCACCTACCACGGCTTCCGCCCCTACCTCCCCGACCACCTCCCGGCGATCGGCCCGGACCCGCGCCGCCCCGGACTGCTGCACGCCTGCGGCCACGAAGGCGCGGGCATCGGCCTGGCCCCGGCGACGGGCGCCCTGATCGCCGCCACCCTGACGGGAGCCGAACCGGCCGTCCCCCTGGACCCGTTCCGGCCGGAGCGCTTCGGGGGGTCGGCCGCCGGGTCCGGGGACGGGCCGGGGTGATGTCCGGGACGTAGAACGTGATTTGTTGGCGCGCCCGCAGGGCTGGGCCGACGAAGCCCCGGTCAAGGCGCCATAAATCACGAGTCCCGGACGTCACCCCGGCCCGGCCCCGGACCCGGCCCACCCGCACCACCCCGAGGAGGACCCCTGATGCGCAGCCCCCGCGAACTGGTCGGCGGCACCCCTTCAGCCACCTACGCCATCGCCTTCGACGGCCGCGAACTGCCCGCGCAGGCAGGCCAGTCCATCGCAGCCGTCCTCTGGTCGGCCGGGATCCTCGCCTGGCGCACCACCCGCGAGGGCGGCGCCCCGCGCGGCGTGTTCTGCGGCATCGGCAGCTGCTACGACTGCCTCGTCACCGTCAACGGCACCCCGAACCAGCGCGCCTGCCTGGTCCCGGCCCGTCCGGGCGACACCGTCACCACCCAGGAGGGAACGGGCCGTGCCGACCTCACCGTCTGACCCCCACGCCGAGCCGCCCGCGGCCGGGCGTGCCACCGCCCGCCCCGGCCAGGACTCCGTGGACCTCGCGATCGTCGGCGGCGGCCCGGCCGGCCTGGCCGCCGCCGTCACCGCCGCCGACCTCGGACTGCGCGTCACCGTCCTGGACGCAGGGGAGCGCCCCGGCGGCCAGTACTACCGCCACCCCGCGCCCGGACTGGGCGCCGCCCGCCCCGAGGGCCTTCACCACGACTGGCCCGCCTTCGCCTCCCGCGAAGCCGCCCTGCGCGCCCACGAGTCGGCGGGCCGGATCACGTACCTCCCGCTCCACCACGTGTGGACGGTGGTCCCGGGCACAGCCACAGGCGCGGGCACGCACGCACGCGCAGCCGGCCGGCCCGTCCCCACCCTGACCGGCACGGAGTGGACCCTGCACTGCGTAGCCGGGCACGGCCCGGATACGCGCGCCGCGGCCGTCCGCGCCCGGGCGGTGCTGATCGCCACCGGTGCCTACGAGCGCCAACTGCCCTTCCCCGGCTGGACCCTGCCCGGGGTGATCGGGGCGGGCGGGGCGCAGGCCATGGTCAAGGGCGGCCTGGTCCTGCCCGGCAAGCGGGTGGTCGTCGCCGGGAGCGGGCCGCTGCTGCTCGCCGTGGCCGGCACCCTGGCCGCCGCCGGAGCCACCGTGCCCGCCGTGGTGGAGGCCGCGTCCTACGCCGCCTACGCGGGCCACGTGCCCGCCCTGCTGCGCAACCCCGGCAAGCTCACCGAGGCCGTCACCTTCGGCGGCGCCCTGCTGCGCCACCGCGTCCGGCTCCTGACCCGGCAGGCCGTCGTCGAGGCCCACGGCACCGACCGGGTCGAGGCCGTCACCGTGGCCCGCCTCGGCCGGGACTGGCGCCCGCTGCCCGGCACCGCCCGCCGGATCCCCTGCGACGCCCTCGCCGTCGGCCACGGGCTCGTGCCCCAGCTGGAACTCGCCACCGGCCTCGGCTGCGCCACCGTCCGCTGGCCCGACGGCACGGCCGCCCTCCAGCTGGACGCCGGGCAGCGCACCTCCGTGCCCGGCATCTGGTCCGCCGGGGAGACCGGTGGCATCGGCGGCGCCGGGCTCGCCCTCGTCGAGGGGGAGATCGCCGCGCACACGATCGCCGGGCGGCCCGTGCCTGCCGCCCTGGCCCGCAGCCGGGCCCGGCTGCGGGCCTTCGCCCGCGCGATGGCCGCGGCCCACCGGCCCGGACCCGGCTGGACCGACTGGCTCGGCGACGAGGACCTGGTGTGCCGCTGCGAGGAGGTCCCGGCCGGCCGGATCCGCGAGGCGGTCCGCGACCTCGGGGCGCGGGACGCCCGTACGGTCAAGCTGCTCACCCGCTCGGGCATGGGCTGGTGCCAGGGCCGGATGTGCGGACCGGCCGTCTCCGCCCTCGCCGGGGAGGCCGTCCCGTCCTCGGGCGACCTGTCCCCGGGCGCGGCCCCCGACCGGCGGCCGTTGTCCTGTCCGGTGCCGCTGCGCCACCTCGCCGAACTTCCCCCGGACGCGCACTGATCGGACCGTCCCGGCCCCTTGTGGCCGACTCACACCGGCTAGTAAAATGTCACACATCACACTAGGGAGTCACCTCATGACGCACGCGCCCACCCCCGCGCCCCGCACGACCGCCGGCCCCGCCACCGGCACGGACACCCGCACCCGCCCCTGGCACGGCATCATGGTCGCCACCGCGCTGCCCCTGCGCGAGGACCTCAGTGTCGACTACGACGCGTACGCCGAACACGTGGCCTGGCTCATCGCCAACGGCTGCGACGGCGTGGTCCCCAACGGCTCCCTCGGCGAATACCAGACCCTCACCGACGAGGAGCGGGCCCGCGTCGTCCGCACCGCCATCGAGGCCGCCGGCGACGGCGACCGCGTCATGCCCGGCGTCGCCGCCTACGGCAGCGCCGAGGCCCGCCGCTGGGCCGACCAGGCGGCCGAGGCCGGCGCCGGCTCCGTCCTGCTCCTGCCCCCCAACGCCTTCCGGGCCGACGAGGACGCCGTGCGCGCCCACTACGCCGAGGTCGCCGGGGCCGGGCTGCCCGTCGTCGCGTACAACAACCCCATCGACACCAAGGTGGACCTGACCCCGGCCCTGCTCGCCCGGTTGCACACCGACGGCTCCATAGTCGCCGTCAAGGAGTTCAGCGGCGACGTGCGCCGCGCCTACGAGATCGCCGAGCTGGCCCCGGGCCTCGACCTGCTCATCGGCGCGGACGACGTCCTCCTCGAACTCGCCCTCGCGGGCGCCGTCGGCTGGATCGCCGGCTACCCCAACGCCCTGCCGCAGTCCTGCGCCACCCTCTACCGGGCCGCCGTGGCCGGGGACCTGGCCACCGCCCTACCGCTCTACAAGTCCCTGCACTCGCTGCTGCGCTGGGATTCCAAGACCGAGTTCGTCCAGGCCATCAAGCTCTCCATGGACCTGGCCGGCCGCCCCGGCGGCGCCACCCGGCCGCCGCGCTTCCCGCTCACCGGGGACACCGAGGCCGCCGTCCGCGCCGCCACCGAGAAGGCCCTCGCCGAGGGCCTCAACTAACCAGCCGCAGGGGGCTTTTGATGCGTACGCGCCACGTCTACCACGCGGTGGACTCGCACACCGAGGGCATGCCGACCCGGGTCATCACCGGAGGGGTCGGGGTGATCCCGGGCGCCACCATGGCCGAGAAGCGGCTCCACTTCATCGAGCACACGGACCACGTCCGCACCCTGCTCATGTACGAGCCGCGCGGCCATTCCGCGATGAGCGGCGCGATCCTGCAGCCCCCCACCCGTCCCGACGCCGACTTCGGCGTCCTCTACATCGAGGTGTCCGGGCTGCTGCCCATGTGCGGGCACGGCACCATCGGGGTGGCGACCGTCCTCGTCGAGACCGGCATGGTGCCCGTCGTCGAGCCGGTCACCACCGTCCGGCTCGACACCCCGGCAGGCCTGGTGAGCGTCGACGTACGCGTCGAGGACGGCGCGGCCACGGCCGTCACCCTCACCAACGTCCCCTCCTTCTGCGTCGGGCTCGACCTCAAGGCCGAGGTCCCCGGCTTCGGCACGGTCACCTACGACCTCGCCTACGGGGGCAACTTCTACGCCTTCGTCGAACTCGACGCGCTCGGCCTGCCCTTCGACCGCGCCCGCAAGGACGACCTGCTCGCCGCCGGACTCGCCGTGATGGACGCGGTCAACGCCTCCGGTGACCGCCCCGTCCACCCCGAGAACCCCTCCATCGCCGGGGTCAAGCACGTGTACCTCGCCGCCCCCGGCTCCGACGCCCGCCGCTCCCGGCACGCCATGGCCATCCACCCCGGCTGGTTCGACCGCTCGCCCTGCGGTACGGGGACCAGCGCGCGCATGGCCCAGCTGCACGCCCGGGGCCTGCTGGAACTCGGCGCCGACTTCGTCAACGAGTCCTTCATCGGCACCGAGTTCACCGGCCGGCTGACCGGCGAGACCACCGTCGGCCCCCTCCCGGCCGTCGTGCCCACGGTGACCGGCCGGGCCTGGATCACCGGCACCGCCCAGTACTTCCTCGACCCGACCGACCCCTTCCCCGGAGGGTTCCTCCTTTGAATCCTCCCCTTCCCTGAAGGGAGGGGATTCGTCACCATCCAGGGCTGATCGGGGATTTCTAGCTCACGCTGCCAGGTGGGGCAGCGCCCCGATTGGTCTTACGCGATCAGCACTAGCCGGGTTGAGACCAGCCCGGACCAGCATCACGCGGGCGGAGTTCTTATCCCTGGGGGATACGGCTCCGCACGCGGTGCAGGCGTAGGTTCGTTCTGAGAGAGGTAGTGCGTGCTTGGTTCTCGCTCCGCACTGCGCACAGTCCATGGTGGTGTGCGCGGGGTGTACCAGGTGCACGGTCCGTCCGTGCTTGCGGCCCATCTCGATCAGGGCCGTCTTGGTGGCGCTGATGGCCGCGTCGGCGGCCTTGCGGGCCATGGTCGTCTTGGCGAGGAACTTCGGGCGGAAGTCCTCGACCGCCACGGCGTCGTGATCGCGGACTACGGACTTGGCCCACTTGCGGCCAGTGTCCTGGCGCTGCCGGGCGACCTTCTTGTGCAGCTTCGCGGTCTGCCGTTTCGCGTGCCGGTAGCCCTTCGACCCTGCCTTGCCCTTCGGTGGCTTGCGCCGGGCCATCATCCGCTGATGGCGCGCGAGGCCGGCGGCGGCCTTCTTGCCGTGCTCGACGTGCGGGAGGTCGTGGGCATCGCTGGTGGTGGTCGCGGTCTCCTTCACGCCCCAGTCCACGCCGATCACCGCGCCGGTCTCCGGAAGCGGCTCGACCTCGGCGGGGACGACGAACGAGCAGTACCAGTGCCCGAGACTGTCCTGATAGACACGCACGCTGGACGGGTCGGCCGGGAGGTTCCGCGACCACACCACGGTCAGGGCGATACCGCCCGCCAGGTACAGGCGGCCGTCCTTCAGCCGAAAGCCGCGCTTGGTGTAGTTGAGGGACGGCAGCGCTTCCCGCTTCTTCTTCCACTTCGGCATCCCGGCCCGCTGCCGCATCGGCAACCGGTCCTTGATGTCCTTCTGCGCCTTGGCGCGGGACTGCCCGAAATCCCGGATCGACTGCTGCTGCGGAACCGAGGACCCTTCGCGAAGCCAGGTGTTCTTGGTACGGGCTTCGGTCAACATCTTGTCGAGCTGCGCCGGGCCGCAGGTCCGCTTGTCCGTCCCCTCGGGCCGGCCCTTGTTCCACACGTGCGTCTGCTTCGACTTCGCGCAGCACTCGTTCCAGATCCACCGGCACCGGTCCCACTCCGCCATCAGGGCGGCGAGCGCGGAAGACGACACGCGGACGGGGAAGCTCCACCGGGCATGCCCGGCATCCCCCACCATCGCTGTCGTCGCCATCCCAACAACCTATCCCCGCCCACTGACAACAACCGAAAGAGCAGGCCAGACCAGATGCGAACCGACCTCCGGCGCTCTGCGCCTCCGCCCCAAGGACCCATTCCTCCCCGGCCTGAAGGCCGGGGCCCCCTGGGAGAAATCAGGTGAACACCGTCCGAACGGTCGACTACCACACCGCCGGGGAGCCCTTCCGGATCGTCGAAGCCACCGGTGGCGCCGACGGGGGGCTCCCGCCCGTGCCCGGGGACACCGTCGCCGAGCGCTGCGCCACCGCCATCGGCCCCGGCGGATCGGGCACGGCCCCGCGCCGGGGCGCACTGGACGACGTACGGCGCCTGCTGGTGCAGGAGCCGCGCGGACACGCCGGTATGTACGGCGGGTTCGTCGTCCCGGCCGACGACGACGGGGCCCACTTCGGCGTCCTGTTCTGGCACAAGGACGGTTACTCCACCGCATGCGGCCACGGCACCATGGCCCTCGGGGTCTGGGCCGTGGACACCGGCCGGGTCGCCGCCCCGACTGACGGGGACGCGCAGGTGCGCATGGACGTGCCGTCCGGGCGGGTCACCGCCACCGTGCACCGGGACGGCGGCCGCACCACCGGGGTCACCTTCCGCAACGTGCCGGCGCGGGTCAGCGCCCGCAAGGTGCCCGTCGCCACCACGCTGGGGATCGCCGAGGTGGACATCGCCCACGCCGGGGCCTGTTACGCCTCCGTGCGCGCCCGCGACCTCGGCCTGGCGGTCACCGGCTCGGCGCTGCCCGACCTGGTGCGGGCCGGCCAGGAGATCCGGGCGGCGCTGGCCACCCACCCGGCCACCTGGCACCCCGACGGCGCGCTGCTGTCCGGGGTCTACGGGGTGATCCTCTACGAGGAACTGCCCGACACCCCCTTCGGGCCGCACCAGCGCAACGTCACCGTCTTCGCCGACGGACAGATCGACCGCTCTCCCTGCGGCTCCGGCACTTCGACGAGGCTCGCGCTGCTCGCGGAGGACGGGCGGCTCGGGGCGGACGAGGACCTGCTGCACGAGTCGGTCACGGGCACGGTGTTCACCGGCCGGATCCTGCCGGGCGGCGTCACCGAGGTCACCGGGAACGCCTACCGCACCGGCGAGCACACCTTCCTGGCCGACCCGTACGACCCCCTCGGGACGGGCTTCCTGTTTTGAATCCTCCCGCTCACCAGGGAGTGGGATTCCTGGCTCACGCCGCTCCATCGCTCAGCGAACGATTGAGTCTTCTGCGATCAGCACCAGCCGGGTTGAAACCAGCCCGGATTGGACGACAAACCTGGGGACTTCACATGCGCGCTTGGTTCTCGCTACGCAGCCGGAAGATTACCATCCGTCACACTGGTCGGGTCTTTGGTGGCTGAACTCCCGCAATTGTCCGGAGAGGACATGGCCGGGCTGCTCACCCCGGCCGCCGCGGCCGACGCGCTGGCCGCCGTCCTGCTCGGCGGCCTCGACCCGGAGACCTGCCCGCAGCGCTCGGCCCTGCCCGTGCCCGGCGGCGGTGAACTGCTGCTGATGCCGGCCGCGTCCGGGTCCTACGCGGGGGTGAAGATCGCCGGGGTCGCGCCCGGGAACCCGGCCCGCGGGCTGCCCCGGATCACCGGGTCCTACCTGCTGCTGGACGGGCCCACCCTGCGCCCGCTGGCGCTGCTGGACGGCTCCGCCCTGACGGCCCTGCGCACCCCGGCTGTCTCCGCCCTCGCGCTGCGTCATCTGGCGCCCGCGGGGCGCCCGTTGCGTCTCGTCCTGTTCGGCTCGGGACCGCAGGCGTACGGGCACCTGGAAGCGGTCCTCCCACTACGGGAGCTGGCCGAGGTCGTGGTGGTCGCCCGGAACCCGGCGGGGGCGGCCGCGCTCGCCGCGCACGCCGCGGGCCTCGGGGTGCCCGCCCGGACCGGCACCCCGGGCGACGTGGCCGGCGCCGATCTGGTGATCTGCTGCACCACCGCCCGGGAACCGCTCTTCGACGGGCGCCTGGCCGGCCCGGGCACCACCGTCGTCGCCGTCGGCTCGCACGAGCCGACGGCCCGGGAGACCGACACCGCCCTCGTGCGACGGGCGGCGGTGTACGTCGAGTCGCGCGCGGCGGCCCTGCGCGAGGCGGGAGACCTGCTGGTGCCGGAGGCGGAGGGGGCGATCGGGGCCGGTCATATCACCGGCACCCTCGCCGACCTGGTCTGCGGGCGGATGCCGACGGGCGGGGCGGCGAGTTGTCCACAGCTCTTCAAGAGTGTGGGCATGGCCTGGGAGGATCTTGCCGTGGCGGTCGCGCTGTTCCAGGCCGCCGGAGTGAGCAGCGCAACGTGACATTGTACGCTGTTCCTCTGCTCGTCGGCAGTGTCGGGGGTCTCGGAGGAAATGCAATGGGTGACCTGAAGCAACACAGTCTCATCAAGGCCCAGGAACGGCTCCGCGACCAGGTCGGCCATGCCCTCCGAGCAGCCCTGATAGCGGGTGAGCTGCGCCCCGGAAGCGTCTACTCGGCACCCGGTCTCGCGGCCGAACTCGGGGTCTCGGCCACGCCGGTGCGCGAGGCGATGCTCGACCTCGCCCGCGAGGGGCTGGTCGAGCCGGTCCGCAACAAGGGGTTCCGGATCACCGAGGTCAGCGAGCGCGACCTCGACCAGTACACGGAACTGCGCACGATGATCGAAGTGCCGACCATCGGCCGGATCACGAAGACCGCCACCGCCGAGCAGCTGGAGGCCCTGCGGCCCATCGCGCAGGAGATCGTCACCAGCGCCCGCGAGCACAACCTCATCGGCTACCTGGAGGCGGACCGCCGCTTCCACCTGACGCTGCTCGGCCTCGCGGGCAACGACCGCCTCGTGGAAACGGTCGGCGACCTGCGCAAGCGCTCCCGGCTGTACGGCCTGACCGGCCTGGACGAGGCCGGCAAGCTGGTCTCCTCGGCCGAGGAGCACATCGAGCTGCTCGACCTGATGATCAGCGGCGACGCGGAGGCGGCGCAGGCCTGCATGACCCGCCACCTCGGCCACGTCCGCTCCCTCTGGGCCCAGGGCCGCGACGAACCGGTCGGCCGCACCCCGGGAGGCCTCGGCTCCGGCGTCTAGCACGGTGAAACGGGAGGATTCGCCGGGCCGGCGGCCTGCGCCGGGCGGGTGGGTCTCGTGGTGCCAGCGGGTGACGGATGTGGACGAAGGTCGGTTGCGCCCGAAATTCGGCTAATAACACCGAGTCCTGTGCACCGAGCGAAGAGGTTGTGCCGACCGTGTTGAAGACTGCAATTCGGATCGCTTCCGCCACCGTCCTGGTCACCGTCTCGTTGGGGTTCGGCTCACCCGCCGGCGCCGCGGCGGATCCGTACCCGGGCACCCCACAGCAGATCCGTGACACCGGCCCCTGCGGCCCGACCGGCGGCTACCGCGCGTCGGAGTGGCTGCAGACCACGACGGACCCCACGATCCGGGCGGAGGTGGACCTCGCCGCGGTGAGTGAGGGCTGGTACTGGCGGCACGACGGGAACACGCTGTGGCGGGGCGACACGCGGGACCCCCAAACGATCTTCGCCAGCGGCTTCGCCCCGCGGGGCTCGGACCTCACCCCGCTGGCGCAGTGGATCGTCGGGGGCACCGGGCAGCAGAACGCCGCGCACGTGAGCACCAGTTGTGAGCGGTGGGTGGCGCAGGAGTTCGCCACGGGGGGCGGGGCCGACGGCTGGGTGTACGCGATCCAGGCTCCCGGCGGGATCGACGTCAACGCCACCGCGCGGCAGACCGGCATCGCGTCGCAGTACCTGTGGAACAAGGAGATCGACTTCCCCGGCGGCATCGAAGCCAGGTTCATCGAGGGGGCTTGCCAGTACCACCTCGTCGGCCTCGACCCGCAGACGAATGAGCGCATCTACCGGAACCTCGGCTGTGTGACGAACAGTGACTTCCGTCCGGTCTCGGCGGGCAAGGACAAGGACAACCACAAGGACAAGGACAAGGACAGCCACAAGGACAACCACAAGGACAAGGAACCGCTGGTCGGTGCGCCGCACTGATCTGATCCCGGGCGGCAGCGAGTGCCGCTCCGGCCGTCCGTCGTGACGCGCGGCGCCAGGTGGTGACGGGGTGGAGGCCCTCGACCGCCTGGCGCTGCGCGTTGTCGGGAAGTTCCCGCACTCGGGCTGCCCGGCGACGAACCGGTGGGCCGCACCCCGGGAGGCTCGGCTCGGTGAAGCCGTAGCCAGTGCTGTGACCGGAAAGGTCCACCGCACTAGTTCGTGCAGAACCGCTTCTCCGCCGCCGCCGCACCGGCGTTGAACCCCTTCTCGAAGTTGGGGTCGACCGTCCCCTGCGGCGGCTGCTTCTGGCAGTCCTTGCGCAGGTCGGTGAAGCCCGCGCGGTAGCCGTTGGCGAACTGCTCCCGGGAGTTCTTCTGTGCGGCCGCCTTGGCGTCGACGCAAGGGGCCTTCTCGCCCGAGCCGCTCGGCACCACGGTGTAGGAGCCGGCGGGCAGGTTGCCCATGCCGAACACGCCGTTGGTACGGACGGTGAAGACGTGCGATGCGCCGTTCGGCCCCTCCAGCCGCACCAACGCGCGTGCGTCGGTTCACGGCGGTTGCCTCCGCTTCGGGAGATCGGCAGAACCGGGGCCGGAACCGGGGCTTGGGCCGGGGTGGGGCCAGAACTCCTCCCATCGTCCCGCTGCGGCCCGACGGTGTCGACCCGCGGGCGCCCGTACGCAACCGCTCCGGACCGCGTCCGACCGTCCGCGGGGCCTGAAATCCACTGCACAGGAGGGGCGTTCAGCCGGTGGAACCGGACACGGCTGGATAACGGCAGGCTCAACCCCTTGTCAGTGCAATTTCACATTACTATGTTACCGGTCACACCCTAGAGCGCGGCCCTTCACTGGAGTGACCCATGACCAAGCGCACCCAACTCGCCCTCGCCACCGCCCTGGTGGCAGCACTCGCACTCGGCGCCTCGGGCTGCTCCGGAACCAAGAAGGGCAAGGACGGCGCCCCCAACGGTGCGAACCCGGCCGCCGCCAACGACGGCAAGGTCCTCGGCGGCACCCCGGTCAAGGGCGGCACCCTCACCGTCCTGTCCAACCAGGACTTCGCCCACCTCGACCCCGCCCGCAACTGGGTCATGCCCACCATGGACTTCGGCACCCGGCTGCTCTACCGCACCCTGGTCACCTTCAAGGCCGAGCCGGGCAAGGCGGGCAGCGAGCTGGTCCCCGACCTCGCCACAGACCTCGGCACCCCCTCCAACGGAGGCCGCACCTGGACCTTCACCCTCAAGGAGGGCGTCAAGTACGAGGACGGCTCCCCGGTCAGGGCCCAGGACATCAAGTACAACGTCGAGCGCTCCTTCGCCCCCGACCTCACCGGCGGCCCCGACTACGCGGCCCAGTACCTGGCCGGCACCGAGGGCTACAAGGGTCCCCTCGAGGGCCGGCACCTCGACTCCGTGAAGACCCCCGACGACCGCACGATCGTCTTCGAACTCAAGCGCCCCGTCGCCGAGTTCTCCGCTACCGCCACCCTGCCGACCTTCGCGCCCGTGCCCCAGTCCCAGGAGAAGGGCACCCAGTACGACGCCCGCCCCTTCTCCTCCGGCCCGTACAAGATCGAGTCGTACGACCGCGACAAGAAGCTGGTCCTGGTCCGCAACGAGCACTGGGACGCCGCGACCGACCCCGTCCGCAAGGCCTACCCGGACAAGTTCGTGGTCGTCATGGGACTCAAGGGCGGCCAGATCGACGACCGGATCATCGCCGGGGAGGGCGCCGACGCCTCCACCGTCCAGTACGCGGACATGCGGCCCGAGAGCGCCCCCAAGGTGCTGCCGAAGCCCGAAGTGAAGGCGCGCCTGCTCGCCGAGTCCCAGGGCTGTACCGAGATGCTCTACCTCAACAACTCCCGGGCCCCCTTCGACGATCCCAAGGTCCGCGAGGCCATGCAGTACGCCGTGGACAAGGAAGCCGTGATCACCGCGGGCGGCGGCCCGGCCCTCAACGAGGTCGCCACCGCCTACCTGCCCCCGGCCCTGTCCGGCGGCAAGCAGGCCGACACCCTGAAGATCGCCCCGGCCGGCGACCCGGACAAGGCGAAGGAACTGCTCAAGGCCGCGGGCAAGGAGAAGCTGAAGGTCTCCCTCGCCGTCTCCACAGGCGACAAGGCCAAGGCCGAGGCCCTCCAGCAGGGCCTGGCCCGGGTGGGCATCGAGGTCGTCGTCGACACCGTCGACCCCGGCGCCTACTACGACGTCATCGGCGACCTCTCCACCACCCCCGACATGAGCCTCACCGGCTGGTGCCCCGACTACCCCTCCGGCTCCACGTGGATCCCGTTCGTCTTCGACGGCCGGACCATCAAGGAGAAGGGCAACCAGGGCAACTACAGCCAGTTCCGCGACGAGGCGACCATCAAGCGGATCGACGAGATCAACGCCATGGCCGACGCCAAGCAGGCCAACCAGGCCTGGATCGACCTCGACGTCGAGCTCATGAAGAAGTCCCCGTCCGTCCCGATCCTCCTGGAGCGCAAGCCGCTGCTCGTCGGCACCAACATCGCGGGCGCCTTCGGCCACCCGGTGTGGACCGGAACCATCGACTACGCCACCGTCGGCCTCAAGGACCCCTCGAAGAGCCAGGGCTGAGGAATCCGGAGCCACCGACACCATGACCACCACCGCACCAGGCGCCGACGGCCGGGCAGGCCCCGGCTCCGACGGCGCCCCGGCCCCTGGTGCCGCCCAGCCCCCCGGCAGCGCATCAGCCCCCGGCAGCAGCCCCTGGCAGCTCGCCCGGCGGGAGCTCCGCCGCCGCCCCGCCGTCCGCTTCAGCCTCTGCCTCGTCCTCCTCTTCGTCCTGATGGCCGTCACCGCCCCCTGGCTGGGCGCGCTCGGCGGCTGGTCCCCGGAGGAGTTCGACAAGACGGCCATCGACCCCTACCTCGGAGGGCAGCCGCTGGGCCCCCTCGGCGGGATCAGCTCCGAGCACTGGCTCGGCGTCGAACCCGTCACCGGCCGCGACCTGTTCGCCCGCGTGGTCCACGGCGCCCAGGTCTCCCTCCTCATCGCCTTCGCCGCCACCGCGATCGTCGTGGTCACGGGCACCGCCGCCGGAATCGCCGCGGGCTACTTCGGCGGCCGCACCGACGCGGTCCTGTCCCGGCTCATGGACCTGACCATGTCCTTCCCCTCCCTGATCTTCATGATCGCCATGCTGTCCGTGGCCAAGGACGTCAACCGGATCCTCCTCATGACCGCCGTCATCGGCGTCTTCGGCTGGCCCGGCGTCGCCCGCGTGGTCCGCGGCCAGACCCTCTCCCTCAAACACCGCGAGTACGTGGACGCCGCCCGCGTCGGCGGCGCGAGCTCCTGGCGGATCCTGACCCGCGACATCCTCCCGGGCGTCTCGGGCCCGGTCATCGCCTACACCACCCTGCTCATCCCCGGCATGATCAGCACCGAGGCCGCGCTGAGCTACCTCGGCGTGGGAGTGCGCCCGCCCACCCCGTCCTGGGGCCAGATGATCGCCGAGTCCGTCGCCTTCTACGAGACCGACCCCATGTACTTCGTCATCCCGAGCGTCTTCCTCTTCCTCGCCGTGCTCGCCTTCACCCTCCTCGGCGACGCCCTGCGCGACATCCTCGACCCGAGGGGCGGCCGCAGTTGATCCTCTACCTCGCCCGCCGCCTGCTCGCCCTCGCCGGCGTGCTCCTCGCCATCGCCGCCGTCACCTTCCTCATCTTCTACGTCCTGCCCGCCGACCCGGCCGCGGCCGCCTGCGGCAAGACCTGCAGCCCCGAACGGCTCGCCGACGTACGCGCGTACCTGGGGCTCGACCAGCCCCTGTGGCGGCAGTTCGCCGACTTCCTCACCGGCATCTTCACCGGCCGCACCCTCGGCACCGGCCAGTACGCCGTCCAGTGCGGCTTCCCCTGCCTGGGGTACTCGTACGAGAACTCCCTGCCCGTCTGGGACCTGCTGATGGACCGGCTGCCGGTCTCCGCCTCCCTCGCCGTCGGCGCCGCCGCACTGTGGCTGGTCCTGGGCCTGGGCGCCGGGGTCACCGCCGCCCTGCGCAAGGACACCGCCACCGACAAGGCCCTGATGGTCGGCGCGGTCGCCGCGGCCTCGCTGCCCGTCTACTTCACCTCCGTCCTGCTCATCTACGGGGTCATCCGCACCGCCGGCCTCCTGCCCTACCCCACCTACCAGGCCTTCACCGACGACCCGCTCGCCTGGGCCTCGAACCTGCTCCTGCCCTGGACCGCGCTCGCCCTGCTGTACGCCGCCATGTACGCGCGCCAGAGCCGCGGTTCGATGATCGAGGCCATGGCCGAGCCGTACATCCGTACCGCCCGCGCCAAGGGCATGCCCGAGCGGACCGTCGTCGTCAAACACGGCCTGCGCTCCGGGATGACCCCGATCCTCACCATCTTCGGCATGGACCTCGGCGGGCTGCTCGCCGGAGCCGTCATCACGGAGTCCATCTTCGGACTCCCCGGCATCGGGCGGCTGTTCTACGGGGCGCTCGTCAGCTCCGACCAGCCCGTGGTCCTCGGGGTCACCCTGCTCGCCGCGTTCTTCATCGTCGTCGCCAATCTCGTCGTCGACCTCCTGTACGCCGTCATCGACCCGAGGGTGAGGTACTGATGGCCGCCCCGGCCGCCCCCCTTCCCGAAGCCGCCCCCCTTCTCGAAGTACGTGATCTGGGCGTCACGTTCACCACGCCCCGCGGGACCGTACGGGCCGTCGACTCCCTCGGTTTCACCGTGGAGGCCGGACGCACCCTCGGCATCGTCGGCGAGTCCGGCTCGGGCAAGTCCGTCACCTCGCTGGCCGTCATGGGCCTGCACCGGGGCGCCGCCGAGGTCACCGGATCCGTCGCCCTCGCCGGACGGGAGCTGACCGGTCTCTCCGAGCGGGAGCTGTCCAAGGTGCGCGGCCGCCGGATGGCCATGATCTTCCAGGACCCGCTGTCCAGCCTGCACCCCTACTACACGGTCGGCGAGCAGATCGCCGAGCACTTCCGCGTGCACTTCAAGGCCGGCCGGGCCGCGGCGCGCAGACGGGCCGTCGACATGCTCGGCGAGGTCGGCATCCCGGAACCGGCCCGCCGTGCGGGGGAGTACCCGCACCAGTTCTCCGGCGGCATGCGCCAGCGCGCGGTGATCGCCATGGCCCTGGCCTGCGAACCCGAGCTGCTGATCGCGGACGAGCCGACCACCGCCCTGGACGTCACCGTGCAGGCGCAGATCCTGGAGCTGATCGCCCGGCTCCAGCAGGAGCGCGGGCTCGGCGTGGTGATGATCACCCATGACCTGGGTGTAGTCGCCCGCGTCGCCCACGAGGTGCTGGTCATGTACGGCGGCCGCGCCGCCGAACAGGCCGGAGTGGACGCCCTGTTCGCCGACCCCGCCCACCCCTACACCCGGGGTCTGCTCGACTCGCTGCCCCGCCTCGACACCGCCGACGACGAACCGCTGCCCTCCATCCCCGGCTCCCCGCCGTCCCTGCTCGCCCCGGCTCCGGGCTGCGCCTTCGCACCGCGCTGCCCGAGGGCGGCTGCCCGCTGCGGCGAGGTACGGCCGGAGCTCGCGCAGTACGGGGACCCGAACGGGGACGGGGACGGGCCCGGGCGCACCGTGGCCTGCCACTTCGCCGGCGCCCGTACCGCCGAGGAGGCGGCCCGATGACCAGCACCGACACGCTCCTGTCCGTACAGGACCTCACCATGACCTTCCCCGGAAAGCGGTCGGTGACCGGACGCCGGGGGGCGCCCGTGCGCGCCGTGGACGGGGTCTCCTTCGACCTGGCGGCCGGGCAGACCCTCGGCCTGGTCGGGGAGTCCGGCTGCGGGAAGTCCACCACCGGCCGGATGCTCGTACGCCTGCTGGAACCCACCTCCGGCCGCGTCACCTTCGAGGGCAAGGACATCAGCCGGCTGTCCCAGGGCGCCCTGCGCCCGCTGCGCAAGAACATCCAGATGGTCTTCCAGGACCCGCACTCCTCCCTCAACCCCCGCCAGACGGTGGCCCGGATCATCTCCGACCCCCTGCTGGTGCAGGGCTGGAGCGCGGCCGCCGCCCGCAGCCGCGCCGCCGAGCTGATGGACCTCGTCGGGCTGATCCCCGAGCACATCGACCGCTACCCGCACGAGTTCTCCGGAGGTCAGGCCCAGCGCATCGGCATCGCCCGCTCGCTGGCCACCAGCCCCCGGCTGATCGTCGCCGACGAGCCGGTATCCGCCCTCGACGTCTCCGTACAGGCCCAGATCGTCAACCTGATGGAGCGGCTGCGCACGGAGCTGGGCCTCGCGTACGTGTTCATCGCGCACGACCTGTCGGTGGTCAAGCGGGTCAGCGACCGCGTCGCCGTCATGTACCTCGGCCGGATCGTCGAGATCGGCGACAAGAAGTCCCTGTACGAGAACCCGCAGCACCCCTACACCCGGGCACTGCTGTCCGCCGTACCGCTGCCCGACCCGGCGGCGGAGCGGCGGCGGGAGCGGATCGTGCTGCTCGGCGACCCGCCGAGCCCGGCCGCCCCGCCCCCCGGCTGCTCCTTCCACCCGCGCTGCCCCAAGGCGCAGCAGATCTGCCGCACCGAACGGCCGCTGCTGCGGCCCGCCGCCGCCCGCGAGGTGGCCTGTCACTTCCCTGGAGACTGACGGGGATCCCAAGGGAAGACGAAGGGTCCCGGAGACAAAGGCGTCTCCGGGACCCTTCCGCACGACTTCCTAGGCGAGTTCGCGGCGGAAGAAGGCAAGTTCCAGGGCCATCAGCTTCTCCCGGGTGCCGCCCGGGGTCATGTGGGTGACGCCCGGCAGGGCCAGCAGCTGGTGGGGGCGGCCCGCGTCCGTGAGCGCCTGGGAGAGGCGCAGGGTGTGCGAGGGGTGGACGTTGTCGTCGGCCAGGCCCGTGGTCAGCAGCAGCGGCCGGGTCAGCTTCGGGGCGTCGGGGACCAGGCTGTCCCGCTCGTACACCTCGGGATGCTCGTGGGGGAGGCCCAGGTACCGCTCGGTGTAGGCGGTGTCGTAGTGCCGGAAGTCGGTGGGCGCGGCCCCGGCGGCCGCCGCGTGGTAGACGTCTGGGCGGCGCAGCACGGCCATCGCCGCCAGGTAGCCGCCGTAGGACCAGCCGCGTACGCCGACCCGGCCCAGGTCGAGGTCGGGGTGCCGGGCGCCGAGCTCCTGGAGCGCCGCGACCTGGTCCTCCAGGGTGACCTCGGAGAAACCGCGGTACATGGCGTGGGTGAAGGCGGGCGAGACGTACGGGGTGCCGCGGTTGTCGACGGTGACCACCGCGAAGCCCTGGTCGGCCCACCACTGCTTGGCCTGCCAGCGCCGGGGTTCGGCGCTGATGTCCTGGTAGCCGGGGCCGCCGTACGCGTCCACCAGGACGGGGAGCTTCCGGCCGGGGACATGGCCGCGGGGCAGGACCAGGGCGGTGGGCACGCCGTGCTCGGTGACCCGCTCCAGGACGGGGACCACCCGGTGGGGCAGCGGCTGGGACAGGTCGAGGGGGGTGAACTCGTGCCCGTCGGCGGTGCGTACGGTCCGGCGTACCCCGTCGGCGTCGGCCGAGGTCAGCAGCAGGGACCCGGCGGAGGCGAGGACGGTGTGCACCCCGGGACCGTCGGCGAGGGCGGTCAGCTTCCCGGTGGCGGGGTCGAGGAGCAGTACCTGCTGCTCGGAAGGGTCGCGCTGCCCGGCCTCGATCAGCAGGGCGCCCTCGTGGAGCCCGGCCACGCGGCGGACCTGGAGGCCCTCGCCGGTGAGGAGTTCGCCGTCCACGGCGAGGGCGCGGGCGGTCCCGCCCGGGGTGTCGGCGGCGGTCAGCATCCGCCCGTCGGGCAGGCGCGCCGGGGTGCCGGGCACCATCGGGTCCACCCACTGCGGGTGCGTGGTGCGGGACAGTTCCCGGGTGCGGCCGGTGGCCGGGTCGGCGGAGAGCAGCAGGACGGTCCGCTGGAGCCGGTCCTGCACGGTCAGCAGGATCTCGTCGGCCCCGGTGTCACCGGCGTGCCAGCCCGCGTCGGAGACGTACGGGTACTCCTCGGCGTCCCAGTCGAGCCGTACGGGGGCCTCGCCCTGGCCGAGCACCCACAGCTGGACCCCGGCGTTGGGCCCGCCCGCCTCGGGGTACGCGAAGTCCTCGGCCGGGAGCTCGGGGTGCGCGGGGTCGGCGAACCAGCGGCGCTGGAGCGCGGCTTCGTCGACCCGGGCGGCCAGCAGCCGCACCCCGTCGGGCGACCACCAGTGGCCCCGGGCGCGGCCGAGCTCCTCGGCGGCGGCGAATTCGGCGAGCCCCCAGCGGGCCCCGTCGGCGGGGCTGATCCGGCCGCCCGGGGCGAGGTACAGGGCGTCCCCGCTGACGTAGGCGGTGCGGGAGCCGTCGGGGCCGGGGCGGGGGTCCACCGCGGGTCCGGCGGCCGGGATCTCCTCGGGCGCCCGGAGCCCTGGCCCGCCGGACCCGGGCTCCGCGGACCCTTCGTAGGAGACCCCGTAGAGCCGGCCGTAGAGCGCGAAGACGGCGCGCCGGCCGTCGCCGGAGAGGGCGTAGGAGCCGATGCCGGCGGCGACGAGCCGGGTCCGCTCGCGCAGCCGGCGTTCGGCGTCGGGGAGGGCTCCGGGCTCGGGGCACAGTTCGCGGGGGTCGGCAAGCCGGGTCTCGGTCCCGGTGGCCGTTTCGAGTACCCAGAGGCTGTCGAAGGGGTCGGTGGGGCCGCCGGAGCGGAGGAACCAGAGCAGTCGGCCGTCGTCCCCGAAGGTGAACGCGCGCGGGGCGCCGTAGGTGAAACGGGCCGTGCTCGCGGAGAGCCTGAGGAAGTCATCCATGATCGTAGTGTGACATGTGAAATGTCACCTGCACTAGGCCGTTCGAGTGGTGACCCCAGGGGTGCGGGCTTAGCGTCGTGAGGGTGGACGGGAACGCATCGCCGAACAGCACCGGGACCCATGGCAAGGTCCAGGGAAACGGAAACGGACTCGCACTGTTCGTCATCGCCTCCTGCCAGCTCATGGTCGTTCTCGACATCACCATCGTGAACATCGCGCTGCCACACATCCAGACCGCGCTCGGCTTCTCGACCGAGAGCCTCTCCTGGGTCGTCAACGCCTACACCCTGACCTTCGGCGGACTGCTCCTCCTCGGCGGCCGCACCGGCGACATCCTCGGCCGCAAGCGCGTGTTCATCTTCGGCATCCTGCTCTTCGGACTCGCCTCGCTGCTCGGCGGATTCTCACAGAACGAGGGCCAGTTGCTGGCCGCCCGAGCCCTCCAGGGCGTCGGCGGCGCCATCGCCTCCCCGACCTCCCTCGCGCTGATCACCACGACCTTCCGCGAAGGCCCCGAACGCAACCGGGCCTTCGGCGTGTTCGCGGCGGTGTCGGCCGGCGGCGGCGCGATCGGGCTGATCGCCGGCGGTCTGCTCGTCGAATGGCTCAACTGGCGCTGGGTGCTCTTCGTCAACGTCCCGATCGCCGTGGTCATCGCCCTGATGGCCGTGAAGGTGCTCCACGAGTCCGAACGCCACCCCGGACACTTCGACTTCATGGGCGCGCTGCTCTCCACCACCGGCATGGTCGCGCTGGTCTACGGCTTCATCCGGGCGTCCCAGGAAGGCTGGCGGGACGGATTCACCCTTGCCTCGTTCGGCGTCGCCGTGGTCCTGCTGACCCTCTTCGTCCTCAACGAGCGGCGCTCGCCGCAGCCCATCACCCCGCTGCACATGTTCGCCGACCGCAACCGGGCCGGGACCTACGGGATGATGCTTTTCCTGGCCTGCGCGATCTTCGGCATGTTCTTCTTCCTGACCCTCTTCGTGCAGAACGTGCTCGGCTTCAGCCCCCTGCAGGCCGGCTTCGCCTTCCTGCCGGTCAGCGTCATGGTCGCGGTGGCGGCCGGGTTCACCTCGCAACTGCTGCCGAAGTTCGGGCCCAAGCCCTTCATGGTCACCGGCGCCCTGTGCTGCGCGGCCGGCCTCGCCTGGCTGACCCAGACCGACATCCACTCGACGTACCTGGGCAGCATCCTCGGCCCGGTGCTGGTGTTCGCCACCGGCATGGGCCTGCAGTTCGTCTCACTGACGCTGATGGCCCTGTCCGACGTCCCCGACCGGGAGTCGGGCGCGGCGTCCGGGCTGCTCAACACGTCGCAGCAGGTCGGCGGTTCCCTCGGCCTGTCGATCCTGGTGACCGTCTTCGGCACGGCGAGCCGCAACGAGGCCAAGGAGCAGCTGCCGGCCTTCCTCCGCTCGGCGAGCCCCCAGGAGCTGGCCTCCTTCCGGAGCACCGGGCAGCTCCCGAAGCCGTTGGCCGACCAGATCCTCACCTCGGGCATCAGCGCCGCCTTCGTGGTGGCGGCCTTGTTCACCCTGGTCGGGGCGGTGATCGCCCTGGTCGCCATCCAGGTCCGCCCGTCCGACATCGAACGGCTCCAGGGCAACCACACCCCGGCGAAGGCAGGCGGGAAGGCGCCCGGCTGATCCGCCGATCGCAGGATCCGGTGCCACTTCGGACTCACCGGTCACAGCACTAGGAGAGGAGTTCCCGGATCCGGGCGGCGTCCGCGCGGGTGTTCATCCACAGGGCCAGCCAGGAGCCGTCCGCGAAGGCCAGGTCCACCCGGGTCGGCCGGCGGCGGGGCCGGGGGACGGGGCGCAGGGTGCAGGCCACGAGGTGGGACTCGCGGCCCGGGTCCCCGCGGCCCCAGGGCGGGCGGACGGTGAGCTTGCCCGGGCTGTCCGGGCTCGCGGCGAAAGTGGCGTACGGACCTTCGGTCTCGACGTGCCAGTGCGTCCAGTGGAAGCCGTGCAGGGCGAGCGCGAGCCGGCCGGCCTCGCTGTCCCAGCCGCCGTGCAGGGCCGGACCGTGGAAGAGCCGCCCGATCAGCCGGGCGGCCCGCTCGAACGGGTCGAGGAGCGCGGCCACCGCGTCCGCGAGATCGTCGGGCAGCGCGACCAGGAAGCGGATGAGGAAGAAGTTCCCGATCCGGCGCGTCAGCGGCAGCCGGGCGGGTGAGCCGGGAAGCGCGGCCCGCGGGGGCCGGCGTACATGAGGGCTCAGGCGCCCCGGGATCTCCTCATCCATCGAGCCATGATGGCACGGGCCCTCACCTGGGCGTATTCCTGACCCGGCAGCGTACGGGGCCGTCCGTCCGCAGGGTGATCCCGGCGCTGACCGGGATGTCGGTGTCCACGGCCTCGAACCCGTACTCCCGCAGGATCATCGCCAGCGCGATCACCGACTCCAGCATCGAGAAGTGCTGGCCGATGCAGGCGCGCGGACCCCCGCCGAAGGGGAACCAGGCGTAGCGGGGCCGCTGCGCCTCCGCCTCCGGGGTGAAGCGGTCGGGGTCGAAGCGGTCGGGGTCGGGCCAGTAGCGTTCATGACGGTGCGTCACCCATGGGGCAAGGATCACGTCCGCGCCCGCGGGGATGGTGTGCTCCCCGACCCGGGTGGCGGCGACGGCCCGGCGGCCGATCACCGGGGCGGCCGGGTAGAGGCGCATCGCCTCTTTGAGTACCTGGGTGAGGTACGGGAGCCGGTCCAGGTCGGCGGCCTCGGGCGTACGGTCGCCCAGCACCCGGGAGATCTCCTCGCGGGCCCGGTCCTGCTGTTCGGGGTGGCGGGCCAGCAGGTGCAGGGAGAAGGCGAGGGAGGTGGCGGTCGTCTCGTGCCCTGCGAGCAGGAAGATCAGCACCTGGTCGCGCAGCTCGGCGGCGTCGAACCCGCCGTCGTCCGAGCTCCTGGCGGCGGCGAGCAGGGTCAGCAGGTCCTCGCCCGCACCGTCCCGCGTACCGTCCGGGCCGGCGGCGCCGCGCCGCTCGGCGATGATCCTGTCGCACACCGCGTACAGCTCGTCCATCGCGGCGGCGGCCCGCTTGTTGGCCGGGGTCGGCCAGCTGCGCGGGATGTTGGCGGGGGAGTAGCCGCGGCGCAGGACGTAGTCGGTGATGACCGGGAAGCACCGGTCCACGACGTCGACGGTGGCCTCCACGTCGGTGCCGAAGAGGATCCTCGCGACCGCGCGCAGGGCCAGGCGCATCATCGCCTCGGACACGTCGACGACCCCGTCCGGGGCATCCCGCCAGGCGTCGAGGGTCGACCGGGTCTCGGTGGCCACGGCGTCGGCGTAGCCGTCCACCCGGCGCCGGGTGAACAGCGGCTGCACCAGCCGGCGCTGGCGCAGGTAGTCCTCGTCCTGGCTGGTCAGCAGACCGTTGCCGAAGGAGTCCCGGACCTCCTGGTAAAAGGCGTTGTCCTTGCGGAAGTTGGCCGATTCCGAGGCCAGCACCTGCTGGGCGCCCTCGGCCGAGAACACGCAGTACAGCTCGGCGCGCAGCCCGGGCGGGCCGGCGCTGATCCGTACGACGTCACCGTGCTCGTGCTGGGCCCGCAGATAGGTGCCCAGCGAGTCCGACTTCAGGTCGAACAGCGACCCGAGCAGCGGAACTCCCGCGAGACCGGGTACCTCCGCGCCGACACCTGTGTTCGTTCCGACTGCCATGCCCGCGCCCCTCGTTCGTACGTACGGGCGATTCTGCCGGTCCCCCCGTCCCGCGGCGAGAGCCGAACCGGCATCAGGCCGAATCCCGCCGTTGCGCCGCGCGGCGAGGGCCCGGCGCTTTCGGTGGCGTCCGGTTCCGGGGGCCAGCGGGTTACGTCGGGTGATGGGGCTGGTCGTCTCGGCCCCGGACAGTCCCGCTGCCCCGCCCCGGATGGTGCTGGGCGCGGGGCGCTGCACGAAGGTCTCCGATCGAAGTGGTCAGATCAGAGAGGGAAGTGTGCCGCGTGGCCATCGGCCGAGCCAGAACGCCATGGCGGACGGCTGGTCCTGGCCCTCGGTCGAGCCGTCGTGCAGCAGGTACTCGGTGGGCGCGATGTATCCCTCGCCGGGTGCGAGGCGGATGCGGACGCACCGGATGGGGTGGCCCGCGGCGACGTGGGCGCGGTAGTCGTCCGTGCTGGGGTAGCGGTACGCGTAGTCCTCGGGGTGGACGGCCCGGCAGACGGCTTGGGCGTCGAGGGCACCAAGCAGGATGTACCGGGTTCCGGGGCCCAGGTTGAGGGCGAGGCGGCGCCGGCCGGTCGCTTTCTGCCCGTAATTGAGCTTGTCCCAGTTGTCGAGGTGGAGGCCGATGAGACGGCCGTCCTGGTAGTTGTCGGTGCTGGTGAGCATGTCGGGCTTGGCGAGAGCCTGACCCAGGTACTTGGCCTGCCCGTCGCCCATCTGCTGTGTCAGGTCTTCCAGGTTCTCGCCGGTCGGTGCTGGCGGCCGGACGATCTCCACCAGCGTGATCGGCGAGGTCAACGGCGGGGCGGTCAGCGCTTGGGCGGCGGCATCGCTGAGTGGCTGCCACTGCCCGGACGGTACGACCGCTCCGTCTTCGAAGGCGGGGACACCACTGACGGTGCGGGTCGTGGCGAAGTTGCACCGCGCCCGCAGGGCGTCCTGGTCGGTGAAGGCTACGTGTAGGGGCACGGGCTTCTCCTGGGTCAGTCGTCGCCGAGGGTCATGTCGAGTTCGTTCACGAGGGCCTCGGCGAGATCGCTCTGCTGGCCGTGGCCGATGCGGACTTTGGACAGGTTGGCCACGCCTCGGATTGTGGAGAGGTCGTTGCTGCGGAGGTCGGTGTCCCGGTAGCGGCCGGTGCCGAACTCGGTGAGCCTGAACGTGCAGTCGGAGAAAACGACGTCGGACAGGTCGCACTCGTTGAACGAGGCTTCGGTGAAGGTGCAGCCGGCGAAGACGACGGGCCCCGTGGCGCGGACCTTCTCGAAGGTGGCGTAATCGAATTTGCAGCCCTCGAATAGCACGTCATCGAGTACCAGGCCGTCCAGAGCGGACCCCATCAGCTTGCAGTCGTGGAGTACCACGCGGGTCAGCTTGCTGTCGCCCCAGCGGGCGGCGCCGAGGTCACTGCTGGTGATCTCCACGCCGTGCAGGTTCAGGCCCTCGAACTCGACACGCTTGGACCGCAGGCCGGTGATGCGGCCGGTGATGAGCTGGGTGTCGGTGAGGTCGAGCGACCGCAGGTCGGCCTCGCCAAAGGCGAAGTCCTGGACAGTGCCGCGCGGACTGTCGAGGGTGTCGACGGTCGAGAGGTACAGGCCCGGCTCGTCCAGGTCGGGGGTGGTGACGCTGACGTGGCCGAAGGTGCGGGTGGGCATGGTGTGCTCCTTCTTGGTGGTGCCGGGGCGGCCCTGCGCGGCTGACAGGGCCGCCCCGTTCGGTGTAGGCGGGGCTACTTGTTCTTCCAGTTGTCCCAGGTGGGGCGGTTGTCGAAGACGGGGTTGGGGTTGTCCCACGTCGGCCGGTTGTCGAAGGTGGCCGCAGTCTGGGAGGTGGGCCGGTTGTTCCAGACGGCGTTGGTCCAGGCGTTCTCCCAGCGGGCGACGCCCTGAGATCCGGCGGCTTCCAGCAGAGAGGTGAATCCCGGTGCCGAGTCCATCACGAGCGTGGCGGCGTCAGGGGCGGTGTGTGCGGACATGTTGCGTCACTCCTTCGAGTAGGGCGATCTTCGAGGTTGTGCAGTACGAGGTGCGGGTGCCGTCCATGCGGCCCCCGTGCTCGAAGTACCGGTTCGCGGGATGCGCTCCTCCGCAGAAGGCGAAGGTGGGGCAGGTGGCGCGGCAGGAATCCACGCCGTCCCAGAACTCGGTGATCCAGGGGGTGCGTACCTCGGCTTCGGCCACCAGGCCGTCCTCGAGCACGTTGCCGGTGGTGAAGTCGCCGAACCGGGAGTCGGTGAACCCAGCCAGCTCGGGGGAGAGCATGACCACTCCGCCGTCATAAGCGACGGTCGGCAGCGGATCCCACGGCGAGGACGCGGGCAGCGGGGCGGTCTCGTGGCCCTGGAGGACGGCACCGGCGAAGTTGAGGACCCGCTGGACCTCCCGCAGCCGCATGACGGGGTTGCCCCGCCAGGCATCCGCGAGGGCCGCCCAGAACTCGGCCGCCCGCACGGGGTCGGAGACCCTGGCACCGGTGTTGACGCCCTCCTCCTCTTCGACGTTGACGCCGAGGGTGGTTACGCCCAGCTCGGCGAAGAACTCGTAGAAGCGGGCGGCGTCGGCCGGGTCGGGATCGGAGACCACGGCGATGGCGGAGTAGGGGATGCCGCGGTGCCGCAGTCGCCTGATGCCCCGCATGGTGACGCGAAATCCCGGGTGGCCGGCCAGGGTGATGCGGTGGGTGTTCATGTCCTCGGGGCCGTCGATGCTGACGCCCACGTGGATGTTGTGCTCCAGCAGGAAATCGCACCACGCGTCATCCACGAGCGCGGCGTTCGTCTGCACGGAGTGCTGCACGCCCTTGAAGGGGGCCATAAGGGCGGCCAGGTGTTCACGGCCGGTGGCAAGTGGTTCGCCACCGTGCCACACGACCTCGAACATCGGACCGTCGGCTGCCCACGGGTTGACTGCCGCGGCTACGCACTCGGCGACGGCCGCCGGCATCAGGTGCTTCATTTTTCGGAACGGCAAATAGCAGTAGGTGCAGTCCATGGGGAGGCACTGCGTGGTCGGCTGCATGATCACGGACCGAGGTTTGGTCGCGAGCCGTAAGGCACTGTTCATCGTGCTCCTCTCGGTGCGAGCGAGTGGTGTGTGTCTGGCGCCGGGGGTGGGTGGGGGCGTAACCGCCGGCGCCGTGCTCCGCCCGTGCCGACTGCCGGGAAGGGGCGGGCGGAGTGGTGCCCCCGCTCGGGTGGTGCCTGCGAGACCACCGGAGCGGGGAGCTTGTGGGCCGCCTACGACGGCGGTTCGACGTCCGGCGCGGTGGCCGGAGGCGGTGCGCCCACCGGCTTTGCCAGGTCGAGGGATTGGCCGCTGAGGACGACGGCGGGACCAGCGAGGCCGACCGCGGGGTGGGCCGCCGATCATGCCTCAGCCGGGCGGCGGTAAGCCCCCGGTCCGGTCGGTCATCGGGGGTCCGCCTCGCGCAGGGCCTGGTGGTCGGCTACGACCCATTCCCGGCCGCCGCCCTCGGGCCGCAGGAAGATCGCGTGGGGGATGGCCCTCCGGGTGGTGGGATCGACCCACTCGCCGATGAACTGCACGATCCCCTCGCGGTCTTCGGTGGGGTCCAGGACCCGGGCACCCTCGTGCAGCCAGCGCGGCAGGCGGCTCATGCGGTGCCCCCGGCCTGGTCGTCCTCGCCGGCCGCCTTCAAAAATCGCTCCATGCCCCGCTCAGCACGGGCCCGCAGGCCCGGACTGGGGTCGGGGCTGCTGAAGGCGTCCCACGGCGCGTACTCCGGCTGGCCCTGGGGCTCATGGGCGAGCGGGCGCTGCGGAAGCGGCTGAGGGGCCGCGTCCTCGGCGGGTACGAGGGTGTTCAGACTGGCGGTCCAGCCCGCGGCGCCGCCGCCCTCGGGGCACAGGCGGTAGACCGTGGTGCCGGTGTCCTCGGGGATGTCTATGACCACGCCCGTGCGGGAAGTGCCGGTGTCGTACGCGAGATCGCCGCGCAGGGGCCAGCGGGGGTCAGGGTCGTCCGCCTGCTGTCGTACGCGGTCATGGTCAGTGCGACGCGTCGAGGTCATGTAGCGGACCGTAGGCGGCCCGCTACAGGCGAATATGAATCCGTGGAATACCCGCTGATCAGTCCAGCGAAAAACGTCCGGTCATGCCGCGCAGACGCTGACGGGTAGCCGTCCGCTCGGCGTAGATGATCTTCCGCAAAGTCGCCCGCGCGACGGGGTGGTTGCGGACCAGCTGCGGGGCGATGCGTTCGGCGGTCTCCAGCTCGGTCAGGGCCTGGTCCCGGTTTCCGTCCCACAGCCACGCGCGGGCAAGGTCCATGTGGTGGTGCCCGAGGCGGGAGTTCGGGAGCACCGCGATGTGCGCGGGGTCCGCCTCGCGGTTGAGGCGGAGGGCCTTGGTCTGGTCGCTCATCTCCAGGGCGGCGCTGACGCTGTGAATGATTACGTTGCCGAGGCTGAACGTGACGGAGTGCCGGTCATGAATTTCGGGCCCGACGTAGGCGTTGACCCGCTCGCCCGCGGTACGGGCCAGGGCCAGCCGTTCATCCGACCCGGCGACGTTCCTGCCCCTCGCGTACGAGATCGCGGCCCTCAGGTGCAGGGCGCCCCACATGCGCAGGGCCAGCGGGTCCCCGGCTTCGTATTCCGTCTCGATGCCGGTGAGGGCCTTGTCCCCGAGGGCGAGCGCGTCGTCCCAGTCGGCGGAGGCCCACGTGTCCCACATCCGCATCCACAATGCCATTGCGGGCATAACCGGGTCGCCGGAGAGCTGAGCGGACCACGTGGCCCGCTCGCAGGTCATGGCGACCAGCTCGGGGTGTCCGAGGGCATGGGCGGCGGTGTGGGCGAACTTGCAGCACACGGCGTAGATCGCGAACGCCTCTTCACGCTCGTGGCCGGTGGACACCTCGGCAAGGGCTCGGGCCTCTCGCAGCATGTCCGGCAGTTCACTCAGCACGGCGCCGTTCGCCGCGGCGTCGCGGAGCCGCAGCAGGCGCTGCATGTCGTGCCACAGAACCTCGGAGGGGCGTGGAGTGCCGTCGAAGACGGGCGCCAGGTCATAGCGGCGCAGTTCTCGCAAGATCGAGGCCGCGGACACCTGCCACTTGGTCTCGGCGCCGCCGCTCGTGTACGGCCGCTCGATCAGGGTGTTCGGGTGGCAATGCAGCGCGGCGGCCACGGCGTTGATCAGACCGGCCCGGTCCAGCTCGATCCGGCCCTTCTCCAGCTTGGACACCCACCCCTGAGTCCGCCCGAGCGCAGCGGCGAGGTCGGCCTGAGTCATCCCGACGGAGAGCCTCTGACGCCGGACCCGCTGCCCGATCCGCTCCTGCTCCTCGATGTACCCGCTCACACCCACCACCCCGATCTGCGATCGCTTCTGACGCGAAGGTACCGCCGGAGCGCGGCAGGCGGTGGGCCTTGGCCACGGGATCTCAACATGCAGAAGCCCCCGCGACGAGGCGGTGACTTGTCCCGAGGCGGTGTCAATGGGGGCGCCTACGCTGGTTAAACCGGGTGCAAAAAAGGTGTCTGGGGGACGTCATGCCTGGATGGCTGCTCGCTGTACTGATTCCGGTCGGTCTGCTGGGGGTGGGTGCGTGCGCGTTCCTGATCTGGGCTGCGCTGGGGTGGGTGCTGGCTTCGGGTGGAGGCCAGTGTTCTTCTCGGCCGGACATGCCGTGCCGGGGGCGACGAGGTACACGCTGGTGTTCGCGTACGCCGGGAAAAGCTTCACGCCGCCCTCGGGGCCCTGGAAGCAGACGACCCAGTCCGCGTAGGCAGCGGGAAGCTCTACGTCGTTGTACGCGCTGAGCGCCGTGAGTTTCTTGTCGATCAGGTCCTCGACGGCCTTCTCCGCCTCCCCGAAGGGCTTGCCCACAACGGTGGGCATCTGAGGTTCCGCGCTTTTTGTTGGCGTTGGCGTAGGCGAAGTGCTTGCCAGTGGCGTGGCCGCAGCGGTGACGGCGGGCTGCGGCTTGGCATTGGCGGTGTTCTTCTCCGGTGGGTCGCCGAGGAAGGGCGTCAGGAACCAGATGCCGGCGAGGACGGTGGCAATGCTTTTCTTCGCCTGGTTCGATTGAATCTTGTACCGGTCGGTACGCAGGATGAGTCGCCAACAACGACGAAGCCCCTGCTCGTGGAGGCGAGGGATTGGCACGCCCCCTAAATCCGGTCGAAACCTGAGCGGACGCGGTCCTGTTGCGCGTGCTCGATCCCTTCCTGCCAGTGGGCCGCTTCCAGGGAATCGAGGCCGTGGAAGTCCAGCGCGGTCCGGGCAAACGTGATGTCCAACCGGGTGCAGACGTCGGCTGAAGCACTCCAGGGCTGTGGCCACCCGTCCGAGGAGAGGTGCGGTCCGCACATGACTGCACAGTAACCGGGCGGCATCGTCTCAGCCGCCGGGATCACCCCGAACGGCATGACGAGGGCGCGACAAAGTGCCACCACCCTATGTAGCGGAAGACGGTCCATCAGGAACCGCAGCACGCCACTGACTTGCAATTCGGTCCGGAAGCGCCTGAACCCCCGCCACGTTCCGTGAGGAGTGGCGGAGGTTCAGGCGGAGCTGACGGTGCTTCAGTATTCGATTCCTGCGCTGCACAGTCGCTGCACAAGGAGTGGAAGGCGCCGGGGGCGCAGGTCAGTGGGTGGTGAGGGGGGGCGTCACAGCAGGCCCGAATCTTGCCCACGCACCCCACCTTCTAGATGTCCCGGAAGATCTCGATCTGCGCGCCGACCGAGTTGAGGCGCTCGGCCAGTTCCTCGTACCCGCGGTTGATGACGTAGACGTTGCGGAGCACCGAGGTGCCCTCCGCCGCCATCATCGCCAGGAGGACGACCACCGCCGGGCGTAGGGCCGGCGGGCACATCATCTCCGCCGCGCGCCAGCGGGTGGGGCCCTCGACCAGGACGCGGTGGGGGTCCAGGAGCTGGAGGCGGCCGCCGAGGCGGTTCAGGTCCGTCAGGTAGATGGCCCGGTTGTCGTACACCCAGTCGTGGATCAGGGTCTGGCCCTGGGCGACGGCGGCGATGGCCGCGAAGAACGGGACGTTGTCGATGTTCAGCCCGGGGAAGGGCATGGGGTGGATCTTGTCGATCGGGGCTTCGAGCTTGGAGGGGCGCACCGTCAGGTCCACCAGACGGGTACGGCCGTTGTCCGCCGGGTACTCCGCCGAGCGGTCGTGGTCGAGGCCCATCTCCTCCAGCACCGCGAGCTCGATCTCCATGAACTCGATCGGGACCCGGCGGATGGTCAGCTCCGACTCCGTGACGACCGCGGCGGCGAGCAGGCTCATCGCCTCGACCGGGTCCTCGGAGGGGGAGTAGTCCACGTCCACGTCGATGTTCGGGATGCCGTGGACGGTGAGCGTGGTGGTGCCGACGCCCTCGACCTCGACCCCGAGCGCCTCCAGGAAGAAGCACAGGTCCTGGACCATGTAGTTGGAGGAGGCGTTGCGGATGACGGTGACACCGTCGTGCCGCGCGGCGGCCAGCAGCGCGTTCTCGGTGACCGTGTCCCCGCGCTCGGTCAGCACGATCGGCCGGTCGGGGGAGACCCCGGCCGCGACCTTCGCGTGGTAGATGCCCTCGGTCGCGGTGATGTCCAGGCCGAAGCGGCGCAGGGCGATCATGTGCGGCTCGATGGTGCGGGTGCCGAGGTCGCAGCCACCGGCGTAGGGCAGGCGGAAGCTGTCCATCCGGTGCAGCAGGGGGCCCAGGAACATGATGATGCTCCGGGTCCGGCGCGCCGCGTCGGCGTCCATGGCCTCCATGTCGAGGCGGGCCGGCGGGATCAGCTCCAGATCCACGCCGTCGTTGATCCAGCGGGTGCGGACGCCGATGGAGTTCAGGACCTCCAGGAGGCGGTAGACCTCCTCGATGCGGGCCACCCGCCTCAGCACCGTACGGCCCTTGTTGAGCAGGGAGGCGCACAGCAGGGCGACGCACGCGTTCTTGCTCGTCTTGACGTCGATGGCACCGGACAGCCGGCGGCCTCCGACGACCCGCAGATGCATCGGGCCGGCGTAGCCCAGAGAGACGATCTCGCTGTCGAGTGCTTCACCGATGCGGGCGATCATCTCAAGGCTGATGTTCTGATTGCCGCGCTCGATGCGGTTCACGGCACTCTGGCTGGTGCCGAGTGCGTCGGCGAGCTGACTCTGTGTCCAGCCCCGGTGCTGCCGGGCGTCACGGATGAGCTTGCCGATGCGTACGAGGTAGTCGTCTGCCATGGGTGCACGTTATCTCAGATATGAGATGCGGCTTGCACCGGGTGTGGCGAACGGGTGTTACCGACCGTCAGCTCCCATGGTGGGTCCGGCCCCGGAGCGGTGCGCGACGATACGGCCGAGCAGGTGTACGAGCTGCTCCCGTTCCGGCGCGGACAGGGGGGCCAGGAGCTCCTCCTGGGCGGCGTCCAGCAGTTGTTCCAGCTTGCGCAGCCGCCTTCGGCCCAGCGGTGTGAGGGTGATGACATTGCGCCTGCGGTCCTCGGGGTCGGGCGCCCGCTCGACCAGCTCGCGCTCGGCGAGTTCGTTGATGACGGCGACGAGGTCGCTGCGGTGGATGGTGGTACGGGTGCTCAACGCGGCCTGGCTCGCGGGTCCGAACTCCTCCAAGGTGACCAACACCGCATAGTGCCAATTACGGGCATCTGCCCCACTCAGTCCCTCGGCCACCAGTCGCTGCGCGTTCGCCGCGGCCTGCCCCAGCAGTCGGCTGGGCAGCTTGCGCAGCCTCGCGGGAACGGTCCGGTCCTCTTCCGTCGTCATGGGGCGAAGCCTATCCGTTGCGTTGGTGGCACTAACGGTATAACTTCGTTCGTGTCACGAACGTTAGTCACCCGAACGATGAGCGAGAGGGGCCTCCCGTGCCCACGATCGACGTACTCGACTCGACGATGTACTACGAGGACCGCGACGAAGGCGTCCGCGGTGTCCCCTACGTGTTCCTGCACGGCAACCCCACCTCCTCCCACCTGTGGCGGGGCGTGCTCCCCCGGATCGGCGGCGGGGTGCGCGTCCTGGCCCCGGACCTCATCGGCATGGGCCGTTCGGGCAAGCCGGACGGCGCGTACCGCTTCGAGGACCACGCCCGCTACCTGGACGCCTGGTTCGACGCCCTCGGGCTCGACGAGGTCGTGCTCGTCGGCCAGGACTGGGGCGGGGCCCTCGCCTTCGACCGGGCCGCCCGCCACCCCGGGCGGGTGCGCGGCATCGCCTTCATGGAAACGATCCTGCGGCCGCTCACCTGGGAGGAGTACCCGCCCGACGCCCGTGTCCGGTTCGAGGCGATACGCACCCCCGGCGTGGGGGAGGAGATGGTCCTCGACCGGAACATCTTCATCGAGGACAGCATCGGGCGGACCGTCCTGAACCCGCTGGGCGAAACCGACCGGGCCGTGTACGCCGCCCCCTACCCGACCCGTGAAAGCCGGCTGCCCATGCTCCAGTGGGCCCGCTCGCTGCCGATCGGGGGCGAGCCGGCGGACGTCGTCGCCCGCGTCGAGGAGTACGGCGCCTGGCTGTCCGCCAGCCCCGAGGTGCCCAAGCTCCTGCTCACCTTCGGCGGTTCGCCCGCCCTGATGGTCGGAGCCGCGACGATCGCCTGGTGCGAGGAGAACGTCGCCGCGCTGGAGACCGAGTACTGCGGCCCGGCGGCCCACCTCTGCCCGGAGGACCGCCCCGAGGAGATAGCCGCCGCCGTCAACGCCTGGGCCGCCCGCCACGCCCTCGCGGGCTAGGGGGTGTCCGGTGGGTCAGGGTCGGCGCCGGTCAGGCTGTGCTCCTACGCCGCGCCCCGAGGCGGAGGACTACGCCGGCCCCCGAAGCCGGGGCCTACGCCGCGCCCGCCGCGCGGCGGCCCAGGACCGGTTCCGCCAGCAGCCTCGCCATCCCGCAGAGGGTCTGGCCGTGCCGGGCGAAGAGCTCGTCGCGCGAGTCGTGGTGGCCGAGGTCCGTCAGGACGTACGCGGAGAGGTCGCACGCGGGGCCCGCCCCCGAGTCCGCCCCGGGACTGGCTCCGGGGCCCGCACTCGGGCAGACCGGCGCCGCGTCCCAGTCGATCGCGGTCCGGGACAGCGCCTCGAAGAGCGTCTCCGACCCGGCGTTGGTGAAGCCCTCGCCGGGCTCCGCACCCAGGGGGCGCAGCCCGCCGAAGAGTTCCGAGACCGTGAGCCACGGCGCGGCGGGACCCCCGGGGCGGAACTCCGGCCAGGCCAGCAGCACCTGGTCCGGGACGATCCGGCGCAGCCGGGGGAAGCGCGGGTACCAGAAGGTACCGTCCACCAGCAGGCCGCGCACCCGCGTGGGCACCCCGGACGCCCGCGCGACCGCCTCCAGGACGGCCATCCGCTGGCTGCACGACCCGCGGCCCAGGCGCAGCACCTCCGACACGGGCCGCTCGTCCTGCACCGAGTACACGGGCCGTACGGCCGTGGCGATCCACCGGTGGGCCCGGTACAGGGCCTCGATCTGCCGGACCGCGTCCGCCGGCTCCGCGGGGTCTGCCGGCTCCGCGGAACCGGCCTGGGCTCCGGCGGCCGGGGCCGCGCCGAGGTCACGTACCAGCGCGGCGACGCGCGGATCGCGCCAGTCCAGGATCCGGGTCGGCGCGGTGCTCCCCGCCACCACCGTCTCGTCGGCAGTGGCAGTGGCAGTGGCAGTGGCAGTGGCCGCGGCAGCGGCGACGGCGGCGCGGGCACGGCGCCGCGGTCGGAGAAGCGAGCTGGTCATGGCCGGCGTCCTTTCGTCCAGCCGTCCCGCGGAAGGCTGGACGCATCCTGACAGAAAATATGAACGCGTTCAATAGCGGATTCCCCGCCCCTCCGGCCGCCTGTGCGAGGCCCCCGGGGTCGCCCCGCGCGCGGAATCCGGGCAGGCTGAAGCGGCCGCCCGGCCGCTCGCCCGGGCGGGCGCGGGTGCGTGCCTCGTCTCCGCGCCCGGACATGTACTAGAGTTATCTCGACATCGAGATATCTGCCGAAGGCGTACCGCAGCCGCCCCCGCTGGTAAGGGTTACCTAACTTAGCCTTACCTTAGCGGATTGGCCAAGGGGCGTGGCGGCAGGATGCGGTAAATACGCGCGAATTCATGCATGAAGGAGACTGTCGTGTCGGCGAACAGCTTCGACGCCCGCAGCACGCTGCAGGTGGGCGACGAGTCGTACGAGATCTTCCGGCTGGACAAGGTTGAGGGCTCCGCCCGCCTTCCCTACAGCCTGAAGGTGCTGCTGGAGAACCTGCTCCGTACCGAGGACGGCGCGAACATCACCGCCGACCACATCCGGTCGCTCGGGAACTGGGACTCGCAGGCCCAGCCCAGCGAGGAGATCCAGTTCACGCCGGCTCGCGTGATCATGCAGGACTTCACCGGCGTTCCCTGCGTCGTGGACCTCGCCACCATGCGCGAGGCCGTGAAGGCCCTCGGCGGCGACCCGGCGAAGATCAACCCGCTCTCGCCCGCCGAGATGGTCATCGACCACTCGGTCATCGCCGACAAGTTCGGCACGAAGGACGCCTTCGCGCAGAACGTCGAGCTGGAGTACGGCCGCAACAAGGAGCGCTACCAGTTCCTGCGCTGGGGCCAGACCGCCTTCGACGACTTCAAGGTCGTCCCGCCGGGCACCGGCATCGTCCACCAGGTCAACATCGAGCACCTGGCCCGCACGGTCATGGTCCGTAACGGCCAGGCGTACCCCGACACCCTCGTCGGCACCGACTCGCACACCACCATGGTCAACGGCCTGGGCGTGCTGGGCTGGGGCGTCGGCGGCATCGAGGCCGAGGCCGCGATGCTCGGCCAGCCGGTCTCCATGCTGATCCCGCGCGTCGTCGGCTTCAAGCTGACCGGCGAGCTGCCGGCCGGCACCACCGCCACCGACCTCGTGCTGACCATCACCGAGATGCTCCGCAAGCACGGCGTCGTCGGCAAGTTCGTCGAGTTCTACGGTGAGGGCGTCGCCGCCACCTCCCTCGCGAACCGCGCCACCATCGGCAACATGTCGCCGGAGTTCGGCTCCACCGCCGCGATCTTCCCGATCGACGACGAGACCCTGAAGTACCTGCGCCTGACCGGCCGCGACGCCCAGCAGGTCGCGCTCGTCGAGGCGTACGCCAAGGAGCAGGGCCTGTGGCTGGACCCGGCCGCCGAGCCGGACTTCTCCGAGAAGCTGGAGCTCGACCTCTCCACGGTCGTCCCCTCCATCGCCGGCCCGAAGCGTCCGCAGGACCGCATCGTCCTCGCCAACGCCTCCCAGCAGTTCGCCCTGGACGTGCGCAACTACGTCGAGGACGACGACGAGGCGGGCAAGGAGTCCTTCCCGGCCTCCGACTCCCCGGCCACCGTCGACGGCGTGCCGACCCGCCCGACCCTGGTCACCCTGGCCGACGGCTCGTCCTTCGAGATCGACCACGGCGCCGTCACCGTCGCCGCGATCACCTCCTGCACCAACACCTCGAACCCCTACGTCATGGTCGCCGCGGCGCTCGTGGCCAAGAAGGCGGTCGAGAAGGGCCTGTCCCGCAAGCCGTGGGTCAAGACCACCCTGGCCCCGGGCTCGAAGGTCGTCACCGACTACTTCGACAAGGCCGGCCTGACCCCGTACCTCGACAAGATGGGCTTCAACCTCGTCGGGTACGGCTGCACCACCTGCATCGGCAACTCCGGTCCGCTGGACGAGGAGATCTCGAAGGCGATCAACGAGCACGACCTCGCGGTCACCTCGGTCCTCTCGGGCAACCGCAACTTCGAGGGCCGGATCAACCCCGACGTCAAGATGAACTACCTGGCCTCCCCGCCGCTGGTCGTCGCGTACGCCATCGCGGGCTCCATGAAGGTGGACATCACCAACGACGCCATCGGCATCGACACCGAGGGCAACCCGGTCTTCCTCAAGGACATCTGGCCCACCGAGGCCGAGGTCAACGACGTCGTGGCGAACGCCATCGGCGAGGACATGTTCAACAAGTCCTACCAGGACGTCTTCGCGGGCGACGCCCAGTGGCAGGCGCTGTCGATCCCGACCGGCAACACGTTCGAGTGGGACCCGCAGTCCACCTACGTCCGCAAGCCCCCTTACTTCGAGGGCATGACGATGGAGACCACCCCGGTCTCCGACATCGCCGACGCCCGCGTGCTGGCGAAGCTGGGCGACTCGGTCACCACCGACCACATCTCCCCGGCCGGTGCGATCAAGGCCGATACCCCGGCCGGCAAGTACCTTACCGAGCACGGCGTCGAGCGCCGCGACTTCAACTCGTACGGTTCCCGCCGCGGCAACCACGAGGTCATGATCCGCGGTACGTTCGCCAACATCCGCCTGCGCAACCAGATCGCGCCGGGCACCGAGGGCGGCTTCACCCGCGACTTCACCGTCGAGGGCGCGCCGGTCTCCTTCATCTACGACGCCTCGCAGAACTACCAGGCCGCCGGCATCCCGCTGGTCATCCTGGCGGGCAAGGAGTACGGCTCCGGCTCGTCGCGCGACTGGGCGGCCAAGGGCACCGCGCTGCTCGGCGTCAAGGCCGTCATCGCCGAGTCCTACGAGCGCATCCACCGCTCGAACCTGATCGGCATGGGCGTCCTGCCGCTCCAGTTCCCGGAGGGCGCCACCGCCGCCTCCCTGGGCCTGACCGGCGAGGAGACCTTCGCCTTCACCGGTGTGGAGGAGCTGAACAACGGCACCACCCCGCGCACGGTCAAGGTGACCACCGGCACCGGCGTGGAGTTCGACGCGGTCGTCCGCATCGACACGCCGGGTGAGGCGGACTACTACCGCAACGGCGGCATCATGCAGTACGTCCTGCGCAACCTCATCCGCGGCTAGTCGCGGACGGTCCGGACTCCGGACCGCGCCATTCGGCACCAAAGGGCCGTATCCCCGTTAAGGGGGTACGGCCCTTCCGCTTTTCGTGGTGGCGGTGCCAGATGACGGACAGGTCTCAACTCGGAAAAGCTGGCGGTCATCCTTGTGCATGATCTTGCTCACACGAGCTGAAGTGGACTATACCTGTGCCCGTCCGGATCATCGCGAAACGAGCGGCCCCGGACCGGGGGAGAGCGGGGACCTGCGGCGTTGCCCGTACGTGCGGCAACTGCCCTGTGTTCCTTCCTCCTTCACACTCCTGACGAAGGCGAGGACTTGAGCATGGGATCCACCTCCGCCCACGGCGAGAACGGCAACGGCGACGCCGGTCTCGGCCGCCGTGACCTGATCAAGCGCTCCGCGGCACTCGGCCTCATCACCGTGCCGACGATGAGCTTCCTGTCCGCGTGCGCCTCGGGCGGCGAGGAGAACTCCACGAAGGGGCCCGACAAGGGTGCGGTGACCAAGGAGAACCCCTTCGGCGTCGCCAAGGGCAGCAAGCTGGACGTCGTCGTCTTCAAGGGCGGCTTCGGCGACGACTACGCGAAGGCCTGGGAGGCCGCCTTCGACAAGAAGTGGGGCACCACCAGTGAGCACCTGGGCACCCAGGAGATCACCGCCAAGCTCCAGCCGCGCTTCAACGGAGGCAACCCGCCGGACGTCGTCGACGACTCCGGCGCCCAGAAGATCCCGCTGGACGTCCTCGCCAAGAGCGGCCAGCTCGCCGACCTCACCGCCGTCCTCGACGCCCCCTCGCTCGACGACCCCACCAAGAAGGTCCGCGACATGCTCGTCGACGGAGCCGTCGACCAGGGCAACCAGGGCGGCAAGTTCGTCACCCTGAAGTACGTGTACGCCGTCTCCGGCTTCTGGTACTCCGGCAAGCTCTTCAAGGAGAAGGGCTGGGCCCCGCCGAAGACCTGGGACGAGTTCCTGGCCGTCTGCACCAAGGCCAAGGAGGCGGGCATCGGCGGCCTCGCCCACCAGGGCAAGCACCCGTACTACATCAACGTCGTCATCATGGACCTGATCGCCAAGAAGGGCGGCCTGGACGCCCTGAAGGCGATCGACCACCTGGAGCCGAACGCCTTCGAGGGCAACCCGGCCGCCCTCGCCGCGGTCGAGGCGGTGTACGAGGTGGTCGAGAAGGGCCTGCTGATGCCGGGCACCAACGGCCTCACCCACACGGAGTCCCAGACCGCCTGGAACGAGTACAAGGCGGCCTTCATCCCCTCCGGCTCCTGGCTGGAGAACGAACAGCTGAAGCAGACCCCGGAGGACTTCGACATGAAGTTCCTGCCGGTGCCGCTGCTCGCCGACAGCAAGCTGCCCTTCGAGGCCATCCGGGCCGGCGTCGACGAGCCCTTCATCGTCCCGGAGAAGGCCGCCAACAAGGCCGCCGGCCTGGAGTTCCTGCGCTCGATGCTGTCCCGCGAATGGTCGACGATCTTCGCCCAGCAGGCCAACTCCCTCACCGTCGTCAAGGACGGCGTGGACCCGGGCGTCAAGCTGCGGCCGGGCACCCAGTCGGCGGTGGACGCCCTCAAGTCAGCGGGCACCAACACCTTCAGCTACCGCTACACCGACTGGTACAGCGAGATGGACACCGAGATCCAGAACGCGTCCAATGAGCTGATGGCCCAGCGGATCCAGCCGAAGGAATGGATCAAGCGGGCCCAGGCTGCGGTAGACAAGGCGGCGAAGGACCCGAACGCCAAGAACAACCGCCGCAGCTGACACCGCGCCCACCGGCCACCCGGCAAGACCAGGGACGGACACCATGAGCCACGTAGCCCAGGGGAAACGGAAGAACGGTTTCGTCGCCGGCTTCCTCATCGCGCCACTCGCGCTGTACCTCACCTTCGTCATCTGGCCGTATGTGCAGACATTCGGCTATTCCTTCACCAACTGGTCGGGCCAGTCACCGACGTTCGACTTCGTCGGCCTGGACAACTACGCGACGTTGCTGCAGGACGAGGTCTTCCGCGGCGCCCTCTGGCACAACCTGCTGCTCCTGGTGTTCGTCCCGGTGATCACCATCCTGCTCGCCCTCTTCTTCGCCTTCATGGTGAACGCCGGAGGGCGCAGCGGGGCCGGTGGAGTGCAGGGCGTCGGCGGCTCCCGCTTCTACAAGGTCGTGTACTTCTTCCCGCAGGTCCTCTCCCTCGCCATCCTCGCCGTCCTCTTCGGCGCGATCTACCGCAGCGACCAGGGCGGCCTGCTCAACGGCTTCCTCATCAAGGCCGGCCTGGTCGACCCGCAGCACCCCGTCGAATGGCTCAACGAGCCCGACTTCGTCCTGTGGTGCCTGCTGTTCGTGGTCGTCTGGCACGGCGTCGGCTTCTACCTCGTGCTGTTCTCCGCGGCCATGCAGTCCGTACCGAAGGACATCTACGAGGCCGCGCTGCTCGACGGCGCCGGGCGCGCCCAGACCTTCTTCAAGGTCACGCTGCCCCTGCTGTGGGACTCTGTGCAGACCTCCGCGGTCTACCTGGGCATTGCCGCGATGGACATGTTCGTCCTCGTGTCGACCATGACATCCGGCCAGTTCGGCGGCGGACCCGACCACCACAGCGAGGTCATGTCGACGGTGCTGATGCGCAACTTCCTGTACTTCGGCAAGAGCGGATACGCCTGCGCCATGGGCGTGGTCATGCTCGCCCTGACCATGATCCTCTCCGTCATCACGCTGCGTGCCACCCGCCGCGAGCGCATCGAGTTCTGAGCGGAGTTCCACGATGACCACAGTGACCAAGGTCCAGGGCGATGCGGCCGCGGAGAAGTCCGGCGCGTCCGGCCGGCCGGGGGAACGGGCCAGGCGCAGCTCCGAGGGCGTGGTCCTGAACGTCTTCTCGCACGGCTTCCTCGTCCTCTGGGCGATAATGATCGTCCTGCCCCTGATCTGGCTCGCGCTCGGCTCCTTCAAGACCGACGCGCAGATCGGCGGCTCGGCCCTGAGCTGGCCCTCGAACTGGCATTTCGACGCGTTCGGGCGGGCCTGGGACAAGGGCATCGGCGGCTACTTCGCCAATACGCTGATCGTGCTGGTGTTCTCGGTCCCGCTGACCATGCTGTTCGGCTCGATGGCCGCGTACGTGCTGGCCCGCTACCCCTTCACGGGCAACCGGGTCATCTACTACTTCTTCGTCGGCGGGGCGATGTTCCCGGTGTTCCTGGCGCTCGTACCGCTGTTCTTCATGGTCAAGCGCTTCGACATGCTGAACAGCTACCAGGGCCTGATCCTGGTGTACGTCGCCTACTCGATGCCGTTCACCGTCTTCTTCATGCACTCCTTCTTCCGGACGCTGCCCACCGCGATCCACGAGGCGGCGGTGATCGACGGGGCCTCCGACACCCGGATCTTCTTCCAGGTGATGCTGCCCATGGCCAAGCCCGGCCTGATCAGCGTCGGCATCTTCAACGTGCTGGGCCAGTGGAACCAGTACATCCTGCCCGCCGTGCTGATGCAGCCGCAGACCAGCGGCGAGCCCGAGCGCTACATGCTCACCCAGGGGCTCATCCAGCTCCAGTACCAGATGGGCTACGAGACGGACCTGCCGGTGCTGTTCGCCGGGGCCACCATCGCGGTCATCCCGATGCTGGCGGTGTACCTGTCCTTCCAGCGCCAGATCCAGGCCGGCCTGACCTCCGCCACCCTCAAGTAGCGCTGCCCACGACCGACCAGTTGACCGCCGAGACCGAGGGGTCGAGGGAGAGGTTGCTGACCGCTTCCTCCAGTGCCCTGCCTCCCTCGCCCTCGGCGGTCAGCAGCGCGGACACCGTCACCCGGCCCGGTTCCGGGCCGTCCTGGCTGCGGATCGAACGCAGCTGGTGGCCCGGCCGGGCCAGGGCGTCGACCAGCCGGTGGCGGATGTGGGCCTCCTCCGCCTCCACGCACACCGCCTCGAAGTGGTAATCGGTGGCCACCTCGGCCCCGCCGCGGGGCTCGCGGTCCAGGCGCCGGCCCAGCGGGCGCAGTACGAGGTTGGCCCCCACCACGCCCGCCGTGCCGCAGAGCGCGAGGACGAACAGGCCGACGCCCGCGAGGCAGCCCACGGCGGCCGAACACCACAGGGTGGCGGCCGTGTTCAGGCCCCGGACGCTCAGCCCGTCGCGCATGATCACGCCGGCGCCGAGGAAGCCGATCCCGGAGACGATCTGGGCGGCGACCCGTGAGCCGTCGTAGCCGACCTCCGAGGCGGCGCTGAGGAACCCGTACTGCGAGAGCAGCACGAACAGCGCCGCTCCGCCCGCCACCAGGGCGTTCGTACGCAGTCCCGCCAGCCGGGCCCGCCACTGCCGTTCGAGGCCGATGACGGCTCCGAGCCCGAGCGCGGCGGCCAGGTGCGCGGCCATCTCCCATTCGGTGAGCTGCACCGGCCTCTCCCTTCTCCTGGTGCGGGCTGCCTAGGGAGTGTCGTCAAAGTAGCGCCGACCGCCCGAAGGGCGGTGGCCGGCGGGGTCTGGTGCGTGCGATCGCAAGGCGGAGGAGGGAGCGATGGCGGAGCCCTCGCGACCGACGACAACGCGGCGAGCGTGCGTGCCAGACCCCGCCGGCCAGGCGGGACTTTGACGACACGACCTAGAGCCAGGTGTTGAACTTGCGGATGTACCAGGTCTTCACGAGCTGGGTGAGCGTGCAGTACGCGAGCAGCACGCCGATCAGCCACGGGAAGTAGCTCGCCGGCAGGGCCACGAAGCCCAGCGAGGCGGCCAGCGGGGAGAACGGCAGGTAGAGCCCGGTCAGCACCGCGAGGACCGTCATCACCATCACCGGCCAGGAGGCACGGGACTGGATGAAGGGGATCTTCCGGGTACGGATCATGTGGACGATCAGGGTCTGCGAGAGCAGGCCCTCGATGAACCAGCCGGACTGGAAGAGCGACTGGGTCGTCTCGCTGTTGGCGACGAAGACGTTCCACATGATCAGGAACATCGAGATGTCGAAGATCGAGCTGACGGGGCCGATGGTGACCATGAAGCGGAAGATGCCCTTGGCGTCCCAGTTGCGGGGCTTGCGCAGGTACTCCTTGTCCATCCGGTCCCACGGGGTCGCCAGCTGCGCGATGTCGTAGACCAGGTTCTGCATCAGCAGCATGATCGGGAGCATCGGCTGGAAGGGGATGAAGGCGCTCGCCACCAGCACCGAGAAGACATTGCCGAAGTTCGACGACGCCGTCATCTTGATGTACTTGATCGTGTTGCCGAAGGTGGTCCGGCCCTGTTCCACGCCCTGCTCCAGGACGGTGAGGTCCTTCTCCAGCAGGATGATGTCCGCCGACTCCTTGGCGATGTCGACGGCGGTGTCGACGGAGATGCCGACGTCCGCGTCGCGCAGGGCGGCCGCGTCGTTGATGCCGTCCCCGAGGAAGCCGACGGTGTGCCCCTCGGCCTGCAGGGCCCGGACGATCCGGGCCTTCTGGACCGGGTTGACCTTGGCGAAGACGGTCGTACGGGCGGCCAGCGCGCGCAGCGCCGTGTCGTCGAGGGCGTCGGTCTCGGAGCCGGGCACCACGTGCCCGACGTCGATGCCGACGTCCGCGCACACCCGGGCCGCGACGAGCTCGTTGTCGCCGGTGACCACCTTCACCGCGATGCCCTTGTCGGCCAGGCCCTGGAGGGCCCGGGCCGCGTCGGCCTTCGGCGGGTCGAGGAAGGCGAGGAAGCCGACCAGGGTCAGCTGGTCCTCGTCGGCGACCGTGTAGGTGTCGCGGGGCGCGGAGACCGTACGGGTGGCCACGGCGAGGACCCGCAGGCCCCGGCGGTTGTTCTCCTCGGCGATCCCGGTGACGTGCCGGCGCAGCTGTCCGGTCAGCTCGACCTTCTCGCCGCGGTCCGTCATGTGGGTGCACAGGTCCAGGACTTCCTCGACGGCACCCTTGGTGATCATGATGTGCTCGGCGCGGCCGGGGCCGGCCACGAGGGAGTTGCGGCTCAGGACCACGGACATGCGGCGCCGTGCGAAGTCGAAGGGGATCTCGTCGACCATGGCGAACCGTGCGTCGACGACAACCTCCTCGGCCTCGTCCACGCGGTCGATGACCGCCTGGTCCATCAGGTTGCGCAGTCCCGTCTGGAAGTGTGCGTTGAGGTAGCCGTACTCCAGGACCTCGCCGTCCTCGTCCCCGTGCACGTCCAGGTAGCGGTCCAGGACGATCCGGTCCTCGGTGAGGGTGCCGGTCTTGTCCGTGCAGAGCACGTCCATCGCACCCAGGTTCTGGATCGCGTTGAGCCGCTTGACGACCACCTTGCGCCGGGACATGGCGACGGCTCCGCGCGCCAGGTTGGCGGAGACGACCATGGGAAGCATCTCGGGGGTCAGACCCACCGCGACGGCGATGCCGAAGAGGAAGGCCTCGTCCCAGTCGCCCTTGGTGAGGCCGTTGACCATGAAGACGACCGGGACCATGACCAGCATGAACCGGATCAGCAGGAAGCTGACCTTGCGCACGCCGTTGTCGAAGTTGGTCTGCGGGCGCTCGCCGACGAGCGAGCCGGCCATGGAGCCGAAGTAGGTGCCGGCGCCGGTGGCGACCACGACCCCGGTGGCGGTGCCGGAGGTGACCGAGGTCCCCATCAGGCAGAGGTTGTCGGCCTCCACCGGGTCGGAGCTCTCCTGCTGGCCGAGGTCCACGGCGCGGGTGTCGGCCTTGGCGACCGGCAGGGACTCGCCGGACAGCGCGGCCTGGCTGACCATCAGGTCCTTGGAGGTGATGAGCCGCAGGTCGGCCGGGATCAGGTCACCGGCGGCCAGCTTGACCACGTCGCCCGGGACCACCTGGTCCATGGGGACCTCGAAGGTGGTGGGGGCGGAGCCGCTGCCGGCCCGCCGCTGCACCGCGCAGGTGGTGGTGACGAGCTTCTTCAGCGCGTCCGCGGCGCGGCCGGAGCGGAACTCCTGCCAGAAGCGCAGCAGCCCGCTGATCCCCACCATCACGGAGAGGATGATGACGCCCGGGTCCCCGGGGTCCTGCCAGTACATGACGGCGGCCAGGAAGACCAGGACGCCGATGAAGGGGTTCCAGTACGCCTTTCCCAGCTGGACGGACCAGTGCGGGGCGCGCTCCTGGGCGACGGTGTTGAGGCCGTGCCGCTCCAGGCGCAGTGCGGCCTCGGCGTGGGTCAGGCCGTTCGCCGAGGCGTCCACGTCCTGAAGGGCGCGGACGCCCGGGCCGGCGCTGATCCCGGTGAGGCGCTCGCCGACGAGCCGGGTACGGGCCTCCAGCTCGGCGGTCTTGCGCTCGCGGCGGCCGCGGCCCGGCGGTGCGAGCTTGGCCGGGGTACGAGGGGTGAGCATGGTCATGACGAATACCTCCCTCCACGGTGTCCGGGCAGCGCGAAGCCGAGCGGTCACGTGGAGTGATCATGGGTCGGCGTGGAACGGCACGGAAGGCCGGACGGCACGCCGAGGGCATGGATGACGCAGGCCCGGCAGAGGTGCCGGAGCGTGCGGAAGGAAAAAGGAGAGGGGGAGCCCTCCGGAAGGGACGCGGAGGCAGCGCTGTGCCGCGGCCGTACGTACTTCCTGGGGGAGGGGGCAGCCGATCAGCTGAGCCGGTGGATCACCGGTTCAGTCGATCACCGGGCCGGCGGACCGCTGGGTCAGCCGACGAGGGCGCTGCAAAGACTTCGATCGGGACTCATCCCGAACACCTCCTTGCGTAGCGCCGTCATTACGGGGCGCCCGGTCCGGCCGGAAAGGCCGCAGAGGACCGGCGCCTCAGCGACCGTAGCACGATCTCTCGGGGGGTCTCTCCCTCTTATGGCCGGTAGTGTCCCTTTCGTGCTGTGTCAGCCTCTTGACGTGTGGAGGCCCAAAGGCTCGACTTAAGGTTCACAAGTTGGAGAGACGCCGGGGTCTCGGAGTGAGCAGCCGCGACGGCCCGGCCGGGGGGCGACGGCTGGCCGTCGCTTATGGGCAGGAGTGGATGAGTCGTGCAGACTCCCGGATCGCAGTCCTCGCTGCATCGGGCGAACCTCGAACGGGTCGTGCGGGCGGTGCGGCTCGCGGGTTCGCTGACCCAGGCGGAGATCGCCCGCGCCACCGGACTGTCGGCGGCAACGGTCTCCAACATCGTGCGTGAGCTCAAGGACGCCGGGACCGTCGAGGTCACCGACACCTCGGCCGGAGGCCGCCGGGCCCGCAGCGTCTCCCTCAGCGGCGACGCGGGCATCGTCATCGGCGTCGACTTCGGCCACACCCACCTGCGGGTCGCGGTCGGCAACCTGGCGCACCAGGTGCTGGCCGAGGAGTCCGAGCCGCTGGACGTGGACGCCTCCTGGGCGGAGGGCTTCGACCGGGCCGAAGCCCTGGTGGGGCGGCTGATCGCGGGAATAGGGGTGGGCCTGGAGAAGGTCATCGGCGTCGGCCTCGGCGTCCCCGGCCCCATCGACGTGGAGTCCGGGACCCTGGGCTCGACCGCCATCCTGCCGGGCTGGGCCGGCATCAACCCCCGCCAGGAGCTCTCGCAGCGCCTCGGGGTGCCCGTGTACGTGGACAACGACGCGAACCTCGGGGCCCTCGGTGAACTCGTTTGGGGGAGCGGCCGGGGAGTGAAGGACCTGGCCTACATCAAGGTCGCCAGCGGCGTCGGCGCCGGCCTGGTCATCAACGGCCAGATCTACCGCGGGCCGGGAGGTACGGCGGGCGAGATCGGGCACATCACGCTGGACGAGTCGGGCCCGGTCTGCCGGTGCGGCAACCGCGGCTGCCTGGAGACCTTCGCCGCCGCGCGGTACGTGCTGCCGCTGCTCCAGGGCACGCACGGGCCGGAGTTGACGATGGAGCGGGTGGTCGAGCTGGCCCGCGGCGGGGACCCGGGCTGCCGTCGGGTGATCACGGACGTGGGCCGCCACGTCGGCAGCGGCGTGGCCAGCCTCTGCAACCTCCTGAACCCCAGCCGGGTGGTCCTGGGCGGCTCGCTCGCGGACGCCGGTGAACTCGTCCTGGCTCCCATCCGTGAATCAGTGGGGAGGTACGCCATCCCCAGCGCCGCACGGCAACTGTCGGTGCTGACGGGGTCCCTGGGCGGACGGGCCGAGGTACTGGGGGCGCTGGCCCTCGTACTCAGCGAGATGGGCGATTCGACTCTTTTGTCGGATCATGGAAGTGGAGTGCGAGCACCAGCCGTCTTGTCTTCAGGTAGATAACGGATGGCACCGTTGTCATCTCGTTAAGGATTCACTCCTTGACGGCAAAACGCGGCCGGGGTTGACTCACATCCACCTCGGCCGCAGTGCTGCGGCCTCGTCAGGGAGGTTCAAGTAATGAACACGCGTATGCGCAGAGCCGCCGTAGCTGTTGCCGCCGGTGCCATGGCCGTTTCGCTCGCCGCTTGTGGCAGTGCGAAGGAGGCCGGCGACCAGACGAAGGAAACCGGCGCTGCCAAGGGCGACGCGATCAAGGTCGGTCTGCTCCTGCCGGAGAACCAGACCGCGCGTTACGAGAAGTTCGACAAGCCGCTGATCGAGAAGAAGGTCGCCGAGCTCACCGGTGGCAAGGGCGAGGTCGTCTACGCCAACGCCAAGCAGGACGCGACCACGCAGAACTCCCAGGTCGACACGATGATCACCAACAAGGTGGACGTGCTGATCATCGACGCGGTGGACTCGAAGGCCATCGCGGGCTCGGTCAAGAAGGCGAAGGAGGCCGGCATCCCGGTCGTCGCCTACGACCGTCTGGCCGAGGGCCCGATCGAGGCGTACACCTCCTTCGACAACGAAGAGGTCGGCAAGGTTCAGGGCAAGGCGCTGCTCGAGGCGCTGGGCGACAAGGCCAAGGACGGCCAGATCGTCATGATGAACGGTTCGGTCACCGACCCGAACGCCAAGCTCTTCAAGTCCGGTGCGCACTCCGTTCTCGACGGCAAGGTGAACGTCGGCAAGGAGTACGACACCGTCGAGTGGAAGCCGGAGAACGCCAACACCAACATGGCGGCCGCCCTCTCCGCGCTCGGCAAGGACAAGGTCGTCGGCGTCTACTCCGCCAACGACGGCATGGCGGGCGGCATCATCACCGCCCTGAAGGCGGCCGGTGTGTCCCCGCTGCCTCCGGTCACCGGCCAGGACGCCGAACTCGCAGGTGTGCAGCGGATCGTGGCGGGCGAGCAGTTCATGAGCGTCTACAAGCCGTACGCCCCCGAGGCCGAGGCCGCCGCGAAGATGGCCGTCGCCCTCGCCAAGGGTGAGAAGCTCGAAGGCGTCACCACCTCCACGGTCGACAGCCCGACCAACAAGGGCGTTCCGTCCGTGCTGATCCCGGTCGTCTCGCTGACCAAGGGCAACATCAACGACACCGTCGTCAAGGACGGCGTCTACACGGTCGCCGAGATCTGCACCGACAAGTACGCGGCGGCCTGCGCCGCCCTCGGCCTGAAGTAGAGGCCCCCGCCGCCTCCTCGCGAGGCGGCCCCCCGTGCCTGACCGGCGCCCCGCCCTCTCATCCCCGCCACCGGCGGGGCGCCGGGCAGAAACGTTCCCCCATTCGCCCCGCTCCTGCTCTTTTGCACGACATCCCCGCCGGTCAGGCGGCGAAGGAGATGGTTCATGTGTCCGCTGCGCCCGTGCTGGCGTTGCGAGGGGTCTCGAAGCGGTTCGGCGCCGTTCAGGCCCTGACCGACGTAGAACTCGAGATCCACTCCGGTGAAGTGGTCGCCCTCGTCGGCGACAACGGGGCCGGCAAGTCCACGCTGGTCAAGACGATCGCCGGCGTGCACCCCATCGATGACGGAGTCATCGAGTGGGAAGGGCGCCCGGTTTCCATCGGCAAGCCCCACGACGCCCAGAACCTGGGCATCGCGACGGTCTACCAGGACCTGGCGCTGTGCGACAACATCGACGTCGTCGGCAACCTCTTCCTCGGCCGGGAGCTCAAGAGCTTCGGCATCCTCGACGAGGTGGAGATGGAGCGCCGCGCCCGCGAGCTCCTCACCACCCTGTCCATCCGGATCCCCAGTGTCCGGATCCCCATCGCCTCGCTCTCCGGCGGTCAGCGCCAGACCGTGGCGATCGCCCGTTCCATGCTGGGGGAGCCCCGGCTCGTCATCCTCGACGAGCCCACCGCCGCCCTCGGCGTCGAGCAGACCGCACAGGTCCTCGACCTGGTGGAGCGGCTGCGCGAGCGCGGCCACGCCGTCATCCTCATCAGCCACAACATGGCCGATGTGAAGGCGGTCGCCGACAAGGTGGCGGTCCTTCGGCTGGGCCGCAACAACGGTGTCTTCAACGTCGCCGACACCTCGCAGGAAGAGATCATCTCCGCCATCACCGGGGCCACGGACAACGCCGTGACCCGCCGGGCGGCCCGCACCGGGGAGGCCCGCAAGTGAGCACCAAGAAGTCTGCCGCCGATCCGCTGGGCACGGGCCCGGCCGATCAGCCGGAGCACATCGACCCGGTCAACCCCGCGGCCGCTCACGACGCGATTCCGGCCGTGGACCCCCGCCTGCTCGTCAGGGAGGAGGGCCTCGCCGGGTACGTGGGCGAGTTCAAGCGCAAGATGAAGGCCGGCGACCTGGGTTCCCTCCCGGTCGTCATCGGCCTGATCGTCATCTGGTCGATCTTCCAGGGGCTGAACTCGAACTTCCTCTCCCCGGAGAACCTCACCAACATCGCGATCACGATGACCGGCACCGGCATGATCGCCATCGGCATCATCTTCGTGCTGCTGCTCGGTGAGATCGACCTCTCGGTCGGCTCGGTCAGCGGCGTCTCGGGCGCGATCGTGGCCGTCCTCGCCGTCACCCACGGGATGAACGAATGGCTGGCGATCCTGGCGGCCATCGCCGGCGGCGCCCTGATCGGCTGCATCCACGGCTTCTTCTTCGCCAGGATCGGCGCCCCGGCCTTCGCCGTCACCCTGTCGGGCCTGCTCTTCTGGCTGGGCGCGATGCTGCAGATCCTCGGCAGCAACGGCACGATCAACATCGACTCGGACGGCGTGGTCGGCCAGCTGACCACGTACTTCTTCTCGGACGTGGCCGTCGCCTACGGGCTGGCCGCGCTCGCGGTGGCCGGTTACTTCCTCGCGGCCTTCCTCGACGCCCGGCGCCGCGAGGCCGCCGGAATGCCCTCCCGGCCGCTCGTCGAGATCCTGCTGCGCACCGGCCTGCTCGCGGTGTTCGCCTTCGGCCCCGCCGTGCTGTTCAACCAGTACAAGGGCCTGCCGCTCGCGGTCGTGGTCTTCCTGCTGGCCTTGGTCGTCACGGACTTCCTGCTGCGCCGCACGACCTTCGGGCGAAACGTCTTCGCGCTGGGTGGCAGCGTCGAGGCCTCCCGCCGCGCGGGCATCAACGTCACCCGGATCCGGATCACGGTCTTCGCGATCTCCAGCACCTTCGCCGCCATCGGCGGTCTGTTCTGGGCCTCGAAGATCGCGGCGGCCAACCAGAGCGCCGGCGCCGGCGACCTGCTGATGAACGTGATCGCGGCGGCCGTCATCGGCGGCACCAGCCTCTTCGGCGGCCGGGGACGGACCTGGAACGCCCTCCTCGGCGTCATGGTCATCGTCTCGATCCAGTACGGTCTGGCCCTGGAGGGAATTGCGACCCCGATCCAGTACATGATCACTGGAGCGGTGCTGCTGGCCACCGTGGTGATCGACTCGGTCACCCGCAAGACGCAGAAGACGGCCGGACGCGCCTGACGGCGCTTCCCCACCGCCGGTCCGCACGGCCGGACCGGCGGTAAGACCGGTCACAGTGCCCGGTGCCACTTCGTGTGGCACCGGGCACCTGTGCGTGCATCCGTGGGTACTCCTGTACGGGTATACGCCCGAATGTGATGTGTGGGGTCGCGCGGGGGCGTACATGTATGACAAAGGTGTGACCCGCTCGGGACGGCCCGATGACGGTGCCTGCGGGCGGAAGATTAGACTCGACAGACCAGCAAGCAACTGCAAGGAGGCACGGGTGCTGCTGACCCGCATCAAGGGACCGCGCGATCTGGACCGGCTCAGCCAGGAGGAGCTCGACCAGCTCGCCGCCGAGATCAGGTCCTTCCTCGTCGACGCCGTCTCCAAGACCGGCGGGCACCTCGGCCCCAACCTCGGGGTGGTCGAACTGACGATCGCCCTGCACCGGGTCTTCGACTCGCCCAAGGACAAGGTCCTCTTCGACACCGGCCACCAGTCCTACGTCCACAAGCTGCTCACCGGCCGCCAGGACTTCGGCAACCTGCGCTCCAAGGGCGGCCTGTCCGGCTACCCCTCGCGCGCCGAGTCCGACCACGACGTGATCGAGAACTCGCACGCCTCCACCGTGCTGGGCTGGGCCGACGGCATCGCCAAGGCCAACGAGGTGCTCGGCCGCGAGGACCACCACGTCGCCGCCGTCATCGGCGACGGCGCGCTGACCGGCGGCATGGCCTGGGAGGCGCTGAACAACATCGCCGCCGCCAAGGACCGGCCCCTGGTCATCGTCGTCAACGACAACGAGCGCTCCTACGGCCCCACCATCGGCGGCCTCGCCAACCACCTGGCCACCCTGCGCACCACGGACGGCTACGAGCGCTTCCTGGCCCGCGGCAAGGACCTGCTGGAGCGCACCCCGGTCGTCGGGAAGCCGCTCTACGAGACCCTGCACGGCGCCAAGAAGGGCCTCAAGGACTTCATCGCCCCGCAGGGCATGTTCGAGGACCTGGGCCTGAAGTACATCGGCCCCATCGACGGCCACGACATCGAGGCCCTGGAATCCGCCCTGCAGCGGGCCAAGCGCTTCAGCGGGCCGGTCATCGTGCACTGCCTCACCCAGAAGGGCCGCGGCTACACCCCGGCCCTGGAGCACGAGGCGGACCGCTTCCACGCGGTCGGCGTGATCCATCCCGACACCGGTCTGCCGGTCGCCACCGACGCCGCGAGCTGGACCTCCGTCTTCGCGGACGAGATGGTCAAGCTCGGCCACGAGCGCCCGGACATCGTCGGCATCACCGCGGCCATGCTCCACCCGGTCGGCCTGAAGAAGTTCGCGGACGCCTTCCCGGACCGGATCTTCGACGTCGGCATCGCCGAGCAGCACGGCGCCACCTCGGCGGCGGGCCTGGCCACCGGCGGCGCCCACCCGGTCTTCGCGGTGTACGCCACCTTCCTCAACCGTGCCTTCGACCAGGTCCTGATGGACGTGGCCCTGCACAAGTGCGGTGTCACCTTCGTCCTGGACCGCGCCGGTGTCACCGGCACCGACGGCGCCTCCCACAACGGTATGTGGGATATGTCGATCATGCAGGTCGTGCCCGGTCTGCGGCTCGCCGCACCGCGTGACGCGGAGCAGCTGCGCGCCCAGCTGCGCGAGGCCGTCGCGGTCAAGGACGCGCCGACCGTCGTGCGCTACTCCAAGGGCGTCGTCGGACCGGCCGTCCCGGCCGTCGGCCGGATCGGCGGCATGGACGTGCTGCGCGAGCCCGGCTCCGACGTCACCCGGCCGGACGTACTGCTCGTCTCGGTCGGCGCACTGGCCCCGATGTGCCTGGATATCGCCACCCTGCTGGACAAGCAGGGCATCACCACCACCGTGGTCGACCCCCGCTGGGTCAAGCCGGTGGACGAGGCGCTGCCCCCGCTCGCCGAGCGCCACCGCGTGGTCGTCACGGTCGAGGACAACGGCCGCACCGGCGGCGTGGGTTCCGCTGTCTCGCAGGCGCTCCGGGACGCGGGGATCGACGTACCGCTGCGCGACTTCGGCATCCCTCAGCGCTTCCTCGACCACGCCTCCCGCAAGGAGGTCATGGCCGAGATCGGGCTGACCGCACCGGACATCGCGCGGCAGGTCACCGGACTGGTGGCCAAGCTGGACGGGCGCTACGACAGCGAGCGGGCCGCCGCCGTCGACTAGACCCCGGGCGGGCCGTCGAAGTCCGGTACGACCACTCGACGGCATTGCCTGGACCGCCGCGCGGTTGCACGTCACGGGCCGGGAGATCACTCTTGAGGAGTGGGCCTCCCGGCCCGTTCGCGTGCGTCGACACCTGTTCGGAGGTGCGTTGGTGAGTAGGGATATGAACAGCCCCTTCCGCACCAAGACGGTGGAGCAGTCCATCCGCGACACGGAGGAGCCGGAACACGCCCTCCGGAAATCGCTCTCCGCCTGGGACCTGACGGTGTTCGGTGTGGGTGTCATCATCGGCACCGGCATCTTCGTCCTTACGGGCATCGCGGCCCGGAACAACGCCGGACCCGCCACCGCCCTCGCCTTCGTGGCGGCGGGCATCGTCTGCGCCCTGGCGGCGCTCTGCTACGCCGAGTTCGCCTCCACCGTTCCGGTGGCCGGCTCGGCCTACACCTTCTCGTACGCCTCGATCGGTGAGTTGCCCGCCTGGATCATCGGCTGGGACCTGGTGCTGGAGTTCGCGCTCGGCACCGCCGTCGTGGCGGTGGGCTGGTCCGGGTACGTGCGCCACCTCATGGACACCAACCTCGGCTGGGACCTGCCGGTCGCGCTCTCCGGGCCCGACGCGGGAGGAACCTTCGACCTGCTGGCCTTCCTGCTGATCCTGGCGCTGACCGCGGTCCTGGTCGTCGGGACGAAGCTCTCGGCGCGGATCACCGCCGTCGTGGTCGCCATCAAGGTCACCGTGGTGATGCTGGTCATCATCGCCGGTCTGTTCTTCATCAAGGCCGACAACTACTCGCCGTTCATCCCTCCGGCCGAGCCGCAGGCGGCGGGCGGCGGCCTGCACGCGCCACTGGTCCAGCTGCTGTTCGGCTACGCGCCCACCAACTTCGGCGTCATGGGCATCTTCACCGCGGCCTCCCTCATCTTCTTCGCCTTCATCGGCTTCGACGTCGTGGCCACCGCGGCCGAGGAGACCAAGAACCCCCAGCGGGACATGCCACGCGGCATTCTCGGCTCGCTGCTGATCTGCACGGTGCTCTACGTCGCCGTGACGCTGGTGGTCACCGGCATGCAGAAGTATTCGGAGATGTCGCCCAGCGCGCCTCTCGCAGAGGCCTTCAAATCCGTGAACCAGCCGTTCTTCGCCGGCGCCATCAGCCTCGGGGCGTCCGTCGGTCTGATCACGGTGTGCATGATCCTGTTGCTCGGCCAGACCCGCGTGTTCTTCGCGATGAGCCGTGACGGACTGCTGCCGCGCGTCTTCTCCGTCACCCACCCCAAGTACCGCACGCCGTACCGGGCGACCATGCTGCTCGGTGGGGTCATCGCAGTCGTCGCGGGCTTCACCAGCCTGGAGAAGCTCGCGGAACTGGTGAACATCGGCACCCTGTTCGCCTTCGTGGTGGTCGCCCTCGGCGTGATCGTCCTGCGCCGGACCCGCCCCGACCTGCACCGGGCCTTCCGCACCCCGTGGGTGCCGTTCGTCCCGATCCTGTCGATCGCGGCCTCGCTCTGGCTGATGCTCAACCTGCCGGCCGAGACCTGGATCCGCTTCGGGATCTGGATGGCGATCGGCATCGTCGTCTACTTCCTGTACGGACGCCAGCACAGCCGCCTCGGCAAGGCCGGCCAGGACGCGAAGTTCTAGCGCGAAGCCCGAAGCCGGCCGTACGGGTCACCCGTACGGCCGGCTCCGTGTGCGCGGGCCCCCGTCAGCCCTTGGCCGGGGACTTCTTCGCCGACTCCGGGACCGGCTGGTCCTTGCGCAGGGCATCCCACAGTTGGGTCGCCTGCGGCTCCGCGGCGATCACGCGGTTGGGGTCCACCTTGTCGTAGGCGACCGGCAGCATGATCGTCTGCATGGTGTCGGGGTCCACGCCCTTCATGCTCTGCGCGAAGTCGGACAGCGCGGTGAGCGAGGCGAGGTCGGAGTCGGTCGTCAGCGACTTCGTCCCGGCGTCGGCGAGCTTGTAGAGGCGCGCCGGGTTGCCCAGGGCGTCCTGCTTCTTGATCTCGGACAGCATCGCCATCATGAACTGCTGCTGGAGACCTATGCGTCCGAGGTCGCTGCCGTCGCCGTAGCCGTAGCGGGTACGGACGAACTTGAGCGAGTCGGTCCCGTTCAGCCGGTGCGTGCCCGCGTCCAGTTTGAGGCCGCCCTTGGCACCGGTCATCGGCTTGTCCAGGGTGACGGTGACCCCGCCGAGGGCGTCCACCAGGCCCTTGAACCCGGCGAAGTCCACCTCGACGAAGTGGTCCACGCGGACCCCGGACATCTCCTCCACGGTCTTGACCACGCAGGCCGGACCGCCGAGACCGTAAATCGCGTTGAACATGGCCCGCTTCTGGGACGGCACCGTCTTGCCGTCGGCGGCCTTGCACTCGGGCCGGGTGACCAGGGTGTCGCGGGGGATGCTGACCGCGGTGGCCTTGGACCGGCCCTCGGGTATGTGCACCAGCATCGTGGTGTCCGAGCGGGTGCCGCTGACGTCGCCGTGGTCGAGGTCCCCGTTGGCCCCGGCCCGCGAATCGGAGCCGAGCACCAGGACGTTCTGCGCGCCCGCCACGACCTTCTGCGGCCGGTTGTCGCCGATCGCCTGGTCCAGGTCGACGCTGTCGATGTTGCCGTTGAGGTGGCTGTACGTCCACCAGCCCGCGCCGGCCGCGCCCAGGATCAGCACGGCGACCAGCAGAAGGGTGATCCGCAGAATGCGGCGGCGGCGCCTGGGCCGCGCGTGCTTTTCCGTCATGGGGGTGAATCTTAGACACGTATTCGAATGGCCGAAGCCCGCCCCTCGGAAGGGGCGGGCCGAGCCGTGAAACGCCTGTCTGCGGGCCGGACTAGGCGGGGACGCTCGCCAGTCCGGGAGCCAGGAACTTCTTGCCGTTGACGCGCTCGGAGACGCCCTCACGGTCCAGGTACGGCGTGATGCCGCCCAGGTGGAAGGGCCAGCCCGCACCGGTGATGAGGCAGAGGTCGATGTCCTGGGCCTCGGCCACGACACCCTCCTCCAGCATCAGGCCGATCTCCTGCGCCACCGCGTCCAGGACGCGGTCGCGGACCTGCTCCTCGGTCAGGACGCTGTCGCCCTGCACCAGGAGCGCGGCGACCTCGGGGTCGAGCTCCGGCTTGAAGCCGTTCTCCGCCTTGTAGACGTAGAAGCCGCGCTTGCCGGCCTTGACCACGGCCGCCAGGTTCGGGGAGACGGTGAAGCGCTCCGGGAAGGCGCGGTTCAGGGTCTCGGAGACGTGCAGACCGATCGCCGGGCCGACGAGCTCCAGGAGCACCAGCGGGGACATCGGCAGGCCGAGCGGCTCGATGGCCTTCTCGGCGGTGACCACCGGGGTGCCCTCGTCGATGACGTTCTGGATCTCGCCCATGAAGCGGGTCAGGATGCGGTTCACGACGAACGCCGGGGCGTCCTTGGTGAGGACCGCGGTCTTCTTCAGCTTCTTGGCGACACCGAAGGCCGTGGCCAGCGAGGCGTCGTCGGTCTGCTCACCGCGGACGATCTCCAGCAGCGGGAGGATCGCGACCGGGTTGAAGAAGTGGAAGCCGACCACGCGCTCCGGGTGCTGGAGCTTGGAGGCCATCTCCGACACCGACAGCGAGGAGGTGTTGGTGGCGAGGATCGCGTGCGCCGGGGCGACCGCCTCGACCTCCGCGAACACCTTCTGCTTGACGGACATCTCCTCGAACACGGCCTCGATGATGAAGTCCGCGTCCGCGAAGCCCTCGGCCTTGTCCAGGACGCCGGTCACCAGGGCGGTCAGGCGGTTGGCCTTGTCCTGGTTGATGCGGCCCTTGCCGAGCAGCTTCTGGATCTCGGCGTGGACGTAGCCCACGCCCTTGTCCACGCGCTCCTGGTCGATGTCGGTGAGGACCACCGGCACCTCCAGGCGGCGCAGGAAGAGCAGCGCCAGCTGAGAGGCCATCAGGCCCGCGCCGACGACGCCGACCTTGGTGACCGGACGGGCCAGGGACTTGTCCGGGGCGCCGGCCGGGCGCTTGGCGCGCTTCTGCACCAGGTTGAAGGCGTAGATTCCGGAGCGCAGCTCGCCGCCCATGATGAGGTCCGCGAGGGCGGTGTCCTCGGCGTCGAAGCCGGCCTGGAGGTCGCCGTCCTTGGCCGCGGCGATGATGTCCAGCGCGCGGTAGGCGGCCGGGGCGGCGCCGTGCACCTTGGAGTCGGCGATGGCGCGGCCCTTGGCCACGGCCGCGTCCCAGACCTCGCCGCGCTCGACCTCGGCGCGTACGACCTCGGTGTCGCCCTTGAGGACCTTCGCGGTCCAGATGAGGGACTGCTCCAGGAAGTCCGCGCCCTCGAAGATCGCGTCCGCGATGCCGAGTTCGAAGACCTGCTTGCCCTTGAGCTGGCGGTTCTGGTTCAGCGAGTTCTCGATGATCACCGAGATCGCGCGCTCCGCGCCGATCAGGTTCGGCAGCAGGGCGCAGCCGCCCCAGCCGGGGACCAGGCCGAGGAAGACCTCGGGCAGCGAGAAGGCCGGGATGGCCTTGGAGACGGTGCGGTAGCTGCAGTGCAGACCGACCTCGACACCGCCGCCCATCGCCGCGCCGTTGTAGTAGGCGAAGGTCGGGACCGCGAGGGCCGCGAGACGCTTGAAGACGTCGTGGCCGCCCTTGCCGATGGCGAGCGCCTCGTCGTGCTTCTTCAGCAGCTCGACGCCCTTGAGGTCGGCGCCGACCGCGAAGATGAACGGCTTGCCGGTGATGCCCGCGCCGACGATGGAGCCCGCGAGGGCCTCCTGCTCGACCTGGTCGATCGCCGCGTTCAGGTTGGCGAGGGACTGCGGGCCGAAGGTGGTCGGCTTGGTGTGGTCGAAGCCGTTGTCCAGCGTGACGAGCGCGAAGCGCCCGGCGCCGTACGGCAGATCCAGGTGGCGGACGTGCGCGGACGTGACGACCTCGTCCGGGAACAGCTCGGCCGCACCCTTCAGGAGCTCAGCGGTGGTGCTCACTTGGAGTCTCCCTCGGCGTTGAAGTTCGGGTTCTCCCAGATGACCGTGGCGCCCATGCCGAAGCCGACGCACATGGTGGTCAGGCCGTAGCGGACGTGCGGCTGCTCCTCGAACTGGCGGGCCAGCTGCGTCATCAGGCGCACGCCGGAGGAGGCGAGCGGGTGGCCGAAGGCGATGGCCCCGCCGTACTGGTTCACGCGGGCGTCGTCATCGGCGATGCCGTAGTGCTCCAGGAACGCGAGGACCTGGACCGCGAAGGCCTCGTTGACCTCGAAGAGGCCGATGTCCTCGATCGTCAGACCGGCCTGGGCCAGGGCCTTCTCGGTGGCCGGGATCGGGCCGTAGCCCATGACCTCCGGCTCGACACCCGCGAAGGAGTACGAGACCAGGCGCATCTTGACCGGGAGGTTGTTCTCGCGGGCGAAGTCCTCGGAGGCGATGATCGCGGCCGTGGCACCGTCGTTGAGACCGGCGGCGTTGCCCGCGGTGACCCGGCCGTGGGTACGGAAGGGGGTCTTCAGGCCGGCCAGGTTCTCCAGGGTGGTGCCCGGGCGCATCGGCTCGTCGGTGGTGACCAGGCCCCAGCCCGTCTCACCGGCCGCCTCGTTGGTGTTGCGCACCGAGATCGGGACCAGGTCCTGCTGGATCTTGCCGTCGGCGTACGCCTTGGCGGCCTTCTCCTGCGAGCGCACGGCGTACTCGTCGGCGCGGAGCTTGGTGATCGTCGGGTACCGGTCGTGCAGGTTCTCGGCGGTCATGCCCATGAACAGGGCGGACTCGTCGACCAGCTTCTCGGAGACGAAGCGCGGGTTCGGGTCCACGCCCTCACCCATGGGGTGGCGGCCCATGTGCTCGACACCGCCGGCGAGGGCGACGTCGTAGGCACCGAAGGCCACGCCGCCCGCGACGGCGGTCACGGCGGTCAGCGCGCCGGCGCACATGCGGTCGATCGAGTAGCCCGGGACGGACTGCGGGAGGCCCGCGAGAATGCCGGCCGTACGGCCCAGCGTCAGGCCCTGGTCGCCGATCTGCGTGGTCGCGGCGATGGCGACCTCGTCGATCTTCGCGGGGTCCAGGTCCGGGTTGCGGCGCAGCAGCTCCCGGATCGCCTTCACAACGAGATCGTCGGCGCGGGTCTCGTTGTAGATGCCCTTCGGGCCCGCCTTGCCGAACGGGGTGCGGACGCCGTCGACGAAGACGACGTCCCTGACGGTACGAGGCACGTTGGCTCTCCTCCAGGTGCGGGTGTGCACTGCTGCGCGGGGGCGTGCTCGGCATGCGTTGCTGAGCGCCCGCTCACCCGGCCCATGCTACTTGCGGGTAACCCATGTGCACACCCCCTCCCCGAGGAGCGGCGAAGGTCACACTGCCGCAGGCACCGCCGCGGGGCCGGCCGCCGGGCCGTCCGCCATCGCCACGGCCATCGGCGCCGAGGAGCGGACCACCTCCGCCACGAAGGCGCGGCGGCTCACCCCCAGGCTGCGCAGGGCCGCGCCGTGGTCCACGGCGACCAGCAGGCCCGCGCAGGACAGCAGCCCGCGCCAGCCGGCGGTCACGGCCCGCCTGGCCGGACGCGGGAGCCGGGCCAGACCCTCGCGCAGGCGCAGGCAGTGGAAGGGGACGTGCCGCCGCTCGTCCGCCAGGATCCGGCCCGCGACCTCCGAGACCAGCGGATCCGCGGCGCCGTCGCGCAGCGCCCTGTAGTACGCCAGGGCCACCACCTCGGCGATCATCAGCACCAGCAGCTCCACCCGCAGCCCGAGCAGCCGGCGCACCCGGACGAAGGCCGCGTCGCTCCAGTGGCCGTCCAGGGTCCCGGCCCCGCCCGCCGCCAGCAGCAGGGCGAGCATCCGCGCGTGGTTCTGCTCCTCAGCGATGAACAGCCGGGCGGCCTCGGCGTACACCGGGTCGCCCGCGCGGACCGCCTTGCCGAGGAGCGCGGAGCCGTCCCCGTCCTCGCCGACCTGGAACTTCTGGATGCTGCGGACGATCTCGGGGGCCAGGTGTGCCCCGCCCCGCCAGTCGGGGTCCCCGAGGGCTGCCCGGCGCTCCTTCTCGGCCTCGAACTCTTCCACCCATGCCGCGTACCCGGTTTTGATCATGTTCAAGAACCTAGCGATTGTTGAGCGTGTTCAAAAGATGTGGGGTGTCATGAGCGCGTAACAGAAAACCCCCGGCCTGAGGCCGGGGGTCCACTGGGGTCGGGTGCGTGTCAGGCGGTCACGGCCAGGGCCGTGACCAGCGCCTGGGTCACCTGCTCGATCTGCCAGGGGCGCGCGCCGTAGCCCGCCAGGGCCTGCGCCACCGCGTCCGCTTCGAGCCGCTGCGGCGGCTCCCAGCAGAGCCTGCGGACCGTGTCCGGGGTGATCAGGTTCTCCTGGGGCAGGTTCAGCCCCTCGGCCAGCTCGGAGACGGCCGCGCGGGCCGCCGACAGCCGGGCCGCGGCCACCGGGTCCTTGTCGGCCCAGGAGCGCGGCGGCGGCGGGCCGGACGGGGTCGCACCCGGCTGCGGCAGCGCGTTCTCGGGCAGGGCCTTCGCCCGGTCCACGGCCGCCATCCACTGCTCCAGCTGGCGCCGGCCCATGCGCTGCCCGTAGCCGGGCAGGGCGGACAGGGCCTGCGCGTCCGCGGGGAGGGCGAGAGCGGCCTCGACGATCGCCGCGTCGCCCAGCACCTTGCCGGGGGACACGTCACGCCGCTGTGCGATCCGGTCCCGGGACTCCCACAGCTCCCGGACGACCGCCATCTGCCGGCGGCGGCGCACCTTGTGCATCCCGGACGTACGGCGCCAGGGGTCCTTGCGGGGCGGTGCGGGCGGTGCGGAGGCGATGGCGTCGAACTCCTGGCGGGCCCATTCCAGCTTGCCCTGCCGGTCCAGCTCCTTCTCCAGCGCGTCCCGCAGGTCCACCAGCAGCTCCACGTCCAGGGCGGCGTAGCGAAGCCACGGCTCGGGAAGCGGGCGGGTGGACCAGTCGACGGCGGAGTGGCCCTTCTCCAGCGCGTAGCCGAGCACGCTCTCGACCATCGCGCCGAGTCCGACCCGCGGGAAGCCGGCCAGGCGGCCGGCCAGCTCGGTGTCGAACAGGGAGGTGGGCACCATGCCTATTTCGCGCAGGCAGGGGAGGTCCTGGGTGGCGGCGTGCAGGATCCACTCGGTGCCGGACAGGGCCTCGCCCAGTGTGGACAGGTCGGGGCAGCCGACCGGGTCGATCAGTGCGGATCCCGCGCCCTCGCGGCGCAGCTGCACCAGGTAGGCGCGCTGGCCGTAGCGGTATCCGGAGGCCCGCTCGGCGTCGACGGCGACGGGCCCGGTGCCCGCGGCGAAGGCCGCGACCACCCGGGCGAGCGCGTCCTCGTCGGCGACGACCGGAGGGATGCCCTCACGGGGCTCCAGCAAGGGGATCGGCAGCCCATCGGACGGAGCTTCGTCGTCCGGGGGGCCGCCCCCGGTGGTGGTGCGCAGGTGTGCTGCGGTCTCATGGGCGTCGGTCACCGGTCAAGGGTATCCGTGGATGCGACGCGCCCGTCGCCGGAACGTTCCGTCGACGGGCGCGCGGGGGAGGGGTCGGACGTTTCCCGGGGTTCCCCGGGGGTTCGCCCGGGAGACGCCGGGCGGGTCGGGGCCTGTCCGGCCGATCGGGCCGGGCTCTAATGGATGATCCCGGTCCGCAGTGCGACGGCGACCATCCCGGCCCGGTCGCCGGTGCCCAGCTTGCGGGCGATCCGGGCCAGGTGGGACTTGACGGTCAGGGCGGACAGGCCCATCGAGACGCCGATGGCCTTGTTGGACTGGCCCTCCGCGACGAGGCGCAGGACCTCGACCTCGCGGCCGGAGAGCTCCCGGTAGCCGCCCGGGTGGCTCGGGGCACCCGGGGGGCGGCGGTGCATACGGGCGGCGGCAGCGCCGATGGGGGCGGCGCCGGGCCGGGTGGGGAGCCCGATGTTGGTCCGCGTACCGGTGACGACGTAGCCCTTCACTCCGCCCGCGAGGGCGTTGCGTACGGCGCCGATGTCGTCGGCGGCGGACAGGGCCAGGCCGTTGGGCCAGCCGGCGGCGCGGGTCTCGGAGAGGAGGGTGAGACCGGAACCGTCGGGCAGGTGTACGTCGGCCACGCAGATGTCGCGCGGGCTGCCGACGCGGGGGCGGGCCTCCGCGATGGACGAAGCCTCGATCACGTCACGTACTCCGAGGGCCCACAGATGGCGGGTCACGGTGGAACGGACGCGCGGGTCGGCCACGACGACCATGGCCGTCGGCTTGTTCGGGCGGTAGGCGACCAGGCTTGCGGGCTGCTCGAGAAGAACGGACACCTAGGCCTCCTGGGGGAGTGGCGGGACGGCCGGCTCGGGGAAGGACGCCGGTGCGAACCGTGCGGATGGTCACTGACTCCTTCGGCACGTCACCCGCCCGGCTTTAGGGAATGATCACGATTTAGTGAGTAACAATTCGGGCAATTCGGACGCACGATCGATCATAGGGTGATCAGAAGCCCACAACGGGCGCCCCGTTCCGACACCCGGTTGCGGGCTTCGACCGTCCGTTCCCGTACCGGCCTCGCCGCGCGCGGCCGTACGGCCCCGCGGCTACGGGTGGTGCGGACCGCGCCGCTGTGGCAGGGAGACCACGCCCGTGACGGTCTCGGTCGGCCCCACCGGGGGCAGTCCCGCGACCTGGCACAGCAGCTCGCACCACGCCGCCAGGTGCGCCGCGGTGTCCGGCACCCCGCCCACCACCTCGCGCGGCGTCCAGGAGGCCCTGATCTCGATCTGCGTCGCCGGGCGCCGCTCCGCGAGGCCGCCGAAGTAGTGCGAGCCGGCCATGGTCACGGTCCCGCTCGCCTCCCCGTACGTCAGCCCGCGCGCGTCCAGCGCACCCTTCAGCCAGGACCAGCACACCTCGGGCAGGAGCGGGTCCGCGGCCATCTCCGGCTCCAGCTCCGCCCGGACGAGCGTCACCAGCCGGAAGGTCCCGTGCCAGGCCTCGTGACCGGCCGGATCGTGGAGCAGGACGAGCCGGCCGTCGGCCAGGTCGTCCTCGCCGTCCACGACCGCGGCCTCCAGCGCGTAGGCGTACGGCGCCAGTCTCCGCGGCGGCTTCGTGGGGTCGATCTCGATCCCCGGACGCAGCCGTGCCTTCTTCAAGCCGTCGACCGCCCGACGGAACGGGAGCGGGACGGAGCTCTCCTCCGCGCTGTCCACACCGTCAGCGCCATCTGAAAATCGTCCCTGAGCCGCAGCCATGCGGGGAAGACTAGGCGGAACGAGCGCCCGTACGGCGCAGGGACACCCGCGCCGGGCCGGGCACTTCTTCATACGTGCGAAGATTTGGCGCGTGAGCGCCAACCACCGCCCCAAGGGCCAGCCGAGTCAGACGTACGATTCCGCCTTCCTGAAGGCGTGCCGTCGCGAGCCGGTACCGCACACGCCCGTGTGGTTCATGCGGCAGGCCGGCCGCTCGCTCCCGGAGTACCGCAAGCTGCGCGAGGGCACCCAGATGCTCGAGTCGTGCATGCGGCCCGACCTGGTCACCGAGATCACCCTGCAGCCGGTGCGCCGCCACAAGGTGGACGCGGCGATCTTCTTCTCCGACATCGTGGTCCCGCTGAAGGCCATCGGCATCGACCTGGACATCAAGCCGGGCATCGGACCGGTCGTCGCCCAGCCGATCCGCCGCCGCGAGGACCTCGCACAGCTGCGCGACCTCACCCCTGAGGACGTCTCGTACGTCACCGAGGCGATCGGCATGCTCACGAGTGAACTGGGCTCCACCCCGTTGATCGGCTTCGCGGGCGCGCCCTTCACCCTCGCGAGCTACCTGGTCGAGGGCGGCCCCTCGAAGAACCACGAGCACACCAAGGCCCTGATGTACGGGGACCCGCAGCTGTGGGCCGACCTGCTGGACCGCCTCGCGGAGATCACCTCCGCCTTCCTGAAGGTCCAGATCGAGGCCGGCGCCTCCGCGATCCAGCTCTTCGACTCCTGGGTCGGCGCGCTCGCCCCGGCGGACTACCGCCGCTCGGTGATGCCGGCGTCGGCGAAGGTGCTGGAGTCCGTCGCCTCGTACGGGGTCCCGCGGATCCACTTCGGCGTGGGCACGGGCGAGCTCCTCGGCCTGATGGGCGAGGCCGGCGCGGACGTCGTGGGCGTCGACTACCGGGTCGCGCTCGACGAGGCGGCCCGCCGGGTCGGCCCGGGCAAGGCGCTCCAGGGCAACCTGGACCCGGCCGTGCTCTTCTCCACCCCGGAGGCCGTCGAGGCCAAGGCGGACGAGGTCCTCGCGGCCGCCGCGGGCCTGGAGGGCCACATCTTCAACCTGGGCCACGGAGTCCTCCCGACGACCGAACCCGAGGCCCTGACGCGCCTGGTGGACTACGTCCACACCAAGACCGCGCGCTGAGCTGCCCGAGCAAGATCGAAACGTCGGTACTGTGCCGTGCATGACATGGCACGGACCGACGTTTCGCATATCCGACGGAGAGAACATCGACGGGGCCTGGCGCCTCGTGTGGCGCAAGCACGACTGGCTCGACGAGCAGTACCCCGAGCACCTCTTCGTCTACGCGGACGGCAGGATCTCCCTCGACCGGTTCGAGGCGACCGACCTGGCCGGACTGGGGAGGTGGCTCGCCTCCGGGAAGATCGCCCTGCACCGGGACCGGCCGGACGCGCCCGAGCCGTCCCCCGGCCCGCCGAAGTGGGAACAGCGCTACCCGGAACCCTGCACCGACGAGTCCTTCCTCGCCGAGGTGGCGGACGAGATCGCCCGCCTGGCCGGACGGCCGAGGGCGGCCGACCGCTGCTGGGACGCCATACGGGCCTACCAGGCCGAGCCGACGGAGGTCCGCCGGGCCGCGCTGCGGGACGCCTACCTCGCCGTCCCCGCCCACCTGCGGGTCTACATGCTGGGCGACATGGAACGCCAGGACCGGCCGCTGCGGATCCTGGTGACCGCTCTCGGCGAGCGCGTCGACGGGGACGGGCCCGAGGTGACGGAGCGGATGCACCAGGACTCCCTCGACTACTTCGCCCGAGCGGATGCGGCCGTCGCGGCGGCACGGGACCACGAAGCGGCCCTGCACGCCGACGACCCCACCGGCACCCCGCAGCCGCCGGTCGTCCTCACCCAGACCATGTACCCCGGGGGATGGCCCGACCGGCTCGGCGACTTCGCGCTGCGCAACGACTACGAGGCCCCCTTCAGCCATCGGGGCGAGACCTACCCGACGGTGGTCCACGGGTACTGGGCCCTGTCCGCCGCCGACCACGCCGACCACGACCTGATCCGCGCCGCCGCGACCGCCGACGAGGCCCGGGAACTGGGTGGACGGGCGGTCCGCCGCGCCGACTGGCCCGCCGTGCGGCTCGCCGTCATGGCCGGGCTGCTGCGGGCCAAGTTCGACCAGCACCCCGAACTCGCCGAACTCCTGCTGGGCACGGGGCAGGCGGGCATCCTCTACACCGGCTTCCACGACTCCCCCTACTGGCGGGACGAGGGCCCCCGCGGCGGCCGGAACTGGACGGGCCGCTTGCTGGAGCTCATCCGCTCCGAGCTCGCCGTGCGCTAGCTCCTGCGGCGCGTAACGCAACGCCGGACCCGGCGGGGCCGGACTGCCCGGAGGGCGATTTCAGCCCCGCCGGCGTCTGAGGCGCGGGTCCGGGGAGAGCCCGGGAAGGCGGCCCGCAGGGCCCGCCTACACCCCGGCCGAGCGGACCGCGGAGACCGCCTTGCGGGCCGCCACCAGGACCGGGTCCCAGACCGGGGAGAACGGCGGGGCGTAGCCCAGGTCCAGGGAGACCATCTGGTCCACCGTCATGCCCGCCGTCAGGGCCACCGCGGCGATGTCCACCCGCTTGGCCGCGCCCGCGCCGCCGACGATCTGGACTCCCAGCAGACGGCCCGTGCGGCGCTCCGCCAGCATCTTCACCGTCATCTCCGCCGCGCCCGGGTAGTAGCCCGCCGTGTTGGTGGAGGTGACGGTGGCCGTCACGAAGCGCAGGCCCGCCTCCAGGGCGTCCCGCTCGCGCAGCCCCGTACGGGCGATCTCCAGGTCGCAGACCTTGCTGACCGCCGTGCCGACCACCCCGGGGAAGGTCGCGTAGCCGCCGCCCACGCCCGAGCCGATCACCTGGCCGTGCTTGTTGGCGTGCGTGCCCAACGGGATGTGCCGGGTGCGGCCCGAGACCAGGTCCAGGACCTCCACGCAGTCCCCGCCCGACCAGATGTCCTCGTGGCCCCGCACGCGCATCGAGAGGTCGGTGAGCAGGCCGCCCGAAGTGCCGAGCGGCAGGCCCGCGGCGCGGGCCAGACCGGTGCGGGGCTCGACGCCGATGCCGAGCACCACCACGTCCGCCGGGTACTCCTCGCCCGTCGCGGTGGCGACCGCGCGGGCCCGGCCGTCCTCGTCCGTCAGGATCTTCGTGACCTCGGCGCGGGACACCGTACGGATCCCCATGCCGTTCATCGCGCGGTGCACCAGCCCGCCCATGTCCGGGTCCAGCGTGGCCATCGGCTGCGGGCCGCGGTGCAGGACGGTGACCTCGTAACCCCGCCCGACCAGGGCCTCCGCCATCTCCACGCCGATGTAGCCCGCGCCGACCACCACCGCGCGGCGGCCCTGCTTCCGCTCCAGCGTGGTCATCAGGCGCTGGCCGTCGTCCAGGCTCTGGATGCCGTGGACCCCGTGCGCGCCGATGCCGGGCAGCCGGGGGCGGACCGGGCGGGCGCCCGTCGCCAGGACCAGCTTGTCGTAGCCCGTCCAGTACTCGGATCCGCCGTCCAGATCGCGGGCGCGGACCCGGCGGCCCGCGAGGTCCAGCTCCACGACCTCCGTGCGGGTGCGCAGGTCGATGTGGCGGGCGCGGTGCTCCTCGGGGGTGCGGGCGATCAGGTCGTCGCGCGCGGCGACCAGCCCGCCGATCCAGTACGGGATCCCGCACGCGGAGTACGAGCTGAAGTGCCCCCGTTCGAAGGCGACGATCTCCAGCTCCGCCGGGCCCTTGAGCCGCCGGGCCTGTGACGCGGCGGACATCCCCGCCGCGTCACCGCCGATCACCACCAGTCGTTCCGTCGCCATCGTCCGCACCGTCCTCCGCCGCCGTCGTCTGGGGGACACGCTACGGGCGAAGGGCCGCCTGCCGAAGGAGCGTTCGGCCCGCCGGCCCGATGAAACCGGGACCGGGGGCCGGGAGCGGACGGCACGACGGGCCTCAGGAGCGGGGGCTGCCGTCCTCCGCGGCCGCCGCCGCGTCCGCCCCGGTGCCTGCCCCGACCGCGTCCGCCCCGGTGGTCCCCTCCGCGTCCGCCGGACCGGGCCGGGCCGCCGGGACCGAGACCCGCCAGGCCGGGCCGGTCCGCGGGGCCCGGTCCGCCTTCGGCTTCGCCGGGCGCAGCCGCCGGTACAGCCGGAACCCCAGCGCCAGCGCCCCGGCCGCCAGCGCGAACGGCAGCACCGCCCCGACCGCCAGCGTCAGGAAGCGCACGATGGCCATGAAGACCCCCCAGCCGCCGCGCAGGGCGTCCATGAAGGCCGGCTCCTTCTCCTTCTTCTTCTCCTCCGCCACCGGCTTCGGGGCCGGCTCCGAGACCTCCAGCGTGATCGTGCCCAGCGCGGTCTGGTCCTTCAGCGCGTTCTGCTGCGCCAGGAGCGACTCCAGATCGGACTGCCGCTTGCTCAGCTCGCTCTCCAGCATGACCACATCGCTCAAGGCCGAGGCCTTGCCCATCATTTCCCGTACCCGGGCCACGCTGGCCTGCTGCGACGCGACCCGGCTGCCGATGTCGGCGACCTTCTCCGTCACGTCCTGCGCCTCGACCTTGCGGTGGAGGAGCTTTCCGCTGCCCTCCATCGCCCCGAGCACGGCGTCGTACCGTTCGCCCGGCACCCGCAGGGTCAGCGTCGACGTCATACGGCCGTCCTGGCCGCGCTTGCTGGACTCGTTGCCCACGTAGCCGCCCGCGCCCTGGGCCGCCGAACGGGCCGCGGCCAGCGCCTGCTGCGCGTCGGCCGTCTCGATGCCGAGGGTCGCGGTACGGATCACGTTCGGGCGCACGGCGGCCGGGGGCTGCGCGTTCTTGTCGGCCGAGGACCCCGAGGCCGCGGAGCCGGGCGCGGCCGCCGGACCGGCCCCCTTCGCCGCCTCCGGGGCCTTGCCGCCCTGCGCGGGCGCGGGGGCCACCGCCGCCTTGTCGGCCGAGGTGCCCTGAACCGCGCCGTCGGCCCCGCAGCCGGTGAGCGTGAGCACCCCGGCCAGGGAGAGGGCGGCCAGGGCGGCCGTGGAACGCTGTCTGCTGACGGTGTGCATCTCAGTAAACCCCCGAGGTTCGGCTGGTGTTGCCGGTTCGACGTCCAGAGTCCCCGCGGGGGTTTCACCCGCGCGGTCCCGGACCGGTCCCGATGCGGTCACGGTCCGGCCTCGCCGCAGCGCCCGCCGCCGGTCTGAGACGATGTGTCCATGCACGAAGCGGACATGCGTACGGACCGGCCGGACCGCACCGGCGCCCCCGGTCATGTCGTCGTCATCGGCGGCGGCATCGCGGGCCTCGCGGCGGCCCACCGGCTGCTCGCCGACGGAGTCCGGGTGACCCTCCTGGAGGCGGGACCCCGGCTCGGCGGCAAACTGCGCGCCGGGGAGCTCGCCGGGGCCCCCGTCGACCTCGGCGCCGAGTCCGTCCTCGCCCGCCGCCCCGAAGCCGTCGACCTCGCCCGGTCCGTCGGCCTCGGCGAGGCCCTCCAGTCGCCCGCCACCGCCACCGCCCACCTGTGGACCCGGGGAGCGCTGCGGCCGATGCCGCGCGGGCACGTCATGGGCGTCCCCGGCGACCTCGGGCCGCTCGCCGCCTCCGGGGTGCTCTCCGCGGAGGGCCTGGCCCGGATCGAGGCGGAGCGTGAGCTGCCGCCCGCCGAGATCGGCGAGGACGTCGCCGTCGGCGAGTACGTCGCCGCCCGGCTGGGCCACGAGGTCGTCGACCGGCTGGTGGAGCCGCTGCTCGGCGGGGTCTACGCGGGCAACGCCTACCGCATCTCGATGCGGGCGGCCGTCCCCCAGCTCTTCGAGGCCGCCCGTACGCACCGCTCGCTGGGCGAGGGCGTCCGGGAGATCCAGCGCCGAGCGGCCGCGCAGCCGCAGGCCGCCGGCCCCGTCTTCGCCGGCATCGACGGCGGCATCGGACGGCTCCCGGGCGCCGTGGCCGAGGCCTGCCGCCGCGCCGGCGCGCGGATCCTCACCGGTACCCCCGTGCGCGAGGTCCTGCGTACGGCGGACGGCTGGCGGGTCGTCGCCGACGCCGAGGTCATCGACGCCGACGGCGTGGTCCTGGCCACCCCGGCCGGACCGGCCGCGCGGCTGCTGGAGCGGCTGGTACCCGCGGCCGCGGCCGAGCTGCGCGGGGTCGAGTACGCCTCGATGGCCCTGGTCACCCTGGCCTTCCGGCGCTCCGAGCTGCCCGAGACGGTCACCGGGGGCGGCGCCAGCGGGTTCCTCGTACCGCCCGTCGACGGCCGGACGATCAAGGCCTCCACCTTCTCCAGCAACAAGTGGGCCTGGGCCGGGGCCGATCCCGAGCTCTTCCTGCTGCGGACCTCCGTCGGCCGGTACGGCGACGAGGGCGAGCTGAAGCGCGAGGACGGCGAGCTCGTCGGCGTGTCGCTGAGCGACCTCGGCGAGGCCGTGGGCCTGACGGCCCGGCCGGTCGCCTCCACCGTCACCCGCTGGGACGGCGGACTGCCCCAGTACCCGGTCGGCCACCTGGACCGGGTCGCCCGGATCCGCGCCGCCGTCGCCGCCCAGCCGGGCCTCGCCGTGTGCGGCGCCCTCTACGACGGGGTGGGCATCCCGGCGTGCATCGCGAGCGCCGGCAAGGCCGCGGACGCGGTGATCACCGCTTTCGGGACCCCTGGCACGGACCACTGATCAGCGCACGGGACAATAGGCACATGACTGCACCAGAGAAGATTCCCAACGCGGGGAAGAAGGCGAAGGACCTCAACGAGGTCATCCGCTACACCCTGTGGTCCGTCTTCAAGCTGAAGGACGTCCTCCCCGAAGACCGCGCCGGCTACGCCGACGAGGTCCAGGAGCTCTTCGACCAGCTGGCCGCCAAGGACATCACCGTCCGCGGCACCTATGACGTCTCCGGCCTGCGCGCCGACGCGGACGTCATGGTCTGGTGGCACGCCGAGACCGCGGACGAGCTGCAGGGCGCCTACAACCTGTTCCGCCGCACCAAGCTGGGCCGCGCGCTGGAGCCGGTGTGGTCGAACATGGCCCTGCACCGCCCGGCCGAGTTCAACAAGTCGCACATCCCGGCCTTCCTGGCCGACGAGACCGCCCGCGACTACGTCAGCGTGTACCCGTTCGTGCGCAGCTACGACTGGTACCTGCTGCCCGACGAGGACCGTCGCCGCATGCTCGCCGACCACGGCAAGATGGCCCGCGGCTACCCCGACGTGCGTGCCAACACCGTCGCCTCCTTCTCGCTCGGCGACTACGAGTGGCTGCTGGCCTTCGAGGCCGACGAGCTGTACCGCATCGTGGACCTCATGCGTCACCTGCGCGCCTCCGAGGCCCGGATGCACGTCCGCGAAGAGGTGCCCTTCTACACCGGGCGCCGCAAGTCCGTCGCCGATCTGGTGGCCGGGCTCGCCTGATACCTCCCCTGGGGGGAAGTGCCGGAGGACGACCACACCGTCAGGTGAGTTCCTCCGGTGGATCGGGAGGCCCTGCCCCCGAAACGACGCAGCCGGAGATCCCGCCCGGAAGTTCAGACGACTGGCGGCAGCAGTGCCCCGCGGGCGCTTGCTGCCCGGTCGTCCAGCGACACCGGTGCGGGCTCCGGATGCGGCGCACACGTGACACTGCGGCCCGGGGTGTCACCTGACAGCAGATACCGCTCCACGTGACGGTCCACGCAGTCGTTGCCACTGCCCACCACTCCGTGGCTGCCGGCCCCTTCCTCCGTGACCAGCGCGGCCCCTGAGCCGAGCCGCCGCTGGAGTTCCAGCGCACCCGGGTACGGGGTCGCCCCGTCCCGTTCCGCCGCGACGACGAGGGTCCGCGGCAGTGCCGCGGCCGGCGCGGCGCCCACGTCCACCGGGCGCTGCCGCCCGGGCACCGGCCAGTAGGCGCAGGGCAGGTTCAGGAAGGCGTTGGCCCAGGTCTCGAAGGGGGCCGTACGGGCCAGTCGGGAGTGGTCGCGGTCCCAGGTCTCCCAGTCCCCGGGCCAGGGGGCGTCGTTGCACAGCACCGCCGTGTAGACGGCTGTCGCGTTCTCGGCCCGCGCCGCCGACGCCGGGTCCGGGGCGGCCTGTTGGGTCAGCGGGCCCGGGTCGCCGCGCAGGAAGGCGGCCAGCGCCGCCGCCCGCTCCGGCCACACGTCGTCGTAGTACGCGGCCTGCACGAAGGCGGACCGGAGTTCGCCCGTCCCGACCCTCCCGCCCGCGGGGGTACGGGCCACCGCCTCCCGTACGCGCTCGTAGCTCGCCTGGACGGCCGCCGGGGTGGCGCCGAGGCGGTACGTGCCGTGGTGCCGGGCCGCCCAGGCGCGGAAGTCGTACCAGCGGCGCTCGAAGCCCGGCGCCTGGTCGAGGTTGTTGCGGTACCAGATGCGGCGCGGGTCCGGGTCGACCGCGGAGTCGAACACCATCCGGCGGACGTGGCGCGGGTGCAGGGTCGCGTAGACCGCGCCGAGGTAGGTGCCGTACGAGCCGCCCATGAAGGTCAGCCGCGGCTCGCCGAGCGCGGCGCGCAGTACGTGCAGATCGCGGACGTTGTTCAGGGTCGTGTAGTAGGGCAGGGCCGCACCGGCCCGCCGCGCGCAGCCGCGGGCGTATGCCCGGGCGGCGGCGATCCGCTCCTCCTTGTACGCCGGGGAGGGGTGGACCGGTACCTGCGTGGGGCCTTCGGCCCGGGCAGCGGGGTCCTGGCAGGACAGCGGGGCGGAGCGGCCGACCCCGCGCGGGGCGTAGCCGACGAGGTCGTAGGCGGCGGCGATCCGCTCCCAGCCGGGGAGGCCGGCGACGAGCGGGAAGTGCATGCCGGAGGCGCCGGGGCCGCCGGGGTTGTGCACGAGCGCGCCCTGGCGGGCGGCCCGGCCGGCGCCGGTGGCCGCGGTCCGGCTGACGGTGAGGGAGATCTGCGGGCCGTCGGGGCGGGCGTAGTCGAGCGGGACGCGCAGGGTGGCGCAGCGCACGGGGGAGGGCAGGCCCTCGGTGTCGGGGCAGGCGGTGAAGCGCAGCGGCCGCCCGGCGCCGGCCGGGTGGCCCGGGGCTCGTACGGGGGCGGGGACGGGGGCGCGGATGGCGGCGGCCTCGGCGGCGCGCCGGGCGACGAGTTCGGCCCCGGCGTCCTCGGCGGAGAGCCGGGCGGGTGCCTCGGCACGGGCCGCGGGCGCAGCGCACAGGACGAGGGAGAGCGCCGCGGCGGCGGCTGCGTGGCGTGCGGGCGTCCGGCGCATGGCGGCCCTGCCTCTCATCGGATGAACCGATGAGATCCGGCTGCGGGGAGGCTGTAAAGGATCACCGCCCGGTGTCGGCCCCCGTACCCCCGTTGCCGTGCGATCCGGACCCGGTTGCCGTACGTCAGGGGCCCGCCGAGCGGGTCGACGGGCCCGTGACGGGCGGTCAGGAACTGCTGGAGCTGCTGCAGCTGGAGCCGGACGAGCTGCTGCAGCTCGAACCGCCGCCGCTGCTGCCGCCGCAACTGCTGCCGGAGGAGCCACCGCCGCCCGAGCCGCCGCAGCCCGAACCGGAAGCGCAGGTCGAACCGGCACCGCAGCCGGATCCGCCCCCGCCGCCCCCCGATCCGCCGCCGTCGCTCCCGGCGCACCAGAGCACCGGCAGGAACTCGGCACCGGACGCCCACGCGTAGTCCGCGCCCGCCGGACCCGATCGTGCCTGCGCCGCCGCCAGCCGGGTGCCGCGCGCCGCGGGCACCAGCTGCTGGCGCAGGTACGGGTCGCGCAGACCGCGCAGCCCGAACAGGGCGGTCTGCACGTACGGGGTCCCGTCGTGCAGGTGCGCGGCGCGCAGCTCGCGCAGCGCCCGCTGTCCCGCCGGGGTGACCCGCTGCCCGGCCCGCGCGGCGCAGATCACGCCGACCAGCAGGCCGCCGATCAGCGCGGGGATCACCTTGGCGATGAACGGCACCTGCGCACCCGAGCCCAGGGCCAGGGCGAGGAAGGTGAGTAGCAGCGCCCCCGGCACCATGAGCGCGCACACCACGGCCTGGACGATCCCCCAGCGCCGCCAGGGCTGCCCGGAGCCGGGCGCGCGCAGCAGCCCGCGCGCGGCCAGCACGTCCCCGGTCTCCTGGACGGCGGGGTCGCGCATCGCGGCGTACCGCACCTGGTACAGCCACCCCGAGGGCGCGCCCCCGTGGGCCTGGAGCACGGCCCGCTCGGCGTGGTCACCGGCCCGCGCCCCGGGCCGGACCTGGACGATCCCCGGGCCGCCGACGATCAGCCGGCCGTCGCCGAGCATCGCCACGAGGGCGGTGTCCACGACGTTGCCGGGGCCGCCCGCGACGAACGCGGCCTCGGACAGGTCGTGCAGCCGCGGCGGCGGCCCGTCCGACGCGGGCCGGGAGCCGCGCAGGCCGCGGATCAGCAGGACGGAGGAGACGATGACGGCGACCCAGGTCGCCAGTGCGAGGAGGTTCACGCCGCCCTCCCCGCCAGCGCCCGGGCCCAGCGCACGACCCGGCGGGGCGGCCGCGCCCCGGCCCGGTCCTGCCACCACCTGGTGAGCCGGCGCCGGGCGGCCGGGTCGGCCGGCAGGTCCTGGACCAGCAGGTGCTCCACGAAGTCCAGCGCCTCGCGGCGGTATCCGGCCACTGCCATGGGGCGGCCCTTGGCGTAGGAGAGGTAGGCCTCGCGGTACGGGCCGTCGCCGCCCAGGATCACGGGCAGCTCGGGTGCCAGCTTGGCCACCACCCCGGCCCGCTTGGCGGCCAGGGCCCGCGCCTGCACCCGGATCCGCTGCCGGTCGAAGCCCTCGGGTACGGGGGTCCCGGCCACCAGCGCCGACAGCAGCGCGGCCTGGCTCAGCCCGACGCGGATCCGCGCCGCGTCGGCGGCGCCGTCGTGCTCACCGTCCCGCCCACCGCCGTGCCCGGCTTCCTGCCCACCGTCCTGCCGGCCGTCGTGCTCGCCGTCCGCCGGGGGCCGCGGCGCGGCGGCTCGCGGCGGACGGGCCGCGGCGGCGCCCACCACGTCCCGGATCCGGGCGAGTTCGCCCGCCAGCTCCGGCTCCGGGGGGAAGTCGTCGTCCCGTTCCAGCAGGACGCCGGGCGGGTCCACCCGGGAGCGGAGCCCGGCCAGCAGGTCGAGCACCACCGGCGGGACGGGGTGCGCGTGCGTGTCGTGCCAGACGCCGCCCCGCTCGACGCCGCCCGCCACGTGGACGTACGCGAGCGCCTCCAACGGGATCGCGTCGAGCACGGCGGCCGGGTCCTCGCCCCGGTTGACCCGGTTGGTGTGCAGGTTGGCCACGTCGATGAGCAGCCGTACGCCGGTCCGTTCGACCAGCTCCGTCAGGAACTGCCCCTCCGTCAGCTCCTCGTCCGGCCAGGAGATCAGCGCGGCGATGTTCTCCAGCGCCAGCGGTACCGGCAGCGCGGCCTGTGCGATCCGCACGTTCTCGCACAGCACGTCCAGCGCGTCCCGGGTCCGCGGTACGGGCAGCAGGTGGCCGGCCTCCAGCGCGGGCGAGGAGGTCCGGACGAAGGCGATGTGCTCGGTGACCAGCGGCGCCCCCAGCGCCACCGCCCGCTCACCCAGCGCGGCCAGCTTGGCCGGGTCCGGGCGCTCGGCGCCGCCGAGACCGAGCGAGACGCCGTGCGGTACGACGCGCGTACCGCGCTCCAGCAGCCGCAGCAGGGAATCCGGAAGGTGGCCCGGGCAGATGTTCTCGGCCACCACCTCGACCCAGTCCAGGCCGGGCAGCCGCTCGACGGCGTCCGCGATCTCCGGCCGCCAGCCGATGCCCACCCCCAGGTGTGCCATGGGCTTCATGTCCCCTCGCCCCCTTTCGTCAGACCGTGTGCCGGTGTCATGGCCCCGGCACAGTCTGGCCAACCGCGAAGAGGGGTGTTTCAGAGCAACATTTGAGCTTCCGCGGCCCGCGAACCGGCGTCAGAGCCGGGCCCGCAGCGCCGGGTGGTCGGCGATCACGGTGGCGCTGCCCGGCGCGATCTCCGTGAAGCCCGCGTCCCGCACCACCGGCAGCCCGCTCCCGCTCAGCTCCGCCCACCGCTCGGCCGCGGCCGTCCGTACGGCCAGCCGGAAACCGGACTCCCGCCACCGCGCCCGCTCCGGTCCCGTCAGCTCCCACCAGGCCAGCTGCGCCGCGTGCCCGGCCTGGGCCATCGCCTTGCCGGCCGACATCTCGACGCCGGGGTTGAGCCACAGGACGGGGAGCCCCGGGCCGGCCGCGGCGGCCGGTGCGGGATCGTCCAGCTCGGTGCCCGACACCTGGAGCTTCGCCAGCTCCTTGGGCCAGCCGTCCAGGGGCACCGGCGGGAAGACCCGTACCTCGGAGGCGTCTCCGTGCACCGTGATGCCCGGCAGCGTCTGGGCCTTGCGCCACTCCGCCCCGCGGGCCCGCCGGACCACCTTGCGGATACGGGCGTCCTGCCAGTCCCGTACGGCCTCGGCCCACTCGCCCTCGCCGTGTGCCCGCTCGTCCGTCAGCAGGGTCAGCACCGCGCGGGCCGCCGTCTCCAGGGCGTCCGTCCGGGCGGGCGGCTCGGCCTTCTCGATCCGCACGACCAGCGGCAGGACGAACTGCGGGGCCTCGTCGCGGGCGACGTGCTCCTGCCGGAAGGGGCTGTCCGCGCCGACCGCGGGGGCTGCTGTGGCGTCGGGGGTGTGCTGGCTGCTCATCCTGCCAAGGATGCCAGCCTCCGCCTTCAGGATGATGCCCCGGGTGCGCGCTCCGGGTGAGGATCGAGCGCATGAAGAGTGATCTGTTCGCGTCCGAGAACCTGGCCCAGGCACCTGCGGCCCCTGGCATGACCCTGCAGAATGCCAAGTCCGTGAAGTACACCGTCAACAGCGAGGTGCTCGCCCGCCAGGGCGCGATGGTCGCCTACCGCGGCAACCTCCAGTTCGAACGCAAGGGGCAGGGCATAGGCGGCATGCTCAAGCGCGCCGTCACCGGCGAGGGCCTCGCGCTGATGTCCGTACGCGGCCAGGGAGAGGTGTGGTTCGCCCACCAGGCGGCCAACTGCTTCATCATCGACTTCGAGCCGGGCGACGCCCTGACGATCAACGGCCGCAACGTGCTCTGCTTCGACCCGACCCTGTCCTACGAGATCAAGATGGTGAAGGGCGCCGGCATGACCGGCGGCGGGCTCTTCAACAGCCTCTTCACCGGCACCGGCAAGCTCGCCGTGGTCTGCGACGGCAGCCCGATCATCATCCCCGTCACCGCGCAGGCGCCGGTGTACGTGGACACGGACGCGGTGGTCGGCTGGAGCGCCCAGCTGGAGACGGGCCTGCACCGCTCCCAGTCGGTCGGCTCGATGATCCGCGGCGGTTCCGGCGAGGCCGTCCAGCTGATGCTGCGCGGCGAGGGCTTCGTCATCGTCCGGCCGAGCGAGGTCACCGAGGCCGCGGCGGCCCACTGACCGGGCCGGCGGAGGTCTGCTCAAGGACGGCTGGAGCGGTGAACGGGCCCTGGATCAGGGCCCGTTGCCGGGGCCGGCGGCTGTGGCACACTCCGGCCATGAGCGATGCAGACAAGACCGAGACGTGGCTCCGGCAGTGGATCGCGACGCACGGCGGGGTCGCGGGTACCGTCCACTTCCGCCGGGGCGAGGACATGGTCCTGGCCGCGGCCGTGAACATCCCGCCGCCGGTGGTCGAGATCGTGCGCGTCGTGCCCCGGGGCAAGGGCATGGCCGGCCTGGCCTTCGCACGCGACGAGCCGGTGTCGACCTGCAACCTGAAGACCGACACGAGCGGTGACGTCCGGCCCGGCGCGAAGGCGGTCGACGCGAACGCTGCCGTGGCCATCCCGGTCCACGACGGGGCCGGTCAGGTCCTGGGCGTCGTCGGAATCGCCTACATGGGCGAACGGGACATGGACGACAGCGAGCTCGCCCGCCTGACACGTGAGGCCGAGGCGGTACCCGCGGCGCACGGCTGAGCTCCGCCATTGTCAGATCGTTTCCGGCCAGTATCGGGCGGGCCGGTCTGAGATCCGCTGGTTCGCGCTGATCGAAAACTAGCGTGGCCATGCCGCGTGGGCACCGATCGAGGGGGTTCCTGGACATGGACGCAGGGCTGAAGCGCGAGCTGGAGGAGAAGGTCCGTTCCGGTGAGCGGCTGACGCGTGAGGACGGTGTCGCCCTCTACGAGTCGGATGACCTGGCGTGGCTCGGTGGCCTTGCTCATGAGGTGCGGACGCGTAAGAACGGTGATGTCGTCCACTTCAATGTGAACCGTCATCTGAACATGACGAATGTGTGCACGGCGTCGTGTGCGTACTGCTCGTTCCAGCGCAAGCCGGGGGAGAAGGACGCGTACACGATGCGGATCGAGGAGGCTGTTCGCCTGGCGAAGGCCATGGAGAACGAGAACCTCACCGAGCTGCACATCGTCAACGGCCTGCACCCGAACCTGCCGTGGCGTTATTACCCGCGTTCGCTGTCGGAGCTGAAGAAGGCGCTGCCGGACGTGTCGCTGAAGGCGTTCACGGCGACGGAGATCCATCACTTCGAGACGATCTCGGGGATGTCGGCTTCGGAGATCCTGGACGAGCTGATCGAGGCGGGCCTGGAGTCGCTGACGGGCGGTGGTGCGGAGATCTTCGACTGGGAGGTGCGTCAGCACATCGTGGATCACCGGACCCATTGGGAGGACTGGTCGCGGATCCACCGGCTGGCGCACTCGAAGGGGATCAAGACTCCGGCGACGATGCTGTACGGGCACATCGAGGAGCCGCGGCACCGGGTGGATCATGTGCTGCGGCTGCGTGAGCTGCAGGACGAGACGGGCGGGTTCCAGGTGTTCATCCCGCTGCGGTACCAGCACGACTTCGTGGACATGAAGGACGGGAAGGTCCGTAACAAGCTTCAGGCGCGGACGTCGATGGCGACGGGTGCGGAGGCGCTGAAGACGTTCGCGGTGTCGCGGCTGCTGTTCGACAACGTGCCGCACGTGAAGGTGTTCTGGGTGATGCACGGGGTGCAGACGGCTCAGCTGGCGTTGCAGTACGGGGCGGACGACATGGACGGCTCGGTGGTCGAGTACAAGATCACGCATGACGCGGACAACTACGGCACGCCGGACAAGCTGGGCCGGGACGACCTGCTGGAGCTGATCCGGGACGCGGGCTTCCGTCCGGTGGAGCGCAACACGCGGTACGAGGTGATCCGCGAGTACCCGGGTCCCGACGCGGCACTGCGCGAGACCCCGCAGGCCATGCGCGTCTGACGCCACCTCATCCCCGGGCAGCACCCCGCCGCGGCGCGGGTGAGTACCCTCGTACATATGGACCAGCTGGACGAGAGCCCGTCGTACTGCCCCGCCCCGGCGGCCCCGGCCGGGCGGGTGGCCGGGCCGCCGTATGCGGACTGCCTGGAGTGCGGCAAGCCCACCGAGTACGGGGTCGCGACCCCGGGCGTGGTGCTGTGCCCGGTGTGCGAGTGGCAGGACGCGCAGCGCACGGCCTGCTCCGGCTGAGCCGCCGCGCTCACTTGCCGATCAGCTCGGAGACCTTCACGAACCGGTAGCCGCGCCTGCGCAGCTCGGGGACGATCTTCTGGATCGCCTCCTCGGTGACCGGGGCGGCGCTGCGCGTGCAGTGCATGACCACCACAGAGCCGGGCTTCACCCCGGCGAGCACCTGCTCGGCCACCGCGTCCGGGTCCTTCGCGAACGCGTCCCCGCTGACCACGTCCCACTGGACGGCCGTGACCTTCGCCGGGGACAGGGCCCGCAGCGCCTGGTCGTCGTAGCAGCCGCCGGGGAAGCGGAAGTACGGGACGGTGTTCAGCGCGCCCGCCTTCCGGAAGGCGGCGAAGGCCCGGTCCACGTCGGCCCGGGCGGCCTCGCCGTCGAGCGCGGGCAGTCCGTAGCAGGGGGACTTGAAGGCGTGGTGGCTGTAGGAGTGGTTCGCGATCTCGAAGTTCGGGTCGGTGCCGATGGACTTCGCCTGGTCCGGGTACTCCTCGGCCCAGCGGCCCGTCATGAAGATCGTCGAGGGCACCTTGAGCCCCCGCAGGGTCGCGATCAGCTGCGGGTTGTCGAAGCGCTCCCCGGCCGCGGCGCGCGGCCCCTGATCGGAGGTCATATCGGCGTCGAAGGTCAGCGCCACGGTCTTGTCACCGGTCTGCTTCGCCCGCTCGAAGACCGGGGTCAGGCCGTTCGGGCCGGGCGCCATCGTCGGGGCCTTGCCCGGTGCGCCCGGCAGCGGGCCGACCGGGGCGTTCGGCTCCGCGGCGGCGGGGGCGTCGGGGGAGGCCGGGGCGGAAGAGGAGGGGGCGGTCCCGGGGGAGTCGCCCAGCCGGGCCTCTCGGCCGCCCTCCGAGGTGCCGTTGCCGCCTCCGCATCCGGCGAGGGCGGCACCGAGGGCGGCACTGAGAGCGGCCGCGGCCGCTACTTTGCGTACAGAGATGGTCACGTACGCAAAATATATGACTATGTGGAAAGAAGATGGATGCGGCACTCCTCCACGTCGAAGTCAGCCTTCGGGCGGCGCGGCGCGGCGCGAGGGCTTACGCGGCATCCGGAACGGGCGCCGGCGCCGGCTTGTGCGGGGCCTGAGGCCACGCCGCCATAGCCGCGTCGACCACGCGATCCAGAGCTTCCCGCCCCGCCCCGTCGCACGCCTGCTGGCTCATCCCCTGGATGACCGCGGCGTAGAAGGCCGCCAGTCCGTCGGCGTCCACGTGCGCGGGTAGCAGGCCCGCGTCGATGTCGGCGCGGATGCGGTTGGCGATCGAGGCCTTGGTTGCCTCGCGCATTTCGCGCAGCTCGGCCTTCACGTCCTGCGAGCCGGGGCCGCAGTTGGTGGCCGCCGTGATGATGAGGCAGCCCGGCGGGTGACTCGGGTCGGTGTAGTCGGCGGCGAGGTGCCGCAGCATCGCGGCGATGTCCGTGCGGGCTTCCGGGCCCGGGGGCGGCGGGGCTCCGTGCGTGCGTACGTAGAGCCGCACGGCCTCGTCGAACAGCTGCCGCTTGTCGCCGAAGGCGGCGTACAGGCTCGGCGGGTTGATCCCCATCGCCGCGGTGAGCGAGGCGACCGACGTCGTCTCGTAGCCGTGGGTCCAGAACTCCCGCAGGGCCGCGGCCAGGGCCTTGTCGCGGTCGAAGGCGCGTCGGCTCCGCTTGGGTCCGGACGCGGCCGGGGTGTGTCCGCTGCTCATGGCCGCAGTTTACCGCTAACCCATAGCGATCGCTAAAGAAGCTCTGTTAGGGTCGGCCCATCACTCAGCTTTAGTGACCGCTAAAGCTGAGTGATGGCCAGCCGAACCCACGAGAGGGAACTCCGATGACCACGACCACGCCCGCCGCCTTCGCCCGCACCGTCCGCGGCGCCGGACCCGGCCTCCTCCTCGCCCACGGTGCGGGCGGCGGCATCGAGGCCAACTACGGACCGATCATGGAGGGGCTCGCCGCACGGCACACCGTCGTCGGGGTCGACTACCCCGGCGCCGGCGCCACCCCGAAGGCCCAGGGGCCCCTGGAGATCGACGAGCTCGTGGATCAGCTGGTGGCGGCGGCCGACGCCGAAGGGCTCGACACCTTCGCGGTCAGCGGGTACTCGCTGGGCGGACCCGTCGCGATCCGCCTCGCCGCGCGTCACCCGGAACGGGTCACCTCACTCGTGCTGAGTGCCACGTTCGCGTACGCCGACACCCGCACCTCCCTCGCCGCCTCCATCTGGCACCAGCTCTTCGAGTCCGGTCAGCACACCGTGCTCGCCCAGTACGTGAACCTGATGGCGCTGAGCGAACCGGTCCTGAACTCCCTCACCCCGGCCGAGGTCCATGCCGCCGCCGAGCAGCTCGCGCCCCTCCTCCCCGTCGGCACCGCGGACCAGGTCGACCTGGTCCGCAGGGCCGACGTCCGCGGCGACCTCGCCGGTATCGCGGTGCCGACGCTCGTCGTCGTCACCACCGCCGACCCGCTCATCTCCCCGAGCCTCCAGCGGGAGCTCGCCGCCGCCGTCCCCGCCGCCGAGGTCGCCGAACTCCGGACCGGACACCTGCCGTTCGCAGAGCGCCCGCAGGAGTGGGCGACGCTCATCGGCGACTTCCTCGAACGGAACCGGAAGCACTGACCGGGGCCGGTCCGCAGGGTGCCGGTGCGGGTCAGTGCCAGGGGCCGGTCACCGCGAAGGTGGTACCCGGGGTGTAGGCGTTGACGTACATCGTCCGCCCGTCGGGCGAGAAGGTGACCCCGGCGAACTCGCCCCACTCCGGGGCCCCCGGCCGCCCGATGTCCTCGGCGTTGCGGGCCATCGGGTAGACCTCGCCGCCCGGAGTCACCCCGAAGACGTACTGCGCGCCCCCGCCGTCCTCACAGACCATCAGCCCGCCGTCCGGCGCCAGGCAGATGTTGTCGGGGGAGTCCCCGGGCAGCTGGACGTCGGCGGCCGGGCCGAAGCGCACGTCGAGCCGGAGCCTGGCGCGGCGCGGGTCGTAGGACCACACCTGCCCGTGGTGGTCGGCGGCCGCGCCCTCGCTGCTGCGGGCGTAGCTGGAGACGAAGTGCACGCGGCCCCCGCCCCAGTAGCAGCCCTCCAGCTTCTGGGCGTGGGTGATCCCGCCCGGCCCGAAGTCCTGGAGCCGGATCGGGGTCCCGGCCGCCGAGGGATCCGGTACGGGCACCCACTCGACCGGGAACTCGGCCCCGGGCTCGTCCACCGCCGCCAGGTCCGCGACCCCGGGCACGCGCAGGGCCTCCAGGGCGCCGCCCGCCCGCAGCGAGCCGGGCCCGCCCAGCGGGCGCCGCGGCAGGAACCGGTAGAACAGCCCGAAGGGCTCGACGAAGGCGTCCTCGGTCTCGTAGACGACCCCGCGGTACGGGTCCACGGCGACCGCCTCGTGCGCGAAGCGGCCCAGGGCGGTGAGCGGGACGGCGCCGGAGCGGTGCGGATCCGCGGGGTGCACCTCGAAGACGTAGCCGTGGTCCAGCGCGTAGCCGGAGGCGCCCGCCCGGTCCTCGGTCTCCTCGCAGCTCAGCCAGGTGTTCCAGGGGGTCCGGCCGCCCGCGCAGTTGACGGCGGTACCGGCGAGCGCGACGCGCTCGCCGGTGACCCGGCCGTCCGGGCCGAGGTCGAGGACCGTGCAGCCGCCGAGGGCCTCGGGGTCGTACGTCAGACCCGCGACGGCGGGGACGCGCAGTGCGGCGGTGGTGCGGTTCTCGTGGTTGCGGACCAGGCGCACCCGGCCTGCGCCGGCGCCGAAGGCGGCCATGCCGTCACAGTTGGCCGGAACGGTTCCCTCGCCGGAGCGGAGCGGATCGCCCGCCCGCGAGAGCACCCGGTAGGAGAACCCGGCCGGCAGGTCGAGCAGCCCGCGCGGATCGGGTACGAGGGCCCCGTACCCCCGGGTCGGCCGGGCGGCACTGGGGCTGCCGGCGAAGAGGGCGCCGAGCGCTCCGCTGAAGGCGATGGTGCCTGCGGCGAGCAGGCTGCGTCGGGGGACGGACATCGGCCCGTGGTACCACACCGGGCCGCCTGCGGCGGGCGTTCCCTCGCCGGGGTTCCCCCTACTGGCCCTGCCGGGTCCCTGCGGGGGCTCGGCTCCGGGGGCAGCGGCCTGCCGGCCGCCCCGGGGCTCCGCCCCGGACCCCGCGCCTCAAACGCCGGCGAGGCTGAAAGTGCCTGGCGGGGCTGGGTTGCCCGCAGGGCAACCCAGCCCCGCCGGCGTTTGAGGCGCGGAGCCCCGGCTCTTTGAGCCCAGCCGGAGCCGTCAGACGAGCTTCGCGCTCAGGGTGATCGTCGTACCGGTGAGGGCCTGGCTGACCGGGCAGTTCGCCTTGGCGTCCTCGGCGGCGGCGACGAAGGCGTCGCTGTCCAGGCCGGGCACCTCGCCCTCGGTGGTGAGGTGGATGCCGGTGATGCCCTTGCCGGGTACGAAGGTGACGGCGGCCGAGGTGGTCAGCTTGGCCGGCGGGTTGCCCGCCTTAGCCAGGACGTTCGAGAAGGCCATGTTGAAGCAGCTGGAGTGCGCCGCGGCGATCAGCTCTTCCGGGCTGGTCCGCCCGTTCGCCGCCTCGTCGGTCCGCGCCGGCCAGGAGACGGGGTAACTGCCGAGACCGGACGAGTCGAGGGTGACGACGCCCTTGCCCTCGAGCAGATCGCCTTCCCAGACGGCATGTGCGTTGCGTGTGGCAGCCATGGTGGATCCCTTCGCAGAAGTGGGAACGGCCGGGCGCCAGCAGGAGCCCGGCCGTGCCAAACCTACTGGGAGACCAGGGGTTTCGCGTCGCGCGCCAGCGCGGTGAGCCGCGATATGGCGCGGAAGTACTTCTTCCGGTAGCCGCCGTTCAGCATCTCTTCGCTGAACAGCCTGTCGAAGGGCACTCCGGAGGCCAGTACCGGGATCTCGCGGTCGTACAGCCGGTCGGCCAGCACCACCAGCCGCAGCGCCGTGGACTGGTCCGGCACCGGGCCGACGTCGGTCAGGCAGACCGCCGCTATCCCGTCGGTCAGCGCGCCGTAGCGGCTCGGGTGCACCCGGGCCAGGTGCTCCAGCAGGCCGGGGAAGTCGTCCAGGCTCGCGCCCTCGGTCGCGTACGCGGCCTTGGTCACCTGCTCGTCGGAGAAGGGGGCCGGCGCCTCGGGCAGGCCGCGGTGGCGGTAGTCCTGGCCGTCGATCCGCAGCGGCCGGAAGTGCGCCGAGAGCCCCTGGATCTCCCGCAGGAAGTCGGCGGAGGCGAAGCGGCCCTCGCCGAGCTTGCCGGGCAGCGTGTTGGAGGTGGCGGCCAGTGCCACGCCCTGCTCGACGAGGCGGCTGAGCAGGCTGGAGACCAGCACGGTGTCGCCCGGGTCGTCCAGCTCGAACTCGTCGATGCACAGCAGCCGGTGGCCGCCCAGGGTCTGCACGGTCTGCTGGAAGCCCAGCGCGCCGACCAGGTTGGTCAGCTCCACGAAGGTGCCGAAGGCCTTGAGCGCGGGCTCGGCCGGGGTGGCGTGCCACAGCGAGGCGAGGAGGTGGGTCTTGCCGACGCCGTAGCCGCCGTCGAGGTAGACCCCGCGGGGGCCTGCGGGGGCGGTGTTCTTCGGGGCCCGGGCGAACCAGCGGCGCTTGCCGGCGCCGCTCGCGTGCGCCCCGCCGAGCCCGGCGGCGAAACCGCTCAGCACGGTGACGGCCTCGGTCTGGCTCGGCTGGGTCGGGTCCGGGTCGTACGTGTCGAAGCGCACGGAGTCGAAGCGCGGTGGCGGCACCATCTCGGCCACCAGCCGCTCGGCGGGCACGCGGGGCTCGCGGGCGCACAGGGCCTGGGGCCCCACATCGGCTATCGGGGGCCGGCCGGGGGCGGCACCGGGGGCGGAGAGTGATGTTGACACAGCTCTTAACTCTACGGGGCGTGGCACACTGCCCGGATGCGACGCCTGTTCCCTGTGACCGATCAGACATCAGCAGCCCAGGCCGACCGGGAGTGGTCGCTGGACGAGCTGGCCGAGGCCTACGCCTATCCCGTGCTGGACGACGGGGCCTCCTGGCTGCGGGCGAACATGGTCTCCACCCTGGACGGCGCGGCCCAGCACGACGGCCGTTCGCAGCCGATCTCCGGCGAGACCGACATGCGGATCTTCGGCACCCTGCGGGCGCTGGCCGATGTGGTGGTCGTCGGAGCGGAAACGGTTCGCCAGGAGGGCTACCGCCCGGCCCGCGCCCGGGAGGCCTTCGCGGCCCGCCGTGCGGCCGCCGGACAGGGCCCCGCCCCCGCCGTCGCGGTGGTCACCGCGAGCCTGGACCTGGACTTCACGCTGCCCCTGTTCACCTCCCCCCTGGTGCCCACCCTGGTGGTCACCGGCGCCACCGCGCCCTCCGACCGGGTGGCCGAGGCGGTCAAGGCGGGGGTCGAGGTCGTGGTGGCGGGCGACGGTGCGGCCGTGGACCCGGCCCGTGCGGTACGGGAGCTGGCCGGGCGGGGGCTGCGCCGCCAGCTCACCGAGGGCGGGCCCCGGCTGCTGGGCCAGTTCGTGGCCGCCGACGCGCTGGACGAGCTGTGCCTGACGCTGTCGCCGATGCTCACGGCAGGCGACGCCCAGCGGATCGCCGGCGGGCCCTCCGTCGCGGTTCCGCACCGGCTCGCGCCCGCCTGTGTACTGGAAGAGGCCGGGTTCCTCTTCACGAGCTACCGTCGGATCTGACAAGGGGCGGAATTTCTCGTTCCGCTTAGCTTCTGCTGGGCACATAACTGGGCAGACATGTCTGCGCAAGGCCCCGTGCGACAGCGGGGCAGGATGGTTTCCGCAGGGGCCGGCCGGCCGGCCTCGGCCCATGAAGGAGAGGGCGTCCGTGTTCACGAGCGTATTGATGATCGAGCAGCCGCTGACCACGGTGGACGTGGACTTCGTCACCACCCTGCACGGGGACGACTCGGTCTCCTTCGTCGTCCTCATGCAACCCCGCGGCGACCAGGACCGCCTGCTGCGCGCCATCGACGACGTGGCGCTCGGTGAGCTCCCCGAGGCCATCCGCGAGGGAGACGTACCCGAGGGCGAGGACGCCCGCGGCCCCGCCGAGCTGGCCCTGGAGCACTCCATGGAGGCCCTGCGGAGGAAGGGCGCCAACGTCATCGGGCAGATCGTAGAGGACCACCCGCTCGACAAGCTGAAGTCGGTGGTCGAGGAGACCGGGGCCGACGAGGTGATCGTCCTGACCGCCCCGCACTTCGTGGAGGAGTTCTTCCACCGGGACTGGGCCTCCCGCGCCCGACACAAGGTAGGGGTTCCGGTGCTCAAGCTCTTCGCCCACAACGAATAGGCTGGGGCCGTCAGAGCTCGAAAGCGCACAAGCACAGCACTCGATCCTGGAGCGACCTGAATGAAGCCCGGCCTGCCGACCGCCATGGAACGGCCCCACTTCATCGGCATCGGCGGCGCCGGCATGTCCGGCATCGCGAAGATCCTCGCCCAGCGCGGCGCGCAGGTGGCCGGCAGCGACACCCGCGGTGACTCCGAGACCGCCCAGGCGCTGCGCGCCCACGGCGCCACGGTCCACGGCGGGCACGCCGCCGGCAACCTCGCCCCCGACACCACCTGCGTGGTCGTCTCCAGCGCCATCCGCGCCGACAACCCGGAGCTGGCCCGCGCGGCCGAGCTGGGCATCCCCGTCGTGCACCGCTCCGACGCCCTCGCCCGTCTGATGGACGGCCTGCGCCCCATCGCCGTCGCCGGTACGCACGGCAAGACCACCACCACCTCGATGCTGGCGGTCTCCCTCTCGGCACTGGGCCTGGACCCCTCGTACGCCATCGGCGGCGACCTGGACGCCCCCGGCTCCAACGCCCACCACGGCGAGGGCGACATCTTCGTGGCCGAGGCGGACGAGAGCGACCGCACCTTCCACAAGTACGCCCCGCAGGTCGCGATCATCCTCAACGCGGAACTCGACCACCACGCGAACTACGCGTCGATCGAGGAGATCTACGAGTCCTTCGAGACCTTCGTCTCCAAGGTCGTGCCCGGCGGCACCCTCGTCGTCGCCCACGGCCAGGCCGGCGCGGCCGAGATCGCCGCCCGGGTCAGCGGCAACCCCGGCCTGGACATCGTCACGTACGGCGAGGAGCCCGAGGCCGACGTCCAGATCGTCAAGATCGTCCCGCGCGGCCTGACCAGCGAGGTCACCGTCGTGCTGGGCGGCCGGATGCTCACCTTCACCGTCTCCGTGCCCGGCCGCCACTACGCGCACAACGCGGTGGCCGCCCTCGCCTCGGGTGTCGCCCTCGGCATCCCCGCGCACAACCTGGCCTCCGCCCTCGGCAAGTACACCGGCGTCAAGCGCCGCCTCCAGCTCAAGGGCGAGGCGGCCGGCGTCCAGGTCATCGACTCCTACGCGCACCACCCCACCGAGATGACCGCCGACCTGGAGGCCATCCGCGGCGCCGCCGGGGACTCCCGCATCCTGGTCGTCTTCCAGCCGCACCTCTTCTCCCGGACCCAGGAACTGGGCAAGGAGATGGGCCAGGCCCTGGCCCTCGCCGACGCCTCCGTGGTCCTGGACATCTACCCGGCCCGCGAGGACCCGATCCCGGGGATCACCAGCGAGCTGATCATCGCCGCCGCCCGGGCGGCGGGCGCCGACGTCACCGCGGAGCACGCGAAGGAGGCCGTCGCCGACGTCATCGCGGGAATGGCCAAGCCCGGTGATCTCGTTCTCACCATGGGCGCGGGTGACGTCACGGACCTCGGTCCGGCCATCCTGGCCCGCCTGACGAACTAGGGAGCGGGAAGAACGATGTCGTACGAGGTAGAGAAGACGGACGAGCAGTGGCAGGCGGAACTGACGCCGTCCGAGTACCAGGTGCTGCGGCTCGCGGGCACCGAGCCTGCCTTCCGGGGTGAGTACACGGACACCAAGGCGGAGGGCGTCTACTCCTGCCGTGGCTGCGGGTCGGAGCTGTTCCGCTCGTCGGAGAAGTTCGAGTCGCACTGCGGCTGGCCGTCCTTCTTCGACCCGAAGGACACCGAGGCCGTCGAGCTGATCGCCGACACCTCGCACGGCATGGTCCGCACCGAGGTGCGCTGCGCGAAGTGCGGCTCCCACCTGGGCCACGTCTTCGAGGGCGAGGGCTACGACACGCCCACCGACCAGCGGTACTGCATCAACTCGATCTCCCTGCGGCTGAACCCGGCCTCCGACGGGGGCTGACCCCGCACGCGCCCGTAGCGGGCCCTTTCGACCTCGTGCCGGTCGGGAGGGCCCGTCCTGGTGTCGGGGACGTCGCGGTTGGGTTCCGATCAGGTCTCCCGCCTGGGACGATCCGCCGCCACTAGCACGCTTTGGCCGCGGAAGACACCTATCTGTTTCTTCGGGATGGCTGGTTATGATCGGCATCCTCAGATACCGCCGCAGTCGGACCGGTTGAGCCCGGTCCGTCCGCCCGGCCGCCCCAGCGCCCCCGTTCCCGAGGTCCGATGTCTCCCGTAGAACCCGAAGGCATACCAGGGCAGTCGAAGCCCCGTCGGCGGCGAACCGTGCGCCTGCGCACCATGCTCATCTGGCTGGCCGTGCTCCCCACCGCGGCGATGGGCGCCCAAGTGGCGGTGACCGCCGAGCGGTTGCTGGCCCAGTCGGAGCACCTGCGGGCCGATGTCGCCGCCTCCGAGCGGATCGGCGCCCCGCTGTACACGCTCATGGTCGGCATGCAGGCCGAGCGGACGATGACCGCCGCGCTGTGGTCGGGCACCGCCGGGTCCGAGGAGGAGCTGCGGGGCCGGCGCGAGGCCACGGACAAGGGCGTGGCCACCTTCCGTGGACTGGCCGCCGGCGCTGACGCGTTCGCCGAGGTCAACCGGCGGCTCGACGGCCTGGCCGCGTACCGCCAGCGCGCGGACGCCCGTACCGGCGGCGCCGACAGCACGCTCGCCTACTACACCGGGGTGATCGACGCGGTCATCCAGACGTACCAGAAGGAATTCAGCCACGCGGAGGACTCCGAACTCGTCCAGGAGAGCCGGCCCGTGGTGTCGATGCTCTCGGCCAGCGAGATGGTGGCGCGCGAGGACACGATCCTGGCCCTGACCGGGCCGTCCAGGCAACTGAGCGCGGCCGGCTTCGAGCAGTTCACCGCCGCCGTGGGAGCCCAGCGGTACCTGCACGACACGTGGATCGTGCCGAACCTGTCCGAGCGGGACCGGCGGTTCTACGAGCGGATCACCGCCTCCCCGGACTGGCAGGCGAAGGTCCGTATCGAGAACGCGGTCATCTCCGGGCACACGGACGTCCAGTCCGGCGTCAAGCTGCCCGCCGAAGTCAGCGGCTGGCGGTCCGCGCACGCGAACTTCTCGGTGCAGATGACCACCCTCAACGTCGACCGGGCGCGCCAAGTACTCACGCGCGGCGAGGCCAAGGCCGCGGAGCTGGACACCGAGGTCGCCTGGCTCATCGGGGGAAGCGGCGGCGGGCTGCTGGTCGTCGTGGTGGTCGTCGTGTTCACCACGCGATCGCTGCTGCGCCGGCTGCACGACCTGCACGACCGCACGGTGACCGTCGCCGAGGAAACCCTCCCCGACGTCGTCGCCCGGCTCCAGCGCGGACAGCCCGTCGACGCCGAGGTGCTGCCGGCGGTGCGCGGAGACCGGGACGAGGTCGGACGCATCAGCGACGCGTTCGCCCGGGCCGTCGCCGTGTCCGTCGACGGACACCGGCAGCTCGCGGCCGAGCGCCACGGGTTCGGCCTGTTCGCCACGGGCATCGCCTCGCGCACCGGAAACCTGGTCAGCCGCCAGCTGAGCCTCACCGAGGACCTCCAGGACACCTTCGGCCACGACGAGGCGCTGCTCGCCCAGTTGATGCGCGCCGACCAGCTGACGGTGGGCATGCGGCGGCAGATCGAGAACCTCCTCATCCTGGCGGGCGGCGAGGTCCCCGACCCGCACACCGAGCCCATGCGCATCGCCGACCTGCTGCGCGAAGCCGCCGCGGAGGTCGAGGACTTCCGGCGCATCGAGCGGCAGGCCCTGGACGAGACCAGCGTGGAACCGCAGGCGATCAGCCAGGTCAGCCACCTGCTCGCGGAGCTCCTGGACAACGCCACCCGGTTCTCCCCGCCGCGGTCGAAGGTGGTCATCCGGGCCGAGCTGGTCGCGGACGGGCTGTCGGTCGAGATCGAGGACCGCGGACCACGGGTGACCCCCGAGCGGTACGAGGAGATGAACGGGCGCCTGCACCAGGCACCGCCGTACTCCGTCCTGGCGCAGAACGCGCACCGGCTCGGGCTCTTCGTGGTCGGTCACCTCGCCGACCAGCTCGGGGCGACCGTCACCCTGCGCCGTTCGGTGTACGGGGGGACCTCCGCCGTGGTGATCATCCCCAGGGGACTCCTGGTGGAGACCGTTGGGGAAGCACCGCGCGAGACCGTGCCCGCGCCCGCGGCCCTGGAGCTGCCCGCCGCCGTCCCGGTGCCGCGCCGTTCCGTGGAACGGGGGCCCGAGCCGGTCCGGCACACGGCCGCCGGGCTGCCGAGCCGCCCCGCGCAGCTGCCCGCGCGTGTGCCCGGGCCGGTGCCCGCGCCCGAGCCCGTGCCCGCGGTCCGGCCGGCCCTGTCGGCCGCCCCCACGCGGCCGGCGCTGCCCGAGCGGGTCCCGCAGACCCACATCGCCGAGCAGCTACGGGAGCCCCGCGCCCCGGAAACAGCCCTCCGGCCGGACGCGGCGACACCCGAAGAGGTGGCCGACGCCTGGGCGGACTACGAACGCGGGACCCAGACAGTGGAAGAAGAGCTCCGACGGGATCGGCCATGACTACCTCATCGAACACAGCGGCATTCAACGACGCCATCTACAGCGTTCTGGACAACAACCTGAACCGGATCGCCGGCATCCAGGGAGCGGTGCTGCTGTCCAACGACGGCATCAAGCTCAGCGCCTACCTGCTGGACGAGCCCCAGGCCGAGCGCATGGCGGCCGCGGCCTCCGGCATCGCGGCCACGATGAAGGCGATATCCAGGGAGGTCGAGGGCGGCCGCGTCATCCGCCAGCTCGTCGAGATGGACGACAGGTACCTGTGCATCGTCAGCTGCGGCGAGGGCAGCACGCTCATCGTGGTGACCTCCCGCAAGGCCCGCCTCGGGGAGCTGGGCGGCGAGGCGGTACGGACCGCCCAGGCGCTCGGCGAGTGGCTGGGCACCCCGGAGCGCGGCCAGGTGCCGACCGCGTAATGCCGCAGGACGAGCCACAGCCCGCGGCGCGCCGCCGCCGTACGCGGCTGTACGCCCTGACCGACGGGCGTACGGCCGCGCCGCGCACCGTCCTCACCATGGACACCACGATCACGGCGGCGGTCGACGGGGACGCGCTGGGCGGCCTGCCCACCGAGTGGCAGGCCATCCTCGCCATGTGCGCGCCGCCGGGCGGCCTGGCGGTCGCCGAGATCGCGGCCCGGATGCACATCCGCCTCACCCCGATGACGCTCCTCCTGGGCGAACTCGCGGACCGCGGGCTGATCCACCACCGGTCGCCCCTGGACGGGGCCGAGACCACCGACGTCCACCTGCTCATGAGAATCAGGGACAACCTTGCCCGGATATGACATTCCCGCCCCGCGGGAAGCGGCCCCCGTCAAGATCCTCGTCGCCGGGGGGTTCGGAGTCGGCAAGACGACCCTGGTCGAGACGGTCTCCGAGATCGAGCCCCTGCGCACGGAGGAGCGGCTGACGGCCGCCGGTGTCGGCGTCGACGACCTCGACGGCATCGAGTCCAAGTCGGTGACCACCGTCGCGATGGACTTCGGCCGCCTCACCCTCACCGACGCCGGAGTCGTCCTCTACCTGTTCGGCACGCCGGGCCAGGAGCGCTTCTGGTTCATGTGGGACGACCTGCTGAACGGGGCCCTCGGGGCGATCGTGCTGGTCGACACGCGCCGCCTGGACCGCAGCTTCCCCGCGGTCGACTTCTTCGAGAGCCGCGGACTGCCCTTCGTGGTCGGCGCGAACTGCTTCCACGGCGAGCAGCCCTACACCGCCGAGGAGATCGGGGCGGCGCTGCACCTGCGCGACCCGAACACCCCCGTGCTCCTGCTGGACGCCCGCTCCCGCCCCGACGTCCGCGGCTGCCTGCTCGCGCTCCTCGACCGGCTCATCGCCGACGCGGGGGCCGTGGCGACGGTCTGACGCGCCCGCTCCGGTCGCCCGCGGGCGCCGAGGCAAGGTAGTCCGCCAGGGTCCGGCCCGGGGTCCAGCCCCGGGACCGGGCCCTGGCCGTGTCCAGGACCACCGGGTGGGCGAGCTGGTCCACCGCGTAGCGGCTCAGCGCCGGTTCGGCGGTCGGCAGGGACTCCGCGAACCGGGCCGCCGCACGCGCCAGCGGCAGCGGCAGGTGCCGGATCCGGGCCCGGACGCCATGGGCCCGCAGGACCTCCCGTACCGCCTGGTCACGGGCGTACGGCTCGGCGTCGGCCACGTTGTACGCCCCCGGGGGCCAGCCCGCCGCCGCGAGGCAGGCGTCGGCGAGGTTCTCCACCGCCGTCAGGCTGAGCAGGACGTCCGGCCCCGGCAGCGCCAGCGTCCCGGCCCGGACCCGGGAGAGCAGCCGGGGCAGCAGCTGGGTGTCGCCCGGCCCGTAGACCGCGCGCGGCCGCAGCACCACCGCGCCGCCGGCCAGCGCGAGGGCCTCGCCCGCCGCCTTGGTACGGCCGTACGCGTTGAGGTGGCCGGCGCGGGGGTGGTCCTCGCCGACCAGGCTCCGGTCGAGGCGCGGGTCGTAGACGCTGGCGCTGCTCATCCAGACCACGGGCCGGCCGGCCGCCGCCCGCAGCAGCCGCTCCGTACCGTGCACGTTGACGGCGCGCATCAGCGCCTCCGCCCGGGAGCCGGGTGCCGGATCGCCGACCGCCGCCGCGCAGTGCACCACCAGGTCCACTCCGGTCAGGTCCGGCTCGCCCCGGGCGGCGTCCCAGAAGCGGTGCTCGCCCAGCGGGCCGGGCCTGCGGCCCAAGCACACCACCTCCGCCCCGCGCGCGGCGGCTGTCCGGGCCACGTGCCCGCCGCAGAAGCCGCTCGCCCCGGTGACCGCGATACGGATGCTCATGCGCGGGCCTCCACCAGCAGCGTCCGCCAGCCCGGCAGGGCCGCCCGCCGGTCCACCCGGGCCCGCGTCACCACCGGCCGCGCGGGGGCCAGCGCCGCCAGTACGTCGGCCAGCAGCTCCTCGGCCAGCCGGGCTCCGGGGCAGGCGTGCGGCCCGGCGCCGAACACCAGCCGGGCGGTCCCCGGCCCGGCCGGCCGCCGGGCGTCGGGGTCGAGCCGGTGCGCCCCGGCGGCGTGCCGGGCGACCAGCAGCAGCCGGTCGCCGCCCCGCACCGGGCAGCCGCCCACCGTGCCGTCCGCGGCGGCCACCCGCGGCAGCAGCGGCGAGGCGGCCGTGACCCGCAGCAGCTCGGCGGCCAGCACCGGGCGCAGCGCCTCGTCGGCGGCCTGGTCCCACAGCCCGGCATCGGCGCACCATGCCACCGCCCGCGGCAGCGCGGCCACGGTGGTGTTGACGGCGGCCACAGCCACCATCGCGGCCAGCGCCCCCTCCGCCGGGGCCAGCAGGTCCCGCAGCCGGGCGGCGGAGCGGACCGCCGCGGCCTCCGCGTGCCGGCGGCGCGGCCCGGGCAGGTGGCTGCGTACGGAGGCGGCCGCTGCCTCGGCGGCGGCCGCGGCCACGGCACGCGGATCGGCGTCCGAGCCCAGCAGCGCGCAGACCACCGAGCCGGCCAGCTCCCGGGAGAGCCCGACCAGGTCCACCGCGCCGCCCCGGGAGAGGGGTTCGAGGCGGCGTACGAGCAGCGGCTGCCACCCGGCCCGCAGCCGCGCCACCCCGGCCGCGGAGAGCTGACCGGCCAGGTCCCGCCGGTCCGACCGGTGCCCGCTGCCCTCCTGGTCGAAGAGCACATCCCCCTCGCCCGCCAGCGCGGAGCGCGCCGCGCCCCCCGTGGTGCCCTCGGCGGTCCGGTCCAGCGGCAGCCGGGTCAGCGCCTGCCGGTAGGCCTCCGCACCGTGCACCAGCACGGTGCCGCCGATCCGGCGGACGGGCCGCCCGCGCACCGCGGCGAGCAGCCCGAACAGCACGGGATGGCTGCCCAGGTAGACCCGGCGGTCGCGTCGCCGGGCCCGCGCCTGGGCCCCGGCCGGGGCGGCGGCGGACGTGGTGAGCAGGCCCGGCGTGGAGGACGTGCTGGTCATCGGGCGGCTCCTGCTGGTGGGTGGAGTACGGCGGGCGGCGCGGCGCTCGGGCCCGTCTTTCGGGTCAGGCCGGGCGCCACGGGCCTGGCCCGATCCGAAAGACAGGCCCAGGGCCGGAGCCGGTGGCCCAGGGGAGCCCCGGACCCGCCTGCGGGGAGAATCGAGGCGGTCACCTCGTCAGGCCCAGGCGTCGCGCCGCAATGGCGGCCGTCGCCGCACGGTCCGGTTTGCGGGAGCGTCCCGACAGCGGGACGTCCGCGAACAGCAGCGCGTCGGGGCGGGCGGTGCCCATGCGCCGGATCGGTTCCGCCAGGGCGGCGCGCAGGGCGCCTTCGGCCGAGCCGCGGCGCGGCTGTACGACGGCCACCAGGCGTTCGTCGCCCTCGCCCGCCGGGACCCCGACGAGCAGGGCCAGTTCCACGCCCGGCACGTGCAGGGCGGGTTCGTACAGGCCGGGGTAGATGTTCTCGGCCCGGCGCAGCACCATGTCCTTGCAGCGGCCCTCCAGGACGATCCGCCCGGCGGGGTCCAGCCGCGCCCGGTCCCCCGTACGCACCCACGGGTCGGGTTCCTCCCCGAGGTAGCGGTGGCGGGCGGCGTCCCCGGCGAGCAGCAGCTGGCCGTCCGCGTCGGGCTTGGCGAGGACGCCCGGAAGCGGGGCGCCGACCAGGTCGCCGGGGCCCTCGAAGGCGGCCTTCTCACGGGCTTCGACGGCGGCGGCCGGGAACAGCTCGGTGAGCGCGTACACCCCCCACGCCTGGTCGGCGCCCGCGTCCCGGACCCGTTCCAGCAGCGCGGCGCCGGCGGGAGCCGAGCCCGTCCAGACCCGCCCGTGGAAGCGGGCGCCCGCGCCGAGGGCGTCCCGCAGCTGGGGCGGGGTGAGGTAGGTGTCCTGCGGGCGCAGCCGGTGCAGCTGGCGGGCCAGCACCCGGGGGGTGCGGGCCGGGAGGGCCACCGGGGCGCCGCCGGTGAGCGCGGGGACCAGGACGAAGAAGGTGCCGCCGAGCACCGGGCGGTCGGGCCGTGCGTCGAAGAGGGCGGCGACGGTGGCCATGCCGGCGGCCAGGCCGGCCCGGCTGTGGACCACGGCGCGCGGCAGGGAGGTGGTCCCGGAGGTGAAGACGATCACCGCGTCCCCGTCGTGGTCGCCGTGTACGGGAACCCCCGTCCGGGGCGCCGCCGGGTCCAGCGCGGGCGCGCAGCCCGGCAGCCGCGGTCCGACGGTGGCCACCGGCCCCAGTTCCGCCAGGTCCGGCAGGGCGAGCCGGGCCCGCCGGGCCAGCGGCCGGGCCCAGCCCGCCACCGCCTGGGCGGTGGCATCGGCGAGGACCAGCGAGGGCCGGGCCAGGGCGAGGCGGGCGCGCAGGACGTCGGGCCCCGCGCCGGGGTCGAGCACGGCCCCGCGCAGCCCGAGCCGCCACAGGGCGAGCAGTACGGCCAGCGCCCGGGGGCCGGGGCGTACGGCGACGCCCACGGTGTCCCCGGCGCGCAGCCCGCGCGCGTGCAGGGCGGCGGCGTACGCGTCGCCCAGCTCGGCGAGTTCGCCGCGGGTGGCGCGGACCCGGGCTGCGCCGCTGCGGGCGGCGGTGAGGACGGCGGGCCGCTCGGGGCGGCTGCGCAGCGCGTGGTCGAGGCGGTCGAGCATCAGCGGGGGTCCGTTCCGTGGCGGCCGCTGCCCTGGTCCAGGTACCAGCGGGCGGTGCCCGCGATGCCGTAGGCCCGCAGGCGCCGCGTCGAGTTCTCCACGACCATCTCGCGGCAGTGCGTGATGCGGTCGGTGTGGCGGCGTACGGCGTTGAGGAAGAGCCGGTCGGTGGGGGAGGGGCGGCGGGGCATGCCGCCGACGGCCAGGTACAGCTCGGCGGTGATGGCCATGTTGTTCCCGGCGTGCATGCGGTACGGGGCCCGGTAGCCGTTGCGCCGGGCGTGTTCGGGCCGCAGCCGTCCGAAGAGCGCGGCGAGGGCCACCAGGACGCCGAACCCGGCCCGGCCGAGGGGGCCGTGCTCGTCGCGCCGGGCGGTGATCCGGCCGCAGATCAGGCCCGGGCTGCGGGTGAGGGCGCTCCGGGCGGCGCGGGTCCAGCCGGGCCGGGGCAGGCAGTCGGCGTCGGTGCGGGCGAGCAGGGCGGCGCCCCGGTCGATGGCGTACCGGAAGCCGGTGTCCACGGCGGACCCGACGCCCTTCTGCGGCTCCTCGATCACCTCGACGGGGAAGGGCGCCCGCGCCGCGAACGTGCGGGCGATCGCCGCCGTGCCGTCCCGCGAGGCGTTGTCGACGACCAGCAGCGTGAAGTCCCGGTCCCGCTGCGCGGCGAGCGCCCGCAGGGTGTCGGCCAGCCGGGCCTCCTCCTCGTGCGCGGGTACGACCACCCACAGGCTGGTGCTCATGACTTCTCCCAGACCATGGTCATGATGCTGATCCCGCCGCCGAGGCCCACGAACAGCACCCGTTCGCCCGGGGCCAGCTCCCCGTACACCCGGTCCAGCTGCACCCCGATGCTCGCGCTCGCGATGTTGCCGAGCTCGGGCACGGTCACCACCAGCTTTCCGGCGGGCACCCCGGTCAGTTCCGCGAACCGCTCCAGGTAGGGCACGGTCACCTGGTGCACCAGCACCTTGGCGAAGCCGTCCCAGTCCAGGCCCGTGCGGTGCAGGGTCCGCTCGATGACGGCGGTGCCCACCTTCTCGAAGACGCCCCGCAGTTCGTGTCCGTCGCCGCGGAAGTAGGTGTACGCGTCCCCGCGCGGGTGCCGTGACCCGCCGCCGGGGATGCCGCCGACCTCCCAGTGCTCCGAGTGGGTCTCGGTGTCCACGTGGAGGACGCCGCCCCGTTCCACGGCCTCCACGACGACGGCCGCCCCCGCGTCCCCGAAGGTGTAGCCCGCGAAGCCGCGCCGGAACTCCGCGAAGTCGGCGGGGTCCTTGCACACGGCCCGGCTCGGGGTCTCCCCGGTGACCACCAGGGCCCGCCGCGCCCGTCCGGCCAGGACCATGGACCGGGCGAGGTCGATCCCGTTGACGAAGCTGTTGCAGGCGTTGGTGACGTCCAGGGCGTGGGCCCGCGAGCCCAGCTCCGCCTGCACGATGTGCGCGGTGGCGGGTTCGACCATGTCCCGGGAGGCGGAGGCGAAGACGAGCAGGTCGATGTCGAGCGGGTTCAGCCCGGCGGAGTCCAGGGCCCGGCGGGCGGCGCCCACGGCGAGCGTGGAGGCGTACACCCCCTCGTCGGCGACCCGGCGGGAGACGATCCCGGTGGCCTGTTTCAGCAGGGTCGCGGGCAGGGTCAGGCCACTGCGCCGGGCCACCTCCCGCTGGAGGTCCTGCGAGGACAGGACCTGCTCGGGCAGCTGGCTGCCGACGGCGGTTATCCCGGCGCGCTGCGGCGGGTCGGATGGCTGAAAGAGCATGTTCACACTATGGCAAGCAGGGCCCGCCGGGTCCTGAGTAGGGATGCTCATATCGCGGTGCGGCCCGGCTGAGTACGCGGGACGGGAACCGGTCGCCGTGCAAAGAGCGTGCCGCCGGGGCCTGTTGTGCCGCCGGGCGCTGCTTTACCCTCCCTGCATTCGGCGCCGGCGGCAGGTGCGGCCCGCTCCGGAGGTCTTTCGTTCGCCAGGTGTACGGCGCCGTGTCACGAGCTGATCCCCGTCCGGTACCCCGGGACCGCTGTCCTTGGGGCGCCCCCGACTCCCCCCATCACTCCCAGAGGTCGTCACCCATGACAGAGCTGAACCGTCGCAGGTTCCTCCAGATCGCCGGAGGCACGGCAGCCGTCGCGATGCTGAACGAGAGCATCGCGCGGGCCGCGGCCATCCCGGCGCAGGGCAGCACCGGAACGATCCAGGACATCGAGCACGTCGTCGTCCTCATGCAGGAGAATCGTTCCTTCGACCACTACTTCGGGGCGATGAAGGGCGTACGCGGCTTCGGCGACCCCCGGCCCGTAGTCCAGGACAACGGCAAGTCCGTCTTCCACCAGTCCAACGGGACGAAGGACATCCTGCCCTTCAACCCGCAGGTGGAAGACCTCGGAATGCAGTTCCTCACGGGCCTCAACCACGACTGGGCCGGAGGCCAGCAGGCTTACAACAAGGGCAAGTACGACAAGTGGGTTCCGGCCAAGACGGCCACGACCATGTCGTACATGACGCGGAACGACATCCCGTTCCACTACGCCCTCGCCGACGCCTTCACCGTCTGCGACGCCTACCACTGCTCCTTCATCGGAGCCACCGACCCCAACCGCTATTACCTGTGGAGCGGTTACACGGGCAACGACGGCACCGGCGGCGGCCCGGTCCTGGGCAACCAGGAGGCCGGCTACGGCTGGAAGACCTACCCCGAGCGCCTGGAGTCGGCCGGCGTCTCCTGGAAGGTCTACCAGGACATCGGCGACGGCCTGAACGCGGCCGGTTCGTGGGGCTGGATCAACGACGCCTTCCGCGGCAACTACGGCGACAACTCGCTGCTGTACTTCAACACCTACCGCAACGCCCAGCCCGGCAGTGCCCTGTACGAGAAGGCCCGCACGGGCACCAACGTCAAGGCGGGCGAAGGGTACTTCGACCGGCTGCGCGCCGACGTGGTGAACGGCACCCTGCCGCAGGTCTCCTACATCGCCGCCCCCGAGGCGTTCAGCGAGCACTCCAACTGGCCGACGAACTTCGGTGCCTGGTACATCTCGCAGGTCCTGGACGCGCTCACCGCGAACCCGGCGGTGTGGGCGAAGACCGCCTTGTTCATCACCTACGACGAGAACGACGGCTTCTTCGACCACGTGGTCCCGCCGTACCCGCCGGCCTCCTCGGCCTGGGGCCTGTCCACGGCGAGCGTCACCGGCGACCTGTACACAGGGGGCGTCTCCGGCTACGCGGCCGGCCCGTACGGCCTCGGCCCGCGCGTCCCCATGATCGTGGTCTCCCCCTGGAGCAAGGGCGGTTACGTCTGCTCCGAGACCTTCGACCACACCTCCGTGATCCGCTTCATGGAGAAGCGCTTCGGGGTGCAGGAGCCCAACATCTCGCCGTGGCGCCGCGCCGTGTGCGGCGACCTGACCTCGGCCTTCGACTTCACCCAGGCGGACGCGGCCCCCGCCGCGCTCCCGTCCACGGCCGGCTACGTCCCGCCGGACAAGGACCGCCACCCGTCCTACTACCCGACCGTGCCGGCCACGGGCACCCTCCCGAAGCAGGAGGCCGGCTCCAAGCCGACCCGCGCCCTGGGCTACAGCCCGTACGTGGACGGCAAGGCCACCGTGTCCACCGGCAAGTTCACCCTGACCTTCGCCAGCGGTCCCGCCCTCGGCGCCCACTTCCACAGCACCTCCGGCAACCGGACGGACGGCCCCTGGCCGTACACCGTCGAGGCGGGCAAGACCCTCTCGGACACCTGGAGCACCAGCAGCTCCACCGGCAACCAGATCAACCTGACGGTCTGGGGTCCGAACGGCTTCCTGCGCACCTGGAAGGGCCCGGCGAAGAAGGCCGGCCCCGAGGTCACGGCCCGCCACGTGGCGGCCACCGGCAACCTGACCCTCAGCATGGCCAACTCCGGCACGGCCGCGGTGAACCTGACCGTGACCAACGCCTACGGCGGCGCGCCCCAGACCTTCAAGGTCAACCCCGGCGCCACGGTGACCCACACGGTCGACCTCCGCACGACGGCCCGCTGGTACGACGTCAAGGTCGTCTCCGACGCCGACAGCACCTTCCTGCGCCGCTTCGCCGGCCACGTGGAGACGGGCGCGCCGGGGGTCTCCGACCCGGCGATCAAGACCGTCTGACGCTCCCGGACGGGTGAACCGCCGCCTCCACCGCCCGCGAGGTTAACGCTTGCGTTAACTTCGCGGGCGTGGCCGCACGCCGAGAAGCGGTACCGGCTCACATCGGTGAGCTGGACTGCAGGCCCGCAGGGCGGAACGTACGGCGTCGCCTCCGGGCGCGGGGCGCGGGGCGCAAAAAAGACCCCTGGGGGTACGAGGAAGAACCTCGTACCCCCAGGGGACCTACAGGGTGAGTGACGGGACTTGAACCCGCGGCCACCTGGACCACAACCAGGTGCTCTACCAACTGAGCTACACCCACCACGACGGGCGGCGGACCACCCGTTCGATGTGCAAGCACAGCATAGCCGATCAGCGGGGTGCTCCCGCGACGCGTTATCCGGCGGACCGGCTCCCGGCGAGGGTGGCCGCGAGCCGGGCCGTGACCCCGTCCGTACGGCGGGCGGCATGGGCGACGGCGGCCGCGGCGAGGGCCCGGATCACCGGGTGCGGCCTCGTCCCGTCCCCGGCCAGCTCCGGCTGGAACAGGGTGGCGAGGAAGAAGGGGTGCCCGGGCAGCTCCGCGACGCGCACCTGCCCGTCCTCGTCGTGCCCCGACAGCCGCAGCCCGTGGGCGGCGAGCACCGGCAGGTGCCGGGGCGCGGGCCCGTAGTCGCAGTGGTAGTGCTCCACCGAGCGCTCCGCGCCGAGCGCGGCTTCGGCCAGCGACCCGGCCTCGGCCCGTACGAGGCCCGAGTGCCCCACCAGCGAACAGGCGAGCGGCGCGATCAGCGGGTCCTCGGCCCCGGGGTCCTGCTCGGCGTGCGCGGCCCCCGCCAGACCGCAGACGCTGCGGGCGTACTCCAGCAGGGCGTGCTGGAAGCCGCCGCAGGTCCCGAGGAAGGGGATGCCCTCCTCCCGGGCCGTCCGGATCGCCGCCAGCGCCCCGGCCTCGCTGGCGTACGGGCTCCCGGGCAGCACCCACACGGCGTCGAAGCGAGCCAGGGCCCCCGAGGCGGCCTCGGCCGCGGCGTCGCCGGTGGGGATCCAGTACGCGTCGAGGACGAGTCCGTCGCGCATGGCCAGGGCTTCGAGGAGCAGCGGGATCCGGGTGTGGGAGGTCACGTGCGGGGAGCGGTCGCCGACGAGGGCGACCCGCGCGATCGGTGCGGTGGTCATGCGGATCATCCTGCGACCGGATCCCGCTTCAGCGCCAACGATTGTTCCTGCATGATCGATAAGCAATGCTGATGGGCATGGATCCGCACCTGCTCCGCACCTTCGTCGCCGTCGCCCGCCTGGGCTCCTTCTCCGGGGCGGCCCGGGAGCTCGGATACACCCAGTCCGCCGTCTCGCAGCACATCGCCGCCCTGGAAGGGGACCTGCGCGCCGAGCTGCTCACCCGGCGGCCGGTGGCGCCGACCCCCGCCGGAGTGCGGCTCCTGGAACACGCCGGGCCGCTGCTGCTGCGGCTCGACGCCGCCCGCGCCGACGTGCTGAGGCTGGCCGCCGCACCGCCCGGGCGGGTCACGCTCGCCGTGTCCCCGCTCGCCCTCGGGCCCCGGCTGCCGGCCGCCCTGCCCGCCACCGGCGTCACGCTGCGGGTGCTGCCGCCCGCCGAGGTGCCCGCCGCCGTCGCCACCGGAGGCTGCGACCTCGGCCTGGTCGACGGCCTGGCCGCGCCCAGCGACCCGCTGCGGCTGCCCGACGTGGCCCCGCTGACCGTGACCGGCGTGGGGGAGGAGGAACTGGCCGTGCTGCTGCCCGCCGGGCACCCCTTCGCCGGGCGGGCCGCGCTCCGGCTGGCGGACCTCGCCGACGCGCGCTGGCTCGACGCCCCCGGGGTGGGCCTGCCGGTCGGCGCCGCCGGGATCACCGCCCGCCCGGGCTCCCGTACCGCCATGCGCTACGAGGGCACCGACCTGCACGGACTCTGCGCGCTGGCCCTCGCCGGACACGGCCTCGTCGTGCTGCCGCACCGTGTCGCCGGGGCCGCGGCAGCCGCCGGGGCGGGGGCCGCCGTACCGCTGTCCGCGCCGCGCCTGGTGCACCGTACGGAACTGCTCTCGCCCGGCGCCCCGACCGGCGCGGCCGCTGCCCTTGCCGCACGGCTCACGGCAGGATCCCCGTATGACCACTGACCCCGCCCCCTTCACCGCGGCCGACTACGCCGCCCGGATGGCCGCCGCCGCACAGAGCGCCGCCGACGCGGGACTGGCCGGCCTGCTGATCGCCCCCGGGCCCGACCTCGCCCACCTCACCGGATACCGCGTCACCGCCGAGACCGAGCGGCTCACCCTGCTCGTGCTCGCCGCCGGGCAGGACCCCGTGCTCGTCGTGCCCGCGCTGGAGGCCCCCGACGCCGCCAAGGCACCGGGCGCCTCCGCGCTGACCCTGCGGGACTGGGCCGACGGCAAGAACCCGTACGCCGTGGCCTCACCCCTGCTGGACGTCGCCGGGCGCTTCGGCGTGAGCGACAACACCTGGGCCCTCCACCTCCTCGGCCTCCAGCGGGAGTTGCCCACCACCTCGTACGTGCCCCTCACCGACGCCCTGCCCATGCTGCGCGCCGTCAAGGACGAACGGGAACTGGAACGCCTCGCGGCGGCCGGCGCGGCCGCCGACGCCGCCTACGCGCAGGTCCTGCACCTGCCCTTCGCCGGACGCCGGGAGAGCGACGTCGCCGCCGATCTGGCCTCCCTGCTGCGCGTGCACGGCCACTCCCAGGTCGACTTCACGGTCGTCGGCTCCGGCCCCAACGGCGCCAACCCGCACCACGAGGCCGCCGACCGGGTGATCCGGCACGGCGACATGGTGGTGCTCGACTTCGGCGGACTGCGGGACGGCTACGGCTCCGACATCTCCCGCACCGTGCACGTCGGGGAGCCGAGCGCAGAGGAGCAGCGCGTCCACGACATCGTCCGCGAGGCCCAGCAGGCGGCCACCGCGGCCGTCCGCCCGGGCATCGCCTGCCAGGAGGTGGACCGGGCGGCCCGCGCGGTGATCACCGAGTTCGGCTACGGGGACCGCTTCATCCACCGCACCGGCCACGGCATCGGCGTCACCACCCACGAGCCGCCGTACATGGTCGAGGGCGAGGAACAGCCCCTGGTCCCCGGCATGTGCTTCTCCGTGGAACCGGGGGTCTACCTGCCGGGCCGGTTCGGCGTCCGGATCGAGGACATCGTGACCGTGACCGAGGACGGGGTGCGCCGCCTCAACAACGCCCCGCGCGAGCTGGCGATCGTCGAATAGCCCGACGGGACGCAGCTGGTACCCCCTACGGGGCCAGGACCACCGCGGACTCGCCCGGAACGTGGATCCGCCCGTCCGGGCCCGGATGGTGGACGGGCTCCCAGGAGGCCAGCACCCGCACGCCGTTGCGGCCCAGCGCGATCGTCGCCGGATCCGGGGAGAGGTTCACCACCACCCGTACGTCGCCCCGGCGGAAGGTCAGCCAGCGCCGCTCCTCGTCGTGCGCGACCCGGACCGCCGCGAGGTCCGGGTCGCGCAGGTCCGGGTGCGTGCGGCGGAGCGCGACGAGGGTGCGGTACCAGGCCAGCAGGCGCGCGTGCCCGGGCCGCTCCGGCTCGGCCCAGTCCAGGCAGGAGCGGTCCCGGGTGGCGGGGTCCTGCGGGTCGGGGATCTCCTCGGCCTTCCAGCCGTGCGCCGCGAACTCCCGCCGCCGGCCGGTCCGTACCGCCTCGGCGAGCTCCGGGTCCGGGTGGTCGGTGAAGTACTGCCACGGGGTGCCCGCGCCCCACTCCTCGCCCATGAACAGCATCGGTACGAACGGGCCGGTCAGTGCCACGGTCGCGGCGCACGCCAGCAGGCCGGGGGAGAGGGAGGCCGCGAGCCGGTCGCCGATGGCCCGGTTGCCGATCTGGTCATGGGTCTGGGTGTAGCCGAGGAAGCGGTGGGCCCGGGTCCGGCGGCGGTCCAGGGGGCGCCCGTGGGTGCGGCCCCGGAAGGAGGACCAGGTCCCGTCGTGGAAGAAGGCCCGGGTCATGGTCTTGGCGAGGGCGGTCAGCGGGGCCTCGGCGAAGTCCGCGTAGTACGCCTGGGATTCGCCGGTCAGCGCGCAGTGCAGGGCGTGGTGGAAGTCGTCGTTCCACTGGGCGTGCAGGCCGAGGCCCCCCTCGGCGCGCGGGGTGGTGGTGCGCGGATCGCACTGGTCGGACTCGGCGATCAGGAACAGCGGCCGGCCTGTCTCCGCCGCCAGTTCGTCCACGGCCGCGGCGAGTTCCTCCAGGAAGCTCAGCGCCCGTCCGTCGACCAGCGCGTGCACCGCGTCGAGGCGCAGCCCGTCGATCCGGTAGTCGCGCAGCCAGGCCAGCGCGCTGCCGAGGAAGTAGGCGCGGACCTCGTCGGAGCCGGGCGCGTCCAGGTTCACCGCCGCGCCCCACGGGGTGTGGTGGGTGTCGGTGAAGTACGCCCCGAAGGCGGGGAGATGGTTGCCGGAGGGGCCGAGGTGGTTGTGGACCACGTCGAGCACCACGCCGAGCCCCGCGGCGTGCGCGGCCTCCACGAAGCGGGCGAGGCCCGCCGGGCCGCCGTACGGCTCGTGGACGGCCCAGGGCGCGACCCCGTCGTACCCCCAGCCGTGCCGGCCGGGGAAGGGGCAGACCGGCATCAGCTCCACGTGCGTGACGCCCAGCCCGGCCAGGTGGGCGAGCCGGGCGGCCGCGGCGTCGAAGGTGCCCTCCGGGGTGAAGGTGCCGACGTGCAGCTCGTACAGGACTGCGTCCTGGAGCGGGGTGCGCGGCCCCGGGGCCGCCGGCTCCGGGACGAGGGCCGCGAAGTCGACCACGGCCGACAGCCCGTCGGGCCCGGTCGGCAGCCGGCGTCCTCGCGGGTCGGGCCGGACGACGCCTCCCGCGCTCGACCCGCCGTCCAGCAGGAACCCGTAGCGGCTCCCGTCGGCGGCCGGGGCCTCGACGAACCACCAGCCGTCCCGGTCCGGGTCGCGCGCCATGTCGTACGTCGCGTCGTCCAGTCGCATGGCGACATGACCTGTCAGCGGTGCCCACACCTCGAACTGCACGGACGGTCCCCTCGTCTCCGGCGGTGTCCAGCATGCGTATCGTGCCCATCATTCCGGGCGTCGCGGGGGAGTTCTGGACACTCCGGCCCCGACGGGCCGACAATCACCCTGTGACATCCAGTTTCGAATTTGCCTCCTATCCCGCGCCGCGGCTCTCCGACGCGGAGCGCGAGCAGGCGTTGGGTCAGCTCCGGGAGGGCGCTGCCCTGGGCCGACTGTCGCACGACACGTTCCTGCGCCGCATGGAACTGGCGCTGGTCGCCCGGCGGTCGGAGGACCTCGCGGTCCTCACCGCCGACCTCGCGGGCCGGGAGGGCGAGGCCAGCCCCTGGACCCGCCGGCTGTTCGGCTGGGTCGGCCGGGCCTCCGCCGTCACGGTCGGCGTCCGGCGCGCCTGGACCGCCGAGAGGCTGCCCAAGCTGCTCCTCCCGCACCCGAGCACGGGGACGCTGCGGATCGGCCGCGACCCCGGCAACGGGCTGCGGCTCACCCATGAGACGGTCTCCCGGATGCACGCGGAACTCCGGCTGCGGGACGGGGTGTGGGTGCTCAAGGACCTGGGCTCCACCAACGGGACCACGGTCAACGGGCGCCGGGTGACGGGCTCGGCCGTGGTCCGGGACGGGGACCAGATCAGCTTCGGGAAGGTCGACTTCCGGCTCTCGGCGAGCTGACGGAGCGCCGTCCGCCGGAGGCCGGGTCCGGGCGGGGCGGGTCCGGGCGGGGGCGCAAGATGGTGCTCATGGAACACACGCCCGTCGTGCGCCGCGCGCGCCCCGAGGACCTGCCCCGGCTCGTCGAACTCATCCACGAGCACGTCGCGTACGAGAAGTCCGCACCCCGCCCCCCGGACCTCGCCGACCGGCTCGGCCCGCAGTTGTTCGCCGAGGGGGCTGCGCTGTGGGTGCTGCTCGCCGAGACCCCGGACGGGGCGGTGGCCGGATACGCCGCCTGCTCCACCGAGTTCGCCTTCTGGGACGCCCGCCACTACCTCCACATGGACTGCCTCTACCTTGCCGGGGACGCGCGCGGCCACGGCCTCGGCGCCGCCCTGATGGACGGCGTACGGGACCTCGCCCGGGAGCTCGGCGTCGAACAGGTGCAGTGGCAGACCCCCGACTGGAACGAGGGCGCGATCCGCTTCTACGACCGCCTCGGCGCCACCGGCCACCCCAAGCGCCGTTACGGTCTGGCCGTGGGCCCGGCCGCGTCCTGAACGGCCGGCGGGGCCGCGGCCTGTGGTTCCGCCGGGGCCGGTCCCGGGGGCCGGGTCCCGGGACCGGGCTCGGGATCCACGAGGCGCGCGTACGCGGCCAGCACCGTCCGGGACTGGTGTTCCACCTGGGTGGCCACGGGCACCCAGCGCGCCTGGAACCGGGCCGTGAACCCCTCGCACCAGCCGGTGACGAGCCGGTCGAGCGTGGGCGCCGCCGGATGGCCCCGCGTCCGCAGCACCCGTAGCAGCATCGCGGCGGCGCGCAGCGACAGGCGGCGCCCGAAGGCGTCGATCCCGGCGATGTACGCGGCCGTGGCCTCCGCGGGCGCTCCGCGGCCGCTCCACTCCAGGGCGATCCGGGGGATCAGCGCGAGCGTCCAGTCCACCGCGCGCAGCAGCGGCGCCGCGTCGGGGTCCCGGTGCGGCGGCGGCTCGGCGCCCCGGATCAGCTCCCGCACCCCGGCCACCAGCGCGGCGTCCTCGGTGAGCCGGCCGGCCAGAACGCGCAGGGCGCCGCGCGGGTCGGGGTGCGGGGCGGGATCGTCCACCAGGTCGGAGGCCCACATGGGGACCTCGACGATGGCGGTGGTACCGGCGTACCGGTGGGCGTGGTACCAGGTGCTGAGCCGGGTGTCCTCCGGGTGGAAGGCTCCGGCGGCCTCGCTCCCCGGCTCCGGGATCACGTAGATCCCGGGCCCGGGGGAGGGCCAGCCGGCCGCGTCCGAGGCGCCGGTCTCCACCGGGATGCGCAGTTCCGCGGCCGATTTCGCGAAGGGCTCGGCGAGGCCGGGTATGTCGCGGGTCAGCTGCACCCAGGACCCGCCGAGGTCCGTCGCGTGCAGGGACACCTGGAGGACGGGCCGCAGCTCGTCGATGAGGGCGGTCAGGGCCAGGGTCTCGGGCGGCAGCCGGTCCGGGGGCAGTAAAGACGGCGCCCACTCCGGCTGTTCGGGCCCGGGGGGCCGGAAGAAGTTGCGGTGGTAGTCGAGCAGCGAATAGGGGCGGGGCGTGCGGTGCAGGGCCGCGCCGTCCGGGTCGGCGCAGAGCAGGAAGTGCCAGCCGCAGCCGGCGCGCGGCGCCGGGTCGTGGATGAGCCGGCGGGCCAGGGACAGTGCGGTGGCCCCGCCGACGGGCTCGTTCGCGTGGGCCCCGGCGACGACCAGGACATTGCGTCCGGCCCCGTGCCCGTGCCCTTGCGCCTGGCCCCGCGCCTGCCCTTGCCCGGGCAGGCCGTTGACCGCGGCGTCGGCGGCGGCGACGGACAGCACCCAGAGCGGCTGCCCGCCCCGGGAGGTTCCGGCCTGCCGCAGCCGGACCAGGCCGGGGTGTTCGTCCGCCAGGGCGCGGGCGGCCAGGGCGAGTTCATGAGGGGTGGGATAGCACATGTCGCGGAGGAGAGTCACAAGGGATGCCATGCCCGCCGCGCACACCGCCTACTGCTCCGCGGGCTCCGCAGTTCCCGCGACCCACCTGGAATCCCCTGGCCAACGCCTCGCCCGGCCTGATCGTCCTCGCCCCGGCCAAATGGTCCGGGGCGCGGTCGGCGAGGACTGCGCGCTGCTCTCCCCCGACCCGTCCCCCGGACACCCCCTAGTCGTCGCGGAGCAGGACCCCGACGGGCAGGGCGTCGAGCAGTCCGGCCAGCGGCACCTCGCCCTCGTACGAGGCCCCGTGCGCGCCGCGCGACCCGTGCAGCCCGTGCGCGCCGTCGGCCACCGGCAGCGGCGTCCACCGTCCGGGCGGCAGCGGCAGGACGGTGTCCCGCCAGCCCCCCGCCCCGGCCAGCCGGTGCGAGAGCCGCGTGGCCACCGCGACCAGCCCCGGCGGGCGGGCGAAGGCCAGGCAGTGCTCCGCGGCCGGGCCCCGGGCGGTCAGGGGGGCGTAGCCGGTGAACAGGCCGGGCCGGTTCCGGCGCAGCCGCAGCAGGGCGGCGGTCAGGGCCAGCTTCTCCTCGGCCGGGTCCCGGGGCGCGGCCCCCGCGTCCAGCCGGGCCAGCGCCCGGCGCGGGAACTCGGCCGGGCGGCGGTTGTCCGGGTCGACCAGGGCCCGGTACTCCGTCTCGGCGCCCTGGTAGACCTCGGGGACCCCGGGCATCGCCAGGTGCAGCAGGGCCATGCCGAGGAGGTTGGCGCGGGCCGCCTCCGCGAGCTCGGGCGGCAGGTCGAGGGGGCGCGGGGCGTACCCGGCGACGGTCGCCTCGTAGGCCTCGTCGGGCTCGGTCCAGCTGGTGCGCAGGGCTGCCTCGCGGACCGCCTTGAGCAGGGCTCCGGCCAGCCGGGGCGCGGCCTGCGGGACCTCGCCGAGGCCCAGCGCGGTCTGCCGGGCCACCCAGGCGAGCTGGGCATCCGGGCCGGCGGCAGGGTCCATGAGGTGCGGGGCCTGCGAGAGCACCGCGATGCGGGCCCGGACGTCGGCGCTGCGTTTGGTGTCGTGCGTCGAGAGCACCGTCCCGGAGCCGGGCCAGTCCCGTTCGAGCGCGGCGCAGTAGGCGTGGAACTCCCGCGGGGGTACGGCCGGGCGGCCGGGATCCCCGCCGACCTCGGTGGCCGACAGCAGGGGCGCGTACCGGTAGAAGGCCCGGTCCTCCAGGGACTTGGCGCGCAGGGCCGCCGAGGTCTGGGCGAAGCGGGCGGCGAAGGAGGGGTCCCGCAGCAGCAGTTCCCGTACGCCCGCCACCGCGGCCGATCCCGCCACCGCGGCGGCCCGCTCCAGGGCCTGTGGCGCGGGCTCCGGGTCGCCGGGGTAGGGCCGGTAGACGGGGTAGGAGACCAGCAACTCCGTGACGGCTGCCTTCAGTTCCGGTCCGGCCAGCCGCTCCAGCGTAGCCAGTTCGGCGGCCAGGTCGCAGGTCAGCACCTCGCGGGCGCTTGCCTCGGCGGTCCGCTCCCACTGCGGGGTCCCGGTCTGCTCCGCGTAGCGCAGCGCCAGTTCGGCGGCGCCGTGCGGGTCCGTGAACACCCCGTCCACCCGGTGCAGCGCGTCGTACCCGGTGGTTCCCGCCACCGGCCAGGAGGGAGGCAGTCGTTCGTGCCCGGCCAGGATCTTCTCCACCACCACCCAGCAGCCCTCGCCGGCCGCGGCCCGCAGCCGCCGCAGGTACTCCCGCGGATCGGCCAGACCGTCCACGTGGTCGATCCGCAGGCCCTCCACGACCCCGTCGCGGACCAGTTCCAGCACCTTCGCATGGGTGGCCGTGAACACCTCCGGGTCCTCCACCCGCACCCCGATCAGCTCCGAAATGGTGAAGAACCGCCGGTAGTTGAGGTCGGTACGGGCCTCCCGCCACCAGGCCGGGCGGTACCACTGCGCGGCCAGCAGCTCGGGCAGCTCCAGTCCGCCGGTCCCTTCGCGCAGCGGGAACTCCTGCTCCCCGTACCGCAGGACCTCCCCGTCGGCCTCCAGCGCGCAGGAGTCCACCGGGCCGGCGAGCACCGGCAGCAGCAGCTGTCCGCCGCCCGCCTCCCAGTCGATGTCGAACCACCGGGCGTACGGGGAGTCCGGCCCGTGCCGCAGCACCTCCCACAGGGGCCGGTTCAGCCGCAGCGGCGTCGGTACCGCCATGTGGTTGGGCACGATGTCGAGCACCAGTCCGAGCCCGTGCGCCCGGGCGAGGCGGGCCAGCTCCCGCAGGCCCTCCTCGCCGCCGAGCTCGGCCCTGACCCGGGAGTGGTCGGTGACGTCGTACCCGTGGGCCGAGCCGGGCACCGCCTCCAGTACGGGGGAGAGGTGCAGGTGTGACACGCCGAGGGAGGCCAGGTGCGGTACGGCCGCCCCGGCCGCCGCGAAGGAGAACTCGGGACCGAGCTGGAGGCGGTAGGTCGACGCCGGAGTGACAGGTGTCGGAACATCAGTTTCCGGTTGCATGCGTGACAGCGGCTGGCTCATGAGAACGTACGTACCCAGCCTGCCGGATTCCGTGCCATGACCCAATGCATCCGGGTGACTGCACCGGGTTAAGGTGCCTCAAGTGGTTGGAACCGTCAACACCTATCGAAGAGTCATCGCCCTGACCGGGCCCCTACTCCCCCTCATCTCGTTCTTCGCCCGACTGCCCGTCGCGATGTCCCAGTTCGGGAGCGTCCTGCTCGTTGCCCAGACCAGCGGCTCCCTCGCCACCGCCGGCATAGTGGGCGGCACCCTCTCGGCCGGCCAGGTGGTCTTCGGACCCGTCCTGGGCCGGCTCGCCGACCGCCACGGGCAGCGGCCCGTCGTCCTGACCGCAGCCGCGGTCAACGCCGTCGCCACCGCCGCCCTCGTCACCGGGGCCCTCGCGGGCCTCGACAGCGTCCCGCTCGCCGCGATCGGCGCCGCCACCGGCGCCTCCGTGCCGCTGATCGGACCCCTCGCCCGGACCCGTTCCGTCGCGCTGGCGCACCGCGCCCGGGCCGACGAGAGCGTGGTCGGCGCCGTCCACTCGCTCGAAGGCACCCTGGACGAGGTCTCGTTCGTCTTCGGACCCGCCCTCGTCGGACTCGCTGCGCTCGTCGCGCACCCGGCCTTCGCCCTCGGCGGCGCGGCCGCCCTCGTCGCCGTCTTCGCCAGCGCCTACGCCCTGCACCCGACCGCCGCCGTCACGGCCGGGTCCCCGGCGCCGCCGCGCGGCGAGCGGGCGCGGGGCAAGCGGGCGCGGGGCGGCCAGGGCCGCGCCCGCCAGCCCGCGGTGGTCCACGCCGTCCGCGGCTCCCTCGCCCTGCAGGGCGCCATGTTCGGCGCCTGCCAGGCCGGGATCGCCGCCCTCACCGCCCAGTTGGGCGTCCCCGGACAGGCCGGGATCGTGTACGCCGCCATGGGCGTGGTCAGTGCCGCCGTAGGCCTCGCCCTCGGCGCGCTGCCCGCGCGCTTCGGCCTGCGCCTGCGCTGGCGGGTGGCCACCGCGGCCGCGCTGGTGCTCTCGGTGCCGCTGCTGTTCACCGAGGCCCTGTGGCCGCTGTACGCGGTCGTCACCGTCCTCGGGGCCGCCTACGCCCCGCACCTGATCACCGCCTTCGCCCTCACCGAGCGGGCCGTGGAACCGGCCCGGCTCGCCGAGTCGATGGCCTTCGCCGCCAGCTCCCTGGTCGCCGGGCAGGCCATCGCCCTCGCCGTCTCCGGCCGCCTCGCCGAGTGGTACGGGCCCGCCGGGGCCTTCGCCGTGGCCGTCGGCGCCGCCGCACTGTGCCTGGCCCTCGCCCTCGTCACCCGGGTGCCCGCCGACCGCAGGCACGGCAGTGCCTTCGTCCCGGCGCCACCGAAGGCCTCCCCGGCAGCGGGCGGGAGCACCGCCTACGCCGGGCGCTGAAGCACCACCAGACACCGCCCCGTCAGAGCCACCCGGTCCCCGGCCGCGTACTGCGGCCCGGTGCCGGGTGGCAGTACGTCCGCCCGCGCCGTGTCCACGACCAGGCGCCACTCGGCCCCGTGCCCCGCCGGGACCGTGAAGTCCTGCGGATCGGCGCCCGCGTTGAACATCAGCAGGAACGAGTCGTCGGTGATCCGCTCCCCGCGGGTGCCGGGCTCGGAGATCGCCTCCCCGTTGAGGAACACCGTCAGCGACCGCGCGTGCTGCGCCTGCCAGTCGCGGGCCCGCATCTCCTCGCCGTGCGGGGTGAACCAGGCGATGTCCGAGAGCTCGTCGTGCGTGCCCTCCACCGGCCGGCCGTGGAAGAACCGGCGCCGCCGGAAGACCGGGTGGTCGCGCCGCAGCCACACCATCTGCCGGGTGAACTCCAGCAGCGAGGGCGCCGGTTTGCCCGGCTCGGGCCAGCGCACCCACGACAGTTCGTTGTCCTGGCAGTACGCGTTGTTGTTGCCGCCCTGGGTGCGGGCGAACTCGTCGCCGTGGCTGAGCATCGGCACCCCCTGCGACAGCATCAGCGTGGCGATGAAGTTGCGCATCTGGCGGGCCCGCAGCTCCAGGATCTCCGGATCCTCCGTCGGCCCCTCCGCCCCGCAGTTCCAGGACCGGTTGTGGCTCTCGCCGTCCCGATTGCCCTCCCGGTTGGCCTCGTTGTGCTTCTCGTCATACGAGACGAGGTCGTGGAGGGTGAAACCGTCGTGGCAGGTGGTGAAGTTGATGGACGCCAGCGGGCGCCGCCCGTCGTCCTGGTACAGGTCCGAGGAGCCGGTGAGCCGGCCCGCGAACTCCGCCAGCGTGCGCGGCTGCCCGCGCCACAAGTCCCGTACGGTGTCCCGGTACTTGCCGTTCCACTCGGTCCACAGCGGCGGGAAGTTGCCCACCTGGTAGCCGCCCTCGCCCAGGTCCCAGGGCTCGGCGATCAGCTTCACCTGGCTGACCACCGGATCCTGCTGCACCAGGTCGAAGAACGAGGACAGCCGGTCCACCTCGTGGAACTGGCGGGCCAGCGTCGCCGCCAGATCGAAGCGGAAGCCGTCCACGTGCATCTCGGTGACCCAGTAGCGCAGCGAGTCCATGATCAGCTGGAGCACGTGGGGGGAGCGCATCAGGAGCGAGTTCCCGGTGCCGGTCGTGTCGGTGTAGTGCCGCATGTTGTCCGACAGCCGGTAGTACGAGGCGTTGTCCAGCCCGCGGAAGGACAGCGTCGGGCCCAGGTGGTTGCCCTCGGCCGTGTGGTTGTAGACCACGTCCAGGATCACCTCGATGCCCGCCTCGTGCAGGGCCCGGACCGCGGACTTGAACTCCAGCACCTGCTGGCCCCGGTCGCCCGAGGCGTAGCCGTTGTGCGGGGCGAAGAAACCGATGGTGTTGTAGCCCCAGTAGTTGCTCAGGCCGTCGTTGACGAGCCGGTGGTCGTTGACGAACTGGTGCACCGGCATCAGCTCCAGCGCCGTCACCCCGAGCTTGACGAGGTGCCCGATGACCGCCGGGTGCGCGAGCGCCCCGTACGTGCCGCGCAGCTCCTCCGGGAGGTCCGGATGGTGCATGGTCAGACCCTTGACGTGCGCCTCGTAGAGCACGGTGTGGTGGTACTCGTGACGCGGCGGCCGGTCGTTGGCCCAGTCGAAGTACGGGTTGACCACGACCGAGCTCATCGTGTGCGGGGCCGAGTCCAGGTCGTTGCGCGAGTCGGGCCGGCCGAAGTGGTAGCCGTACACCGCCTCGCTCCAGTCGACGCGGCCGCTGACCGCCCGCGCGTACGGGTCCAGCAGCAGCTTCGCCGCGTTGCACCGCATGCCCCGCTCGGGCTCGTAGGGGCCGTGGACGCGGAATCCGTAGCGCTGGCCCGGCATGACGCCGGGCAGGTAGGCGTGCCGGACGAAGGCGTCCGTCTCGCGCAGCTCGACGGCCGTCTCCGAGCCGTCGTCGTGCAGGAGACACAGCTCGATGCGTCGGGCGGCCTCGGAGTAGACCGCGAAATTGGTGCCCGCGCCGTCGTAAGTGGCGCCGAGCGGATACGCCTGCCCCGGCCAGACCTGCATAGACAACGACTCTTCCCTCGGTGTCGGAGGATGTCCCGGCTGATCCGGCGTGGACCACGTCCCTGCCAGATCTTCCCCGAAAGAGGGGCCCCACGCGTGGACTTGCAATGCTCCTGCCGGGTGACCCGGAGAGCTGATATGCGGGTCAGCGGACTGTCTGGGCATCGGATAATGGGTCAACGGACAGCCGGTGTACGGGCCATCGGGCTGCACCGGGACGCGCGCGCGGAGTACCCTTCCGTGATCACTGGAGACGGGCGTCCAGACGCAGAAGGCGGTGCACGGGTGAGCTCGGGAGGTCTGGAGCTGCCCCCTGGTGACAGCGGTCACGAGGGCGGCCCGGCGGACGCCCCAGGAGGTGTCTCCGGGGGAGTTCCGGCCGGAGCGGTCTCCCTGGCGGGCGGGCCGGCGACGGCCGGGGGCGCCGCGGGCGCACGGACCGGGGTCGAACTGGACTGGGGCGCGGACGCCTGGAGCGAGGTCCGGACCCGGGCGCAGCGGGCCGGCCGGGCCTACATCTGGCTCAATCTGATCGAACAGCGGCTGCGGGCCGTGGTCGGGGCCGTGCTGCGGCCGGTCTACGAGCCGGTGCACGGCGGGGGCGACTGGGTGGTCGCCGCCGCGGGTCCCGCCGGGCAGGAGTGGGTGCAGCGGGCCGTGGCCGTGCGCGAGGTCAGCCGGCGAAAGGGCTACCTGCTCGATTCCGCCGACGACAACGTGCTGAGCTTCCTGACGCTCCCGCAGCTGCGGGAGCTGATGGTCCAGCACTGGCCCTGCTTCGAACCGTACTTCGACGACCGGCGGGAGATCGAGCAGGCCCTCGACGAGCTGGAGGTCACCCGCAACGTCGTCTCCCGCAACCGGGCGCTGTCGCGCGCCGTGCTGGAGCAGGCCGAGCGGGCCTCGGCGCGGCTGCTGGAGGTGCTGGGCGGAGGCGCGGGCAGCCCGTCGGCGGACCGGCTGCCCATCGACGCCGTCGAGGACCTGGTGGGCGACCGGTACGCGGACGTCATCTCGGTCCACCCGGACCGGGTGCGGCTCCAGCGGCAGCTCCCGGCGGAGGACCTCTTCGGCGGCGCGCGGCGCCTCGACGCCATCGGCATAGGCCTGAACCTGCTGGTCCAGAACTTCTCGGGGCGAAGACTCGTCCGGCTCTCGGAGGCCGGCTGCCGGGTCCGGCTGCTGTTCCTGAACCCGGCGAGCAGTGCGGTCAAGCGCCGCGAGCGGGAGCTGGGGCTGCGCAAGGGCGAGCTGAGCCGATCGGTGGAGATGAACATCCTGCACGTGCGGCGGGTGCGCGCGGGGCTGCGGGATCCCTCGCGCTTCGACATCCACGTCTTCGACGAGACCCCGCGCTTCACCGCCTACCTGGTGGAGGGGGAGTCCTCGGGCATCGCGGTGGTGCAGTCGTACCTGCGCCGGGCGCGGGGCATGGAGGCGCCGGTGCTGGTGCTGCGCGGCGGGGGCCGCGGCGTACCGAAGGACGCGGACCACGGGCTGTTCACGACCTACCGCGAGGAGTTCGAGTCGGTGTGGGAGGACTCCCGGCCGGTGTCCTGACGGGGTCACGGGGGGCGTGGTCCGGCTTGTCAGTGCCCCGTGGCAGGCTGAAAGCCGTTGACCGAACGGTACGGGTACGGGGGGAAGGGCGCGGGCATGGGGGACTGGCACGGTGGTGAGGCGTACGGGGCCTGGGGCGGCCGGGGGCGTCGGGGGGTGACGCGATGAGCTGGATCAGCGGAGCGCTGACCGCCTTCGACCTGGAGACCACGGGCACCGACGTGGAGAGCGACCGCATCGTCACTGCGGCGGTCGTCCGGCTGGACCCGGACGGAACGGTCGCACAGGAGCGGACCTGGCTGCTCGACCCCGGAGTGGCGATACCCGAGGAGGCGTCGGCGATCCACGGCATCTCGACGGAGCACGCCCGCACGTACGGCGTGCCGGCGGCTGCCGCCGTCGAGGAGATCGCGCGGGCCGTCGCCGAGGGACTGCGCCACGGGACGCCGCTGGTGGTGATGAACGCGCGGTACGACCTGTCCCTGCTGGACCGGGAGTGCCGGCGGCACGCGGTCGCCACGGTCAGCGAGCGGCTGGGCGGCGTACCCTCGCCGGTCATCGATCCGCTGGTGATCGACAAGCACGTGGACAAGTACCGCAAGGGCAAGCGGGCCCTGTACGCGCTGTGCGAGCACTACGGGGTGTCCCTCGACGACGCGCACGACGCGCGGGCCGACGCGGTGGCCGCCGCCCGGGTGGTGCGCCGCATGGGGGAGCGGCACCGGCCCGTCGGGGCGATGACCCTGGCCGATCTCCAGGAGCTCCAGGTGCGGGCGGCGGCCGAGCAGTCGGTCTCCCTCCAGAGCTACCTGCGGCGCACCGTGGACCCCGAGGCGGTCGTCGAAGCGGCCTGGCCGCTCATACCCCGCCCGCGGACCCCCTGACCGGACGGGGCGCGGGTCACGCCGTGTACTGGTGGGCCGAGTAGGTCAGGTAGCCCGCGTCGCCGCCCTGGTAGTACGTGGCCTCGTCGGCGGGGGCGATCGGCAGCCCGCGCCGCAGCCGCTCGACCAGGTCGGGGTTGGCGAGGAAGGCGCGGCCGAAGCTGATCAGATCGGCGCCCAGGCCGAGCCAGTGGTCGGCGTCGTCCCGGCCGGCCTGCTTCGGGCCCATCGGGAGCACCGGGTTCATGACGAGGGTGCCCGGCCACGCCCGGCGCAGGGCGACCAGCACCTCTTCGTCGGCGGTGGCTTCGAGGTGCACGTACGCCAGCCCGAGGGGTGCCAGCTCGGTCAGCAGCGCGGTGTAGAGCTCGCGGACGTCGGCGTCCTCGACCCCCCAGAACCTCGCGCCCGGTGAGAGCCGGATGCCGGTCCTGGCCCCGCCGACGGCCTCGACGGTGGCGGCGGCCGCTTCGACGGCGAACCTGATCCGGTTGCCGATCGGGCCTCCGTAGCGGTCCGTGCGCAGGTTGGCGTTGGAGGAGAGGAACTGCGAGATCAGGTAGCCGTTGGCGCCGTGCAGTTCCACGCCGTCGAAGCCCGCGTCGACGGCGCGGCGGGCGGCCCGGGCGTAGGACCGCGCGTGCTCGGGCACCTCGGCGGTGTCCAGCGCGCGCGGAGTCGGAGCGGGCTGCGGCCCGCCCGGGGTGAACACGTCGCCGACGGCGGGCACGGCCGAGGGCCCGACCGGCTGAAGACCGGTGGTGTCGGCATGCGATACCCGGCCGCCGTGCATGAGCTGGGCGAAGATCCGTCCGCCGTTGGCGTGGACGGCGGCGGTCACGGGGCGCCATGACTCGACCTGCGCGTCGGTGTGCAGCCCCGGTGTACCCGGGTTGGACTGCCCGACCGCGCTCGGCTGCACCCCCTCGCTCACGATCAGCCCGGCCGTGGCTCGCTGGGCGTAGTAGGCCGCCATCGACGCGGTCGCCAGGCCGCCGGCGGCGGCCCGGACCCGGGTCATCGGGGCCATGACCACCCGGTTGGGCAGCGTCAGGTCACCGAGCCGGTATCCGGTGAAGAGGGTCGTCATGCCAGGACTCCTTCGCGTTCCGCAGTGCCCGCGCCTCGGGCACTGCGGCTACGCTAGAACCTGACACTGACGTCAGAGGCAAGATATTGTGACTCAGCCCACAACCTGGAGGCACCGTGCGGATCGGCGAACTCGCGTCACGGGCCGGAGTCAGCGTCCGGTCCGTGCGCTACTACGAGGAGCAGGGGCTGCTCACGAGCACCCGCAGCCCCAGCGGGCAGCGGCACTACACGAACGACGAGGCCGAGCGAGTCGCGTTCATCCAGCGGCTCTACGCCGCGGGCCTGTCCAGCCGCACCATCGCCGAACTGCTGCCCTGCGTCGACGCGCCCAGCGAGGAGAACTCCGACTCCGCGCTGGAGCGCATGGCTCTGGAGCGCGAGCGCCTCTCGGCGCACATCACCGACCTCCTGCGCACCAGGGACACCCTCGACACCCTGATGACCGCAGCCCGCGCCCACCGAGCCCAACAGGGGCGGGCCGGGGCCGGGTGACGGGGGCCCCGTGGGTCCGGGCCGCCTCCCGCAACAGGGAGACGGCCCGGCGGCGCACGGTGTGGCTGTCTACGGGGCGGGGACGGGCAGGGGCGCCGTGCCGAGGGTGGGGATGGTCCAGCGTTGGGCGTCGCTGTGGTTGCAGTCGTAGAGCCAGAGCTGGGTTCCGGTGGTCGTGTTGAAGCGGTCGAGGTCGACGCAGCGGCCCGAGACGGGGTTGTAGAGGCTGTTGTCGGCTCGCGGGAGGAACTGCTGGCCGGTACCGCCGTTGCAGGTCATGAGCTCGAGGAGGGTGCCGTTCGCGGTACCGCCGTTGACTGCGTTGAGGCACTTGCCCTGGACCTGGACGCTGCCGTCGTCGCGGATCCGGAAACTCTGGGCGCCGGTGCCGTTGCAGTCGGCGATCTGGATCTTGTTGCCGTCCTCGGTGCGGCTGTGGTCGTTGTCGGCGCAGTGGGCGGCCGAGGCCGTCAGCGCGATGGGGCCGCTGGTGCCGGGCGCTGTGACGGAGGCGGCGTAAGGGTAGACAGCGAGGTTGCTCACGCCTCCGGTGAGGCCGGGGCCCAAGTAGTCAGGCTGTCCGTCGGACTTGAACCGGCCCAGGACGAGCGGGCCGCTCGGGGCGGGACTGGTGGCGGCTTGGTGGTGGCCGGTGCTGGCGAGGACGCCGTTGACGTACAGGCTCATCAGCCCGGTGTCGGCGTTGTAGACCGCAGTCAGGCGGGTCCAGGCGCCGGGGACGAAGCGGCCTGCGTCGTTGACCGCGGCGACGGACCAGTCGTAGACGAGGCCGTCGGTGTCACCCTGCGCCAGCGCGAACCGCCAGGCGACGCTGTCGGCGTACAGGAAGAACGCGCTGCTCCTGGTGCCGTCCTGGCTGGCGACGACACCGCCGCTGCCGTCGACCTTGGCCCAGGTACTGATGGTGAAACTCTTACGGGTGTCGACGGCTGGCCTCGTAGCTGTGATGGTGGATCCGGGCCCGCTGAACGCGGCGTAGGGCGTCTCGCGGCCGCCGATGGTCTCGGTGGGCCAGGAGATGCCGGCCGGGGTGGCGGGGTTCTTGTTGGAGACGGCGTCTTCTGTGGCACCGGCGGAGTTCCGGCCGGTGAGCTTCCACTGGGCGGTGGGCCTGTTGAGATTGCCCAGTGTGATGCCTGCGGGGTCGATGCCGGTGACGGCGGGGTACGGAGCGGAGCTGCCGTTCGGCGCGGTGCCCGTGCCATGGAAGGCGAGGAGTTGCTGGTTGGTGTCGACGGCCCAGAGGTCGGGGATGCCGTCGCCCGAGGTGTCTCCGTCGGAGCCGACCCGGGGATAGGACTTGGGGTCGATCCTTCCGGTGATCAGGCCGGCGGCGGGATCGGTGAAGCCTGTGAGGTCGGGTGCCTGGGCAGTGCCCTTGACGGAGAAGGCGTGCAGGGTGCCGTCGGCCTTCGAGCGGGCCCACAAGGTCGGGAAGTCGGTGCCTTGGGCGCGACCGGGCGCGATCAGGTCGTAGTCGTTCCAGCGGGTGTCGTCGGCAGAGAGCAGGACGGCCCGGGTGGAGAGCTGGTCAGTGTCGCCGGCGGTGCCGAGCCAGAGCCGACCGTTCTCGACGAACAGCAGGGAGGTGCGGGGCAGGTTGTTCGGGTTGGTTCCGCTGTCGCCGGTGACCGAGCCGAAGGCGGCGATCTGGGTGACCTTGGACCAGTCGCCGCCGTAGCCGTGGGCCGCGCAGTCGATGGTGACGGCGGCGGTGGTGACGCACTGGCTCGGTTTGCCCACGGTGCTGGGTGCCTTGCCGTCGAACCAGCCGCCGTTGTTGTCGTTGGTGTAGAGGTAGAGGTTCGGCTGGTTCGGCTGGTGGGCTATGAGGTCGTCGACCACCTTGTAGCCCAGGCTTCCGCGATGGCTGATCTGGATGTTGTTCCAGTTGCCGGTGCTGCCGGGAGCGGCCTTCATGTCCGCCCTGGCCGCGTTGTACGGGTCCTCGCCTCCCGCGATCTTGCGGAGGTCGCCGGCCGTGTCAGGCAGCAGAATGTCGGGTTTGTGGTCGCCGTTGACGTCGCCGAATACGGCTTTGCCCGCATCGGGGTCGGACGGGGCGTAGTAGCTGTAGACGTAGGGCTGGGACATGTTGCCCGCGTTGTCCTGCGTCTGCAGGTAGACGAAGTTGGTGCCCCAGCGCGGGGGCGTGACCTTGATGGTGGCCTTGCCTTCCGTCAGGGGGACGACGCCGGTTTCGGTGTCGGTGCACTTCCAGCCGGCGGCGGCCTTGACGGGGTCGGTGGTCCAGCGGGCGCAGGCGAGGCCAGAGCTCCGGCCTCCGGCGGGAGGGGCCGGGTCGGCGCCGGTGAGGGTGAAGGTGCCTTCCTGACCGACCAGCTTGGGGTGGGCGCCGATGGTGCCGGAGGCGGGGAAGTCGGTGGAGGTGACGGAAGCGGTGGGCGGGGTGCGGTCGACGCGGAAGTAGCACCAGGGAGTTTCGGTGCTGGTGAGCGTGTCATCGGTGGTGCGGGCGGTCCAGCCGTACTGGTGGCCGTCCGTCAGCGGGCCGACGTCCACAGTCGCGGGACCGTAGCTTCCGTTCCAGCCGGTTCCGGGGAACGTGCTCTGGCCGTTGTTGTCGTCGTCCCAGATCTGGAAGCCGGTGTAGAGCTGCCTTCCGGTCGCCGAGTAGGTGTTGGTGGTCAGCGTGATGTTGTTGTTCGCGCCGACCCAGCCGGGGTTGTCCCAGGGCTGCGCCGTGCCCGGAGTCTGGCACTCCGCGTACGAGCCGGTACCGGCGAACCCGGGAGTGGGGCTGGTGCGGGGCCACCAGACGGTGGGGGTGATGTCGTACTCGACGGCTATGTGCGGGGTGTTGTTGAACCGCTGGCGCTGGAGTTTGTCGTCCTCCTTGTCCGGTGCCAGGCCCAGGGTGACCGTCGGCCACTGGTGTCTGATGGCGGTCGCCATCAGGTCCTTGACGTTGAAGTGGATGTCACCGGTCCCGGACATGTTGATGCCACCGACCTTGGTGCACCCGCCCATGTGCGAGTTCTTGTCGCAGGGCTGCCGTTCCCAGCTGGTGGGGCTGCCGATGGCGTTGGTGGAGTACAGGCCCATCGAGGTGACCGTGTCCGGACTGGAGGAGGTGACCACGGTCGCGTGGAAGTTCGCGTTGATGACCTCGGCGTTGTAGAGGCTGGAGTTGACTCCGATCTGGAAATAGGCCCGCGTCTTGCCGATGCCCGTGCAGGGAGGGTTTCCGATCTTGTATCCGCAGTATCCGGCGGCGGGCTGGTCCCGTCCGTACTCGGTGCTGTTGAACCCGTTGGCCGTCGGGTAGGCCTCCTGGACCTGGGACCAGGCCTGGGTGCTGTTGTCGGCGACCGGGTTGACCCCAGGGTCGATGTACCAGGGGCCGGTGCCCCGGCTGAGGAGGGTGGCGTCGGGGACGAGTTCGATGCTCTGCGCGTTCGCCGTGACGGCCACGTCCGCGACGGTCGCGTCTGTTCCGGGGCCGTCCGGGCTGGACCGGGTCGACTGGACCGACTGCCCTTCTGAGGCGGCCGCGGACTTCGGAGTAGCTGCGGCGGCGGACTTCGCGGCGGCCGAGGGTGCCTCGGTGGCCGAATCCCACATGGTCGACGGCGGGCTGGAGAACCGCGGCCGGCCGGTGTGGTCGGTCACGCTGATGTTGCCCGCGGCGTCGCTGCTCACGTTCAGGCCCTCGGCCTCGACTCCGAGCCTCAGCTTCTTCAGGGCCGGGTTCGCCGCGGCCTGAGCCGTACGGACGATCAGCACCTGGCGCCAGCCGCCGAGCTTGTTCGCGCTCAGCTCCAGGTCGATGTCCGGCAGCACGGATCTGTAGAGGGCGCTGTTGCCGTTGAGCGTGGGCTTGGGCAGCGGGAAGGGAGCCTTGACGGCCAGCTTCTTGCCGTCTGCGGTGGTCATGGTCGCCATCGGGCCGGTGCCGCCGCCGGAGAGGCTGAGCGCGGACGGGACCGCGGTGGGTACGACGGACCCGTCAGGGTTGCTGCGGAGGGTGGCGTCGACCGGCTTCCAGCTGCCGTCCGTGCCCTTGACCCGCTCGACAGCCGAGGCCGAGTCGACGGTCAGTGAGCCGCTGGGGTTGGCGAAGGTCTGCGAGGTCGCGGTCGTCAGGTGGCTGACGAGCACCGGTTTCCCGCTCGCCTTGGCCTGCTCCTGCGCGTGGAGCAGGGCTTTGTCCTGCTCCGTGAGCGGGGGTTTGGGCGGGGGCGCGGGCCAGGCACTGCCTGCGGGGCCGTGGCCGCGGTCATCGGCGGCGAACGCGGGCGGGGTGGCCAGCAGGCCGGAGCCGAGGGACAACACCGCGATGCCCGTCACAGGAAGCATCGACAGGCCGGAGACCCGCTGTCGGAGGGAAATGCCGGGTCTCAGGGTCCATGGACGGAGCAGTAACGGCCTCAAAGTGGATTCCTCGCTGTGAGGGGTGCGGTGAGCGGCGACCTGGGGCTGCGCACGGGCAGACGACAGGCGCACATTCCCTTCACGCCTGCAATCGTGTCAACAGTTCGTCAGATTCCCGTGCCGTTTTTGGCATCAGAATTACGAGATGTCCTATGCGTGACATGAGTCACGTGAGAGGAATGTGAGAATCCGGTGATTTTTCGAACGCGTGATCCGTAAGGTGCGTTCGAACTGGGGTCCGCCGGTTCGGCAAGGGCCCCCTGTCTGTGTCCTGTGGGGGGGATCCAGTTGTCTCGTCGGGGTGGCTTCTTCGCGCGCTCGCGCACCGGCCGGTCGCGTGTCGCGGCGGTCTCCGTATTCGCCGTTCTCTTCTCCGGGTTAGGCCTTCCGGCAGTCCAGGCGGCTGCCAAGCCACCCGCGGTATGGGTGCCGCCGAACACCCCGCTGCCGGAGGCCAAACCGGTGAAGGGCTCGGATGCGCGGCCGCCCGACCAGTCCGCGCCGACCGGCCGGAAGTGGCTGCCAGATTCGAACACAAGGGCCCCGTCCGGTAAAGCGACGGTGGTGCTGAAAGGCCCTCAATCACCCCTCTCGGCCGTTGCCGGTGGCGATTTGGCCAAGGCTGGATCTCTACCTATTTGGATTGCGCCAGGAAATATCGCAAACAAGCCAATAGGTGGTTCCGTAGCGGCTCCGGGTAGCAGCAGCACGGAGGGCGCGCTGCGCGTCGAGGTGAAGGACGAGACCCTGACGCGGGCCGCCGGCGTGAACGGCGCCCTGGTCTCCCTCAGCGACGCCGCGTCCGCCGCTCCGGCGGGCAAGGTCAAGATCGGCTTCGACGTCTCCGAGTGGGCCAGGTCCGCCGGGGCCAACTGGGCCGACCGCGCCCGCCTGGTCCAGCTTCCGGCCTGTGCCCTGACCACCCCAGGGGCCGACGGCTGCACGACGCGCACCCCGGTCGCCGCCCGGCGCGACGGCTCCGGACGCCTGGTGGCCGAGGTCGACGTACCCAAGCCGCCTGCCGTCTCCGTACTGGGGCCCCAGTCCACCGGCAGTACCCCGAGTGCGGGCCAGGTGCCGCTGGCGCCCCCGCAGAGCGTGGCCCTGGCAGTCGAGCCCGGCCCGTCCGGTGCCAGCGGTGACTTCACGGCGACCCCGCTGCTGCCGTCCGCTTCCTGGCAGGCCGGGGCGAACGCGGCGAACTTCACCTACGGCTACACGGCCGAGGTCCCCTCGGCCATCGCCGGAGCGGCACCGAGCATCGTCCTCGGATACGACTCCTCGTCCATCGACGGCCGCACCGCATCCACGAACGCGCAGGCCGGCCCGATCGGCGAGGGCTGGGACTGGAGCCCCGGCTCCATCTCCCGTTCGTACAAGGGCTGCAAGGACGCAGGCATCAAGGACTCGGGTGACGAGTGCTGGGCTGGCGACATCCTCTCCCTCTCCCTGGCGGGCCACGCGGGCCAGATCGTCCGCGACGACACCACATGCACGTACCGCCTCCAGGGCGAGGACGGCACGAAGATCGAGCGGCTGACCGGCCAGCGCAACTCCGCCTGGAAGGGCGAGGCCTTCAAGGTCACCACCACCGACGGAACCCAGTACTACTTCGGCTCCAACCGGCTCCCCGGCGGTGACGGCACCGACCCCGAGGCCAAGTCCGTCTCCACCGTCCCCGTCTACTTCAACAGTGGCCAGGACAAGTGCCTCGGCGCCCAGACACCCGCGAACGGCTCATGGCAGCAGCTCGGCTGGCAGTGGAACCTCGACTACGTCGTGGACCCGCACCAGAACCTGATCACCTACCGCTACGAGCAGGAGAGCAACCACTACGGGCGCGGCGGCGGCCAGAACAACGGCACCGGCACGTCCACCCTCTACCAGCGCGGCTCCTACCCGACCTGGATCGGCTACGGCCAGCGCCTGCCCGACCAGATCGCGGCGAAGGGCACCGCCAAGACCGCCGCCCAGGTGTGGCTGCGAACCGCCGAACGCTGCCTCCCCAGCGGGGCCATCACCTGTGACCCGGCGCAGCGCACCAAAGCCAACGCCAAGTCCTGGCCCGACACCCCGGTCGACCAGGAATGCGCCGCCACCGGCCAGTGCCTGAACCTCTCCCCGACCTACTTCTCCACCAAGCGCCTGACGAAGATCGACACCGAGGTCTTCGGCACCGGCGGCTACCGCTCCGTCGACTCCTACGCCCTGAACCAGTCCTTCCAGGATCCGGGCGACGGCACCTCGCCGACCCTGTGGCTCGACTCCGTCCAGCGCACCGCCACCAACGCCAGGGCCGCGCAGACGCTCCCGGCCGTGTCCTTCGCACCGCTGCAGATGCCCAACCGAGTCGACGGCCTGGTCAGGCGCCCCGACGGCACCGACGCGTCCGCGCCCCGCTACTACCGGCCGCGCATCCAGGCGATCACCACCGAGACCGGCGGCCGGATCAACGTCGTCTACAAAACCCCGGAGTGCTCCCGGGTCAACAGCACGATGCCGTCCTCCGAGGACAGCAACACGATGTCCTGCATGCCGGTCAAGTGGTACCTGCCCGGCCAGTCCTACCCGGACCCGGTCAACGACTGGTTCAACAAGATCGTCGTCCAGTCCGTCACCCAGCAGGACATGGTGGCCGGCCAGGTCAGCACGGTCACCGAGTACGAGTACGGCGGCGGCATCGCCTGGCACCGCAACGACTCCGAGTCCGCCGATGCCAAGACCCGCACCTGGGACCAGTTCCGCGGCTACGCCACCGTCACCACCAAGACCGGCAACGGCAACGAGGCCGAGGCCCCGCGCACGAAGAGCGTCGCCACGTTCCTGCGCGGAATGGACGGCGACGCCCTCTCCAACGGCACCAAGCGCAACGTGTCGGTTTCGGACACCCACGGCGGCAGCATCAAGGACGAGGATGTCCTGTCCGGCTTCGTCCGCCAGTCCCAGACCTACGACCGCGACGGCGGAACCGTCATCGCCGACGAGGTCACCACCCCGTGGCTCGGCGCGATCACCGCGACCCGCGCGCAGTCGGGCGGCATGCCCCCCATCACGGCCCGCGCCCTGAACACCGCCAAGGTCACCAGCCGCGCGAAGCTCGCCAACGGCACCTGGCGCACCAGCGAACGCACTTCCACCTACGACAACACTCTCCTCTCCCGCCCGCTCCAGGTCGACGACAGAAGCGACCTGTCGCGCCCCGACCAGCGCCTGTGCACCACCTTCGAGTACGCGGCCGGCCCCGGCGGCGGCCTCACCCAGCTCGCCTCCCGCACCCTGGTCCTCTCCGGCGCCTGCGGCCAGACCCCGACCACCGCCAACACGGTCGGCGACACCCGCGCCTATTTCGACAACCTCCCCCTCGGCCAGTCCGGCGCGACCGCCGACCAGACGGGCACCGAGGTCCTGGAGAAGTATGACGGCGCGGGCAAGCCCGTATACCGCCTCAACATCACCTCCGCCTACGACGTATACGGCCGCATCACCACCACCACCAACAAGGTCCGCAAAGACGCCGCCCACCCCGACGGCGCGGTGACCAAGACCGAATACCGGGCCCTGCCCAACGCCCTGCCCTACGAGGTCACCCACACCAACCCGCTCGGCTGGAAGACGGTCACCACCCTCGACACCGGCCGCGCCCTGCCCATGAAGACCACCGACGAGAACGGGCACGTCGCCGAACGCGGCTACGACGCCTTCGGCCGCGTCGTCGCCGTCTGGCAGCCCGGCCAGAACCGGGACACGGACCCGCCCGTACGCAAGTTCTCGTACGCGATGAACGGGACCAACGCGCCGTCCACGGTTCTGAGCCAGACGCTCATGAACGACAACGCGTACATCGCGAGCTACACCATCTACGACGGCCTCGGCCGGGTCCGCCAGACGCAGGCGCACACGCCCTCCGGCGTCAAGGGCCGCATGGTCACCGACGCCGTGTTCGACTCACACGGCTGGCAGGTCAAGACCAGCGCCCCCTACTACAACGACGAGAAGGCCCCCGGAGCGGCGCTGTTCCTGCCCAACGGCGGCGTCAACCCGGACAGCAAGATCCCTGCGCAGACCGTCTCCGTCTTCGACGGCCTCGGCCGCTCCACCGCCTCCGTCTTCCAGTCCTACGGCATCGAGCAGTGGCGCTCGAAGACCGAGTACCCGGGCGCCGATGAGGTCCGTACGATCCCGCCGACCGGCGGCTACGCCACGGCGAGCATCACCAACGGCACCACCTCCATGCTGCGCCAGTACAAGAGCAACACCCCCACCGGCACCTACGACGAGACGACCTACGAGAGCAACACCCAGGGCCAGGAACTGCGCCGCAAGGACCCTGCGGGCAACGAGTGGACCTTCGCCTACGACCTCCTCGGCCGCACGGTGAAGACCACCGACCCGGACTCGGGCACTGCGACCACGGTCTACGACGACAGCAAGAACCTCGTCACCGCCACCGACGCCCGGGGCAAGAGCGCCACTACCGTCACCGACCTCCTCGGCCGTACGGTCGCCACGTTCGAGGGTACGGCCGTCGACCCGGCCAAGCAGGTCGGCTCCTTCACCTACGACACGAAGGCCCTCGGCAAGCCGGCCACCACCACCCGCTACGTCGGCGGAGCCTCCGGCAACGCCTACGTCTCCGAGGTGACCGGCTACGACGGGGGGTACCGCCCACTCGGCACCAAGATCACCATTCCGGCCGTCGAGAAGGGTCTCAAGGGCACGTACGAGACCACGAACACCTACGACAAGTACGGTCAGCTCAAGACCACCACCTTGCCGGCCATCGCAGAAGCCGGGCTGGACAAGGAAACCCTGACCTTTGGCAGCGACATCGCCGGCAAGTTCACCTCGCTCGGCAGCAAGATGGGGGAGCAGGAGACCCGCACGCCGTACGTCGTGGACATGCGCTACGACCCCTACGGCCGCGCCATCCGCACCACCGTCGGTGGCACCGGCATGCAGGTGGTCTCCACCACCGACTACGACCAGGCCACCGGCCGCCCAATCCGTTCCACCCTGGACAAGCAGACCGCGGCGACCGCCAGCGTCGACGTCAACGACTACACCTACAACCGGGTCGGTCAGCTGACCTCCATCAGCAGCACACAGGACGGCGCGGCCCGCGACCTGCAGTGCTTCACCACCGACTACCTCGGCCGCCTGACCCAGGCCTGGACCGACACCGGCACCGCCACGACAGCACCCCAGCCCAGCGTCCGGGGCATCGGCGGCTGCGCCAACAGCGGCGGCCCGGCCGTCGACGGCACCGGCAAGCCCAGCGTGGGCGGGCCGGCTCCGTACTGGCAGCTGTACGAGTACGACAAGCTCGGCAACCGCACCAAGCTGGTGAAGAAGGACGTCACCGGCAACGCGGCCAAGGACACGACGGTCACCCAGACCTTCGGCGCCGACCCCAACACCCCTTCCTCCGACCCGAAGACGGGCGGCGGCACGGGCGGGCCGCACGCCCTGTTGACCTCCACCGAGACCAGCACCGCCGGCACCAAGGTCACCTCGTACACGTACGACGCGACCGGCAACACGGCCTCGATCACCAGCACCCCGGGCACCAGGACCCTGGACTGGAACGGCCAGGGCAAGCTCGACAAGATCACGGGAACCGGCGAGAGCGCGGGCACCAGCTACCTGTACGACACGGGCGGCAACCAGCTCATCCGCCGAGACCCCGGCAAGACCATGCTGAACCTCGGCACCGACCAGATCACCCTGGACACCGCCACCGGCAAGGTCTCCGACGTCCGCACGTACGGCGCCCCCGGCGGCCTGTCCATCACCCGAACCACCACCGCGGGCACCTCCACCCTCAGCTACCAGTCCTCGGACCACCACGGCACCAACGGCGTCCAGTTCGACGCCACCGACCTTGCCCAGGTCCGTCGCCCGGCCGACCCCTTCGGCAACGAACGCGGCACCCAGCCCGCTCCCGGCAGCTGGGCGGGCGACAAGGGCTTCGTGGGCGGCACCAAGGAGAAGGAAACCGGCTTCACCCTCCTCGGGGCCCGCGAGTACGACCCGACGACGGGCCGCTTCATCAGCCCGGACCCGATCATCGACGCTGCCAGCCCCCAGCAGTGGAACGCGTACGCCTACGCCAACAACAGCCCGGTCAACTCGTCGGACCCGAGTGGTCTCCTTGCCTTCAGTTGCGAGGGGAGTAGTTGTTCCGATGAAATGCGTGACGCCGACAGCCGGGACGTTTCCATCGCAGGCTGGGCTGCCGGACCGGGTCCTCAGCAGGTGGCACTGAACCGGGCCAACGGGGAAGTCGTCAAGGCCAAGAAGAAGCGCGATGAACTGAAGTCCGCCGTCGTCGACCTGATCGGCGACCTGATCGGCTACAACGACGCCCGTGACTGCTTCACCAAGGGCGACGTCATGGCCTGCATCAACACCGCCCTCAACGCGGTTCCCTGGGGCAAGCTCTTCAAGGCGATCAAGGTCGGCATCAAGGCCTTCCAGATCTACAAGGAACTCAACAAGACCTACGACGCCATCAACGCCGGCGAACGCAGGGCCGCCCAGGCGATGGAAGCCTTCACCACGGCCAAGAAGGCCGAGGACGAAGCAGCAGCGGCAGCGGCCAAAGTAACAAAATCAGCGGAAGAGAAAGCAGCCAAGGAATCGGCAGGCGACACCGCTGGTACCGAGGCGAAAGCAACCAAGGGCGAGGCAGACACAGCCAAGGGCGAGGCGGAGTCAGGCAAGGGCGGCGATTCCGACACCTCTTCGACCGTCACTGAGTGCAACAGCTTCCCGGCGGGTGTCCGGGTTCTGATGGCCGACGGCACCAAGAAGTCGATCGAGGACGTCCGCGACGGCGACACCGTCATGGCAACCGACCCACAGACCGGCGAAACCGCACCCAAGACGGTGACCGCCACCATCACCACACCGGACGACAAGGACTTCACCGACCTCACCCTCACCGACGACGCCAACCCCCGCGGCCCGCCCGCCGAGCTCACCTCCACCTACCACCACCCGTACTGGAGCGAATCCCGCAACCAGTGGGTCGACGCCGGCGAGCTCAAGCAGGGCGAGCACCTCCGCCAGCCCAACGGCACCACCCTGACGGTCACTTCGGTCCGCAACTACCCGCACGCCGTCACGACGCACAACCTCACCGTCGCCGACCTGCACACGTACTATGTGCTGGCGGGCGCGACGCCGGTCCTTGTCCATAACTGCGGAGGAATGAAAGCCTCCGACCAAGTGCGCGACTTGGTGGGCCAAGGCAAGATGAGGGAAGCCGCCGATGTGCACTATGAAGACCAGGTGAGGGCGCGCACGGGTGGTACGTCGCAGATGATTAACGGGCGTGAGGTCGACGCCGTTACAAGCGACGCGCTAATTCAGGTGAAGCGGACGTGGACGGCAGTCAATCGGCCCAAGAATTTCCTGAGTAAGTCGACGAGAAATCAGATCAAGGCCACTCTCTCAAGTGCAGACGAGATGGGCGTGAGGGCTGAATTCTGGTTCAAGTATGGCGTCCACCGTGATGTCCGAAGCTACATCGAGGGTAAGGGCGGGATTGTCCGCACCGGATTTGGGGACTGATCGCCGTGTCGAAGTACTTCAATGTGCGAGGGTTCCTGGACTGTGATTACAGCGACCTGGACGTGATCCGGGACGTCGTAGTGCAGTACAGGAGCAGGGGGACGCAGTTCCATCTGACCGAAGAAACGGTCGCCTTGTATATGGATGGGTGGCTGTACCAGAAGAGAGAGATCAACTGGATCGCCCACGCGTTCTTCGGGGCGTCAATGAAGGGCGGGGGCGTGGAGCTTGTCCTTGATCAGCTGGAGAGAATCGCGGAGTTGATTCCTGAGCTGGAGGGAGCGTTCTTCGTGGACGATGACGAGGGCGGCCCTTCCGGTAGGTGGCAGGTAGCGAATGGGCGTGTATCCATCCATTAAGAATCTCGCGATCTGACGTTGCGCGCCGCGCTTCGCCTCAGGGCAAGTCGCCTTCTGTGGTGGCTGGTGCAGCAGGTGGAATAGTCCCGCTGAATTCTGAAATGCAAGATGTCATTTCGATGATGGAGAGAGTCGACCAGTTCGGCGAATTGACATGAAATACTGAGAGGCCCCACCGGTGATCACCGGTGGGGCCTCTCAGCCGTTTGACGGCAACGGTGACGGCAACGTCAGCGGACGCCTGCCGAGGAGGGCGGGGCGTCAGGGTGGTTCTCGGGCCGACCGAGGGCGTCGTTGAGGGTGTCGATGGCTTGGCGTTGGAGGCGGATCCTTACGTGGGGGTAGACGTCGGCGGTGACGCCGATGTGGGCGTGGCTTCCTTGATGACGACGAGTTCGACGCCCTGTTCCAGGAGCAGGGTGGCGGTCGAGTGCCGCAGGTCGTGGAAGCGGATGCGGCGCAGGGCTGGTCGGTCCAGGAGGCCGCGGAAGCTGCGAGTGAGATTGGCCGGGTCGAGTGGGGCACCGGTTGGAGTGGCGAAGACGAGGCCGTTGTCTTTCCACACGCCAGCTGAGGCACACAGAAGTGACTGAGCGTCCCCGGAGCCTTGGGCTCTCCGGGGACGCTTCGCGTTCATGCGTCAGGGCTGGTACTCGTAGCCGATCGTGAACCGGGGCGGCAGGCACCATTCCCCGTACTCGATGATCCCTTCCGAGTCCGACCACCTGTGGGCACCGGCCAGGATCGGTGAGCCGACGGCTAGCCCCAGCGCGCTTGCCTCCCGCGCGTCGGCGGGGCGGGCGTGCATGTCGTCCCTGGCGTGGGTGATCGTGCGCCCGGTGGCTTCGAGCACGCGCGAGGACAAGCCGTGATTGCGGCCCGGAGCGGTGTTCAGCAGATCGGGGACCAAGGCGGCGAACGGTGCCGGGTACCAGGTCACCGCGAACACGGTCCGTGTCTTGCCGCGGCCGGCCAGCCACTCGCGACGGACGACCTGGTCTCCGGTATCCAGATCGAAGATCTCGGCCACGTACAGCGGCGGGGCGATCAGCTCGGCAGCCGTCACACGGCTCGTCTCTCCCTCCGCCAGGAACGACTTCACCCGCTGGACGCGGGCGAGTCGGTCCCGCGCCGACAGGGTCCACCTCGGGTCATCTGCGACGAACGTACCCCTGGGGGTGGTGCGGATGAAGTTCTCGACCTGGAGAGCTTGCAGAGCACGGGACACGGTGGCGGCTGCGGCCTGCCACTGTCCGGCGATCTCCCGGTTGGTCGGCAGCTTGGCACCCGGCGCGAGCTCGCCCGACAGGATGCGCTCCCGGAAGTGATCAGCGATCTTCGTGAACGTCTTGGGACTGGGCATAAGGCGTGCCCCTCCATTGAGTTGACGTGCTGTCAGTGAGGGCACACTAGTGCACTGCGAACCGTAGCGGGAGTGCTTCGGCCACTCGAATACTGAACTAGAGCACCGACCTGTCAACAGGTCAGCCATGTGACGTTCGAAGGGTGGCGACGCACCATGAGTGAGCCGACCAGGTACTCGACTGCGACTGTTGAACTACCGCTGCGACTGGAGCCGGACCCGGATCCCGTCGAGGGTTGTGCGGGCTGCACCGAACTGGCCAACGTACGCGACCGCGCACACATGGTCGGCGACATGACGACCGTGACCGACTGCAACGTCTACATGCGACGCCACCCCGAAGGCCACCAGTGACCGCCCGAGCCGTGTACCGGCATGTACCCCACACCATCCGGCACGTCCCCGAGGGCGGCATTACCTACGAAGCTTTCTGCGTCACCGCAGGCTGCGACGCTGAATCCGGCCCGCACGATGAGCAAGAGGCCGCACAAGCCTGGGCCCTTCGCCACGCCGGACGCACTGGCCACGACCTCTTCAGACGCATCTTCACCGACCACGCGAAAGTGACCCGGGCCGAGTAGGCGCAGCTACGGCAGCACCACCTGAAGCCACGCCAGCCAAGCCGACGCCCGAGGCCGCATCCCCGGCACGAGTCTCCACCGATGGCCATGGCGTACAGCGGAAGAGTGATGCGTCCAAACTTTCTATACGTCTTCAAGGCGACCCGCTGACGCGGGTCGCGCGCGGCACGGCCGCCCACCCGGCCCGCTCTCGGCTCCGCCACCGCGGGCCGGCCAGCGACCAGGCCGCGCAGAGACAGCGCAGCGTTGTGCCGGAAGCGCGGAGGAAGCCGGACGCGTCCGCACGACGAGCGCCAGGCCGACGGCGAGGCAGCAGCTGGGAGTCGGCTGATGCGCAGCTCGTGAGTGGGGCGGTCGGCTCCGTGGGCTTTACCCACCTGTTCGGGCCGGGGCCCGAGTCGGGCAAGGCCAGGGGGCCACTCGTTCAAATTCCGGGCAGGATCAAAGCCTGCCCGAGTTGCCGGCCAGCGTACGGCCCCCTGACCATGCCCGACCCCAACCCGAACAGGACACCGGCCAAAGCCCACTCCGCCGCCCTCACGCCCGTGACCGTCTGGCGGCAACGCCGACGGCAACAAGGGCGCACAACACGGTACTTCCACGCACACCCACGGACTGGCTGAATTCCGCTGACCCGCGAAAACGCAGATGACAATACCTCAGCACGCACACGTACTATGTGCTCGCAGGTGCCATTGCGGCCCTTGTCCACAACACGAGCTGCACTGAGCTGCCTTCCCAGAATGACGACGAGTTCGTTGTCCTTGGAAGACTGCCAGACACTGAAATGGCGACAAACTTGCCAAATCGCGAAGTCCTCAACATGGAAGGGTGGAGCATTCAAAACAACGATGCATTCATCCAGGGGGGATCGAAAAGCGGCAGAAGGCGTATCACGCCACACCTGTTGACGGTAGGGCGCTGACAAGTCCACTAGGTGAGTCTGTGTATGCCGCGAGTTGAATCAGCTTCTGGAGGCTGGATATACATTCTCCCGGGAGGGTAGGTCCGCCTACGGCTACATGATTCCTGGTCGTCTCTGATGACCTCCATCTTTGGGGTGAGTGTGATTCTTTCAGGCCGGATTGTCGAACTAATATCCCGAGAATTTGACGGAGATTTCCGCGAAAAGATAATAGCGGATCTCGCGGGCGTTGATGAGTCCACCTTCGGGGTGCAGGATCTGGAAAGGATCGCCGGGGCTATCGTCATCCTGTGCAAGCAGGGAATCCAGCTCGATGTTGCTTTGGACGTAGCACGGAGCGATTGGCGGGATCTGCTGATGGCTTCTGGCCTCGCTGGTGATGATTGGCAAGCGGTGCTTGAGAGGGAATTCTCCCGGTAGAGGGTGGCGGTGTCAGAGTTGCAGGGCTCTGACGCGGCATAGGTGCCAACGGGTCCCGCTGAGCCCCTGTTCGGCGGGGCCCGTTGCACGCAGCGGGCGAGATTGGCGGGGCCGGGACGCGGCGGCGCTGGTCGATCGCGAGGGCGGAGGGATCGAGGCGATCGCCTTGCGGGTGCGGTCGGAAGTCATGTCGTCCACGAGGAACAACGCCCGGGTCCAGGCACGACCGCTTCGTCGGCACGGGCCTGGGCAGCCAGACTGTCGCTGAGGTCGGCGTGGGTGAGTGCGTGGACGCGCTTGCGCCTCCACCTACCGCCACCCGTACTGGAGCGAGACCCGCCACGGCTGGGTAGACGCCGGCGAACTCACCCAGGGCGAGCGGATCCGACAGTCTAATGGCACCACCCTTTGGCGAGCTCCAGGCCGAGAGCGCAAAGTTCAACTTGTGGTCGGGAACTGTGGGTAAATCGTCACTCTCTACCGAGGCACTATTTCGGCGAAGTGTCGCGTCCAGGGAGTTGACTCGACATGTCTACGAGGCGTGGATCGCGTATTCCGTTGAATTCACACAAGGTGGGCGTAAAGTTAGGGTTGCGATTTCGGAGCGTCGAGCACTTAAGGTGGCGCTAATCGATGCAAAAATCGGCCTTGTCGGCCTGCAGAAAATTGGACTTGAATTGTCGCGTTTTTCCCTGGGCTTGGGGTGTGAGGCGGGTCGTAAGGGGAGGAAGCGGTCAGAAGGGGTGCCAGCGGGTTTCGCGGTCGCCGTTGCGGAGGGAGGCGACCCGGCGGCGGAATTCGGCCAGGGCCTTCGGGTTGGCCGGTGCGTGTTGGGAGACCCAGGCGCAGCTGGCCGTCTCGCGGGCGCCGCGCAGGACCCCGCAGCCCTCCCACTCGCGGACGTCCCAGCCGTACGCGGTCACGAAGGTGTCGTAGTCCTCGGCGGGCAGGCCGTACCGGTCGCGGGAGAGCGCCATCACCACCAGGTCGTGCTCGCGCAGATCGGCCGATACGGTCTCCAGGTCGACCAGCACCGGGCCGTCCGGGCCCACGTGCACGTTGCGGGGCAGCGCGTCGCCGTGGACGGCCCCCGGGGGCAGGTGCGGGGTCAGGGTGGCCACCTCGTCGGCGTAGGCGTCGCGGCGGGCCCGCAGGTACGCCGCGTCCGCCGGGTCGACGGCGTCCCCGGCCAGCCGCAGCCAGCGCTCGACCCCGCCCAGCAGGTCCCGCGGCGGAAGGGCGAACGGCGGCGCGGGCAGGGCGTGGAGCAGCCGGAGCAGCTCCGCCAGATCGGCCGGGCCCGCCGGACGGACCGCCTCCGGGAGCCGGTGCCACAGGGTCACCGGGTGCCCGCCGACCAGCCGCGGCGCGGCCTCGGCCGCCCGGACCGCCGGGATGCCGGACTCCGCGAGCCAGGCCGCCACCCCGAGCTCCCGGGCCGCCCGCTCCAGCAGTGACGTCTCCCGGCCCACCTTCACCACCAGCTCGCCGACGGCGAACACGGCGTTCTCGCCGAACGCGAGGAGTTCCGGCTCCCGCCCCGCCCCCGCGCCGAGGCCCGCCCCCGTCCCGAGGCCCGCCGCCGTCAGTACGTCCCTGGCCTGCGCCTCGTCCATGCCGTTCGCTCGTCCCTCGCCGGATCGTCGTGAATCCGCCAAGTCTCGCACCCCGGTGTCCGGTGCCTTGACGCGCCATCAGGGGCTGCGCACGATGGCCGAGGAGGATCGCGGACGGTCCACCCGGAAGGCGGGTACATGTGACCTCGGCCATCACCTCCCCGGCGGGCCGCCGGGCCGACCACGGGGCGTGGTTCCTGGTCCTGCCCGCGCTCCTGCCGATCCTGCTGCTCAGCGTAGGACCGCTGCTCTACGGCCTCGCCCTCGCCTTCACCGACTCCCAGTCCGGCCGGACCTCCCCCACACAGTGGGTGGGGCTCCTCAACTTCCGGGACCTGCTCCACGACCGGCTCTTCTGGGAGTCCTTCCGGATCGGCCTGCTGTGGGCGGTCGGGGTCACCGTCCCGCAGTTCCTGCTGGCCCTCGGCCTCGCCCTGCTGCTCAACCAGAAGCTCCGCTTCCGGTGGCTGGCCCGATCGCTCGCGATCATCCCCTGGGCCATGCCCGAGGTGGTCGTCGCCGTCATGTGGCGGCTCGTCTACCACCCCGACGCGGGGGTGCTCAACGAAACCCTGTCCGGCCTCGGCCTCGCCGGGGACACCGACTGGCTGAGCGGCCTGGCCACCGCCCTGCCCGCCGTGATCGTGGTCGGCATCTGGGCGGGCATGCCGCAGACCACGGTCGCCCTGCTGGCGGGCCTGCAGAACACCCCGCACGAGCTCCACGAGGCAGCCGCGCTCGACGGCGCCGGGGCCTGGCGCCGGTTCCTGACGGTGACCTGGCCCGCGCTCAAGCCGGTGGCGCTGTCCATCACCGCGCTCAACTTCATCTGGAACTTCAACTCCTTCGCGCTGGTCTACGTACTGACCAACGGCGGGCCCGGCGGCCGTACGCGGCTGCCGATGCTCTTCGCGTACGAGGAGGCCTTCCGGTACGGGCAGTTCGGGTACGCCGCCGCCATGGGCTGCGTGATGGTCGCGGTGATCTCGGTCCTGCTCGCCTTCCACCTGGCCGGACGGCTCCGGGGAGGGGACAGCTGATGGACTCGCCCAGCAGTCGCAACCGGAGCCGGAGCCGGAGCAACAGCCGCAGCCGGGGCCGGAGTCCCAGCCAGACCAAGGTGCGGGTCCGCGCCGCGCAGTACGCCGCGCTCGCCGCCTACCTGGTCTTCCTCGCCTTCCCCTTCCTGTGGCTGCTCTCCACCGCCTTCAAGCCCCCGCGCGAGCTCGGCAGCCTGCACCCCACCTGGATCCCGCAGGACCCGACCCTCGGCAACTTCCGCCAGGCCTTCGCCGAACAGCCGCTGCTGCACGCCGCGTTCAACAGCCTCACCGCAGCCCTGTGCGCCGCCGTCATCGCGGTCGTCCTCGCCACCCCGATGGCCTTCGTCCTCGCCCGCCGCCGGGGGAGGCTGTCCACCGGCGTCACCGGCTGGGTGGTGGTCAGCCAGGCCTTCCCCTTCGTGCTGGTGATCATCCCCCTGTTCCTGCTGCTCAAGAACCTGCACCTGGTCAACTCGGTGCCCGGACTGGTCCTCGTCTACGTCGTCTGGTCGCTGCCGTTCGCGCTGTGGATGCTGACCGGCTACGTCCGGGCCGTGCCCCCGGAGCTGGAGGAGGCGGCGGCGATGGACGGGGCCGGCCGGCTGCGCACCCTCGTCTCGGTGGTCGCGCCGCTGCTGGCGCCGGGGATCGTGGCCACCGCGCTCTTCGCCTTCGTCACCGCCTGGAACGAGTTCTTCTTCGCCCTGGTCCTCCTCAAGACCCCGGAGCAGCAGACCTTGCCGGTCGTCCTGACCCACTTCGTGGGCGCGGAGGGAGCCGCCGACCTCGGCCCGCTCGCCGCCGCCGCGTTCCTCGCCACCCTGCCGTCCCTGGTGATCTTCTCGGTGATCCAGAAGCGGATCACCGGCGGCATGCTGGCCGGGGCGGTGAAGAGCTGATGGGGACCCGCGCACGGCGGGCCTGCGCACGTTCCGCCGCCGCGCTCGCCCTGCTGGCCGGACTGCTCGGCGGCTGTTCCGCCGGAGGCGGCGGCTCCGCGGGAGGCGGCTCCGACGGGGTGGTCCGGCTGCGCTTCCAGTCGCTCGCCTGGCAGAAGGAGTCCGTGGACGCCAACAAGGCCCTGGTCGCCGAGTGGAACGCCGCCCACCCCGGCATCCAGGTCCAGTACGTCCAGGGCTCCTGGAGCAGCGTCCACGACCAGCTGCTGACCTCCTTCGAGGGCGGCGAGGCCCCCGACGTCATCCACGACGCCTCCGACGACCTCGCCGACTTCGCGTACGGCGGCTTCCTCGCCGATCTGCGGCCGCTGCTCTCCGACCGGCTCAAGGCCGACATCCCGGCCCGCAGCTGGGAGACCACCACCTTCGGGCCGGACGGCGGGGTGTACGGGGTGCCCTTCCTCCAGGAACCCCGGGTACTGATGGCCAACACCGCGCTGCTGCGCGAGTCCGGGGTCCGTGTGCCGACGCCCGAAGCCCCTTGGAGCTGGGCGGAGTTCCGCACCGCGGCCGAGCGGCTCACCGCCGACGGCCGGTACGGGGTGGCCTGGCCGCTCAAGGACCCCGTCTCGGCGACCCTCAACCTCGGCCTGTCCGCGGGCGGCCGGCTCTTCCACCGCGAGGCCGACGGCAGGGCCGTCATCCGCTGGGAGGAGGGCGACTCCGTCGTCCCCGCCACCATCCGGGCCCAGATCCACACCGACCACAGCGCTGCCCGGACCACGCTGGGGATGGGCGGCTCCGACACCCTGCCCGGCTTCTTCGGCGGCAGGTACGCGATGGTCCCGCTCGGGTTCTCGTACCGCCAGCAGATCGTCCAGCAGGCCCCGCCCGGCTTCGACTGGCAGGTGCTGCCGCCGCCGGCCGGGGCGGACGGGCTGCCCGGGCCGCTCCAGGGAGTGAGCCCGCAGACCCTGTCGATCGCGGGTGACAGCCCGTACAAGAAGGAGGCGGCGGCCTTCATCGACTTCCTGCTGCGGCCGGCCAACATGGTCCGCCTCGCCCGCGGGGACTGGATGCTGCCGACGGGGAACCAGGCCCTGGCCGATCCCGCCCTGCGCACCCCCGAACACGGCTGGGCCACGGGCGCCGCGCTCGCGCAGGGGCTGCGCCCGGCGCCCGCGCAGTCGGTGCGCGGCTATCCGGAGTGGAAGGACAAGGTGGCGACCCCCGCTCTCCAGGAGTTCTACAGCGGTGCGATCGACCTCGGCGAACTGGAGAAACACCTGGTCAGGGACGGGAACCGGGTCCTGGCCCGGTACCAGCGCTGAGGGCGGCCCGGTAAAAGCCAGTTGCACGAGACGTATCGTCTCGTTATGGTCCTCGCATGACCTCAGCCAAGCCCGCACACATCGCCATGTTCTCCATCGCCGCCCACGGGCACGTGAACCCGAGCATCGAAGTGATCCGGGAGCTCGTCGCCCGCGGCCACCGGGTGAGCTACGCCATCCCCGCAGCCTTCGCCGAGAAGATCGCGGAGACCGGCGCCACCCCGGTGATCTACACCTCCACCCTGCCCACCGACGACGAGCCGGAGGCCTGGGGCACCGAGCTGATCGACAACCTGGAGCCCTTCCTCGACGACGCCATACAGGTCCTCCCGCAGCTCGCCGCTGCCTTCGAGGGAGACGAGCCGGAACTCGTCCTCCACGACATCACCTCCTACCCGGCTCCCGTCCTCGCGCATCGCTGGGGCGTCCCCGCCGTGTCCCTTTCCCCGAACCTGGTCGCCTGGGAGGGGTACGAGGAGGAGGTGGCCGAGCCGATGTTCGCCGGGCTGAAGGCCTCCGAGCGCGGGCAGGCGTACTACGCCCGGTTCGCCGCCTGGCTCATCGAGAACGGCCTCGACGGGCAGATCGAACGTCTCCAGAGTCGCCCGCGCCGCAGCCTCGTCCTGATCCCCAGGGCGCTCCAGCCGAACGCCGACCGCGTCGACACCTCCGTGTACACCTTCGTCGGCGCCTGCCAGGGCGAGCGCGCCGAGCAGGGCGGCTGGCAGCGGCCCGCGGCCGCGGCGGGCAAGCGGGTCCTCCTGGTCTCGCTCGGCTCCGCCTTCACCAAGCAGCCCGCCTTCTACCGGGCCTGCATGGACGCCTTCGCGGACCTCCCGGACTGGCATGTCGTACTCCAGATCGGCAAGTTCACCGACGAGGCCGCACTCGGCGAGATCCCCGCCAACGTCGAGGTCCACCGCTGGGTTCCCCAGCTGGACATCCTGCGCCAGGCCGACGCCTTCATCACCCACGCGGGCGCCGGGGGCAGCCAGGAGGGCCTCGCCACCGGCACCCCGATGGTCGCCGTCCCCCAGGCCGTGGACCAGTTCGGCAACGCCGACATGCTGGTCTCGCTCGGCGTGGCCCGGCACGTCCCGATGGACCGGGCCGACGCCGCCACCCTCCGCGAGGCCGTCCTCGCCCTGGTGGACGACCCGGAGGTCGCCGCCCGCGCGGAGGCCGTCCGGGCCCAGATGGCCACCGAAGGGGGCACCCGCGAGGCCGCCGACCTGATCGAGGCCGAACTGGCCTAGTGCTGAAGCGCTGTAGCGACCCGTGAGAAAGGAGTTAATGCTGTGGGGGAGCAGGTCGGGCCCTGTCGATAAACACCTCGACATCGGTCGGGGTGATCGGGGACGCTTCGCGAGATGACCAGAATCGACGACACGCCGCCCGCGTGGGACGAGCGCACCCAGCTCACCACGTTCCTCGACTACACACGTGACACCGCCCGCGCCAAGTGCGATGGCGTGACCGAGGAGAACGCCCGCAAGGCCCTCCTGTCGGCCTCACCGCTGATGACCATGAGCGGAGTGGTCAACCACCTCCGTTGGGTCGAGTACTACTGGTTCCAGGTGGTCTTCCTCGGCGAGGAGGACCGGGGCCCCTGGACCGAGGAGGACCCCGACCGCGAGATGCGTATCGCCGTCGACTTCCCGCTCACCCAGTTGCTCGGCGAATACGCCGAACAGAGCGCCCGCTACCGCGAACTGGTCGCCGGGAACAGCCTGGACACCCAGGCCGAGCGAGCCGTCCGCAACGGCCTCCGCGTCGACCTGCGCTGGATCCTCCTCCACCTCACCGAGGAGACGGCCCGTCACAACGGCCACCTCGACGTCCTGCGCGAGCTGCTCGACGGCACGACCGGCGGCTAGGACGCGCAGGGACATGGCCGGCGGACAAGTCCTAGGGTGCCCCCATGACGAAGAAGGACGCCACGAAGAACGACGCCACGAAGAAGGCCGGTGCGAAGAGGTACGCGGCGCTGCTGCGCGGGATCAACGTCGGCGGGAGCAAGAAGGTCCCCATGGCCGAGCTGCGCGCCGTGCTGGAGGGGCTCGGTCACGGCGAGGTGCGGACGTACCTCCAGAGCGGCAACGCCGTCTTCAGCAGTGCGAACGAGGATCCGGCGGTGCTCGCCCGGGAGTTGGAGGCGGCCATCGAGGCGCACTTCGGCTTCCGGGTGCCCTGCCTGGTGGTGGACGGGGAGTACCTGCGTGCCGTCGCGCGGGCCTGCCCCTTCCCGGCCGCCGAACTGGAGGGTAAGCAGCTCCACGCCACCTTCTTCGCCGAGCAGCCCGGTGCGGAGCGTTTCGCCGCAATCGAGGAGGCGGCGTACCTCCCGGAGGAGTACCGGATCGGCGACCGCGTCCTCTACCTCTACGCCCCGGACGGCCTGGGCCGCTCCAAGCTGGGCGAGGCCCTCGCCAGGCCCGCCGTGGTCAAGGGCATCGACGTGACGACCCGGAACTGGAACACCGTCGCCAAGCTCGTCGAGCTGACGGAGGACTGACGGAGGACTGACGGAGGACTGGCGGAGAGGACTGGCGGAGGACTGACCGCGACGGGCCGGCCGGGCCCACCTGACCTGCCGCGCCCCGCCCGGCAGGATTCGGCTCCGCTCCACCGCTGCTCCGGTCCGGCGTGCGTGGATGGTCCGCGGTGATCGCAGCGCGGGCCGTCGGCCCGCCCGGACAGTGAAGAGAACCCCCATGACGGACAACGGCAACGCGCCCGCCCTCGCCGCCACGGCCGCCGGCAGCTGGGAGATGGTCTCCAGCGAGAACTTCGACGCCTACCTCCAGGCCGTCGGAGTGGGCGCGCCCGCGCGGGCCGCGGCGAACGCGGCCACCCCCGTCCAGACGTTCTCGTACGAGGACGGGCTCTGGACCCTGGAGACCGTCACCGGCATGCAGAACACGGTGGACGAGTTCCGGCTGGACCAGGAGTTCGACCTGGCGACGCCCGACGGGCGCAAGGCGACGTCGGTCGTCACCGGCGAGGGCAACCGGCTCACCGAGGTACGGAGGATCGGCGGGGGCACGGCACGATCGTGCGGGAGTTCACCGACGAGGCGCTCGTGGTGACGTACTCGACGCAGGGCGTCTCGGCCGTCCGCGTGTTCAAGAGGGCCGCCTAGTGCTGTGACCAGCGCTAGTCAGGTGGTGTCCGCCTGGGGGGCGCGCAGGTCCTTGGGGCGGGCACGGTGGGCGCGCCAGGCTGCCAGGGCATCGGTGCGCGGGGCGTCCGGGTGGCCGGCGTGCCAGTCGCGCAGGAACCGGTTGAACTCGAACTGGGCGCCGACCTCCTGGGGTTCGGCGGCCCGCTGCCTGGTGGCGTGCCAGTGGGAGACGGCCTCCGCGAGGGTGCGTCCCGCGCCCTGGGCGACGTAGTCACGCATGAAGGCGTCGAAGTGGAAGGCGGGCCCGATCTCCCGGGTGAAGTACTCCCGGAGCACCTGGCTGCACCGCTGGCCGTCGGGGATCACGGTGGCCCCGTCGACCGGGGCCGCCAGTTGCCTTCCGCCGCGCCGGGTGGTGCGGGCCGGCCGCGGCTCGGGGCGTCCGTCGAGCACGGCGGCGAGCCGGTCCGTGAGCGCAGCCTTCCCGCCCGCGGTGGAGAGGCCGAGCTGCCGGGCGAGCGCGGTCAGTTCGGCCAGCGTCCAGTACCAGCGCATCAGCTCGGTCCCGGTCAGTGTGGGGGTCAGGGCGGGACGCGCGGCGTCGGGAGCGCCGTCGTTCGTACTCATGTTCCCATTCTAGGTCGCGCCGCCCGCCCGCCCGACCGCGCCGGCTCAGGCCAGTGCGTCCAGCAGGGCCAGTTCGGCAGCCGTGAGGTGGACGGTGGCCGCGTCCAGGTTCTCCGCCAGGTGTACGGGTGAACCCGTACCCGGCGTGGGGCACAGCGCGGGCGAGTGGTGCAGCAGCCACGCCAGGGCGACCTGGCCCGGGCCCGCGCCGTGCGCGGTGGCCACCGCGGTGACCGCCGCCGCACTCTCGCGGGTCAGGGTGCCGCTGCCCAGGGGGTAGTACGGGAGGAAGGCGATCCCGTGCGCCTCGCACAGCGCCAGCACCTCCGCCGAGCTCCGCTCCAGCAGGTTGTACGGGTTCTGCACGGAGGCGACCGGCACCGACTCCCGTGCCAGGCACAGCTGTTCGGCGGTGACCGTGTCCAGGCCGATGTGCCGGATCTTGCCCTCGGCCCGCAACTCGGCCAGTGCGCCCAGCTGTTCCGCCATCGGCACCGACGGGTCGAAGCGGTGCAGCTGGTAGAGGCCGATCCGCTCCACCCGCAGCCGGCGCAGGCTCCCCTCGCACATCGCCCGCAACTGCTCCGGGCGGCCCGCGAGATGCCACTGGTCGGGCCCGGTGCGCACCACCCCGCCCTTGGTGGCGACGACCAGCTCCTCCCCGTACGGGTACAGGGCGTCGGCGATCAGCTCCTCGGCCAGGTCGGGCCCGTAGTTGTCGGCGGTGTCGATGAGGGTGACCCCCCGCTCCACCGCCGTGCGCAGCAGCTCCCGGGCCTCGGCCCGGCCGCCGCGCGGTCCCCAGTAGCCGGGGCCGACCAGGCCTCCCGTACCGAGCCCGAGCCGCCGTACGGGAAGGTCCCCACCGAGACTGAACGTCGTGTGCGCCATGCCCCGACGGTAACTCAGGGCCCGGGATGTGCCAGGCTCGTGGTCATGCGGTACATCATCATCGGCGCGGGCGCGGTAGGCGCCACCATCGGCGGACGGCTCGCGGAGACGGGCGGCGAGGTCGTCCTCGTCGCGCGCGGCGCGCACGCGGAAGCCCTGCGGGCGGACGGACTCCGCCTCACCACGGCCGACGGGCCCCGGGTGCACCGGCTGCCCGTGGTCGGCGGACCGGGCGAACTGGGCGAGCTGCGCCCCGACGACGTGCTGCTCCTGGCGGTGAAGACCCAGGACGCGATCGCCGCGCTCGACGCGTGGGGCGACGCGGAGGTCGCGGGCGGCGGCACGGCGGCGCAGCGGCTGCCGCTCCTGTGCGCGCAGAACGGCGTGGAGAGCGAGCGGCTGGCACTGCGCCGCTTCGCACGGGTGTACGGGGTGTGCGTGTGGCTGCCCGCCACCTTCCTGGAGCCGGGCGTGGTCTCGGCCCTGTGCACACCCCTGACCGGCATCCTGCACCTGGGCCTGGCGGCCGGCGGCGCGGACGACCGGGCCCGGCGGATCGCGGCCGACCTGGAGAAGGCCGGCTTCGAGGCGCCCGTGGTCGAGGACGTGATGCGGTGGAAGCACGCGAAGCTGCTGGGGAACCTCGGCAACGCCGTCCAGGCGACGACCGGCCCCGAGCCGGACCCGGCGAAGGCGGCGCTGCTCCTGCGGGCCGTCCGCGAGGCGAAGGCCGCCTTCGCCGCCGCGGGCATCGCCTACGCCTCCGAGGCCGAGCAGGCCGAGGCGCGCGACGGCAAGGTGAACCAGCCGCCGGGCGTCCGGGGCGGTTCCTCCTGGCAGAGCCTGGCCCGGGGCACGGGCTCGGTGGAGGCGGACTACCTCAACGGGGAGATCTGCCTGCTGGGCCGGCTGCACGGGGTGCCGACCCCGGTCAACGACGTCCTGCGCCACGCGGCGAACATCTTCGCGCGCGAGTCGCTCCCGCCGGGCGCGATGTCCGTCGAGGACCTGACGGCCCTCGCCGACGAGGCCGCGGCCCGCGGCTAGTGCTGTGGCCGGGCGCCGGGAGTGAGGCCCCGTCCGGGACGGGCGGTCCGCCCGCCCGCCCGGACAGGGCGCCGCGCCGCAGCCCCGGGCAGGGCCGCGCCGGAGGCTACTTCGGGGTGACCCAGACCTGGCCCTTGCCGGTGTTCGCCGTGTACAGCTGCACCGGGGTGCTGTTGGCGGTCGCGCCGCCGGTCACGTCGAGGACCTTGCCCGACGCGACGTGCACGACCTGCCCCTTGACGTTGACGGACCAGCGCTGCGCAGCCGAGCCGTTGCAGTCGAAGAGGCTGATCCTGTTGCCGTTCGTGCTCGCGTTGCGCGCGTTGTCCAGGCACTTGCCGAAGGCGCGGAACGTGCCGTCCTTGCCCAGGATCCAGGACTGCGCGGCCGAGCCGTTGCAGGTGTAGAGCTGGATCTGCGTACCGTTGGCCGCCTTTCCGCCCTTGACGTCCAGGCACTTCCCGGCGATCCCGCTCACCCTGCCCTGCGGGGGCAGCGCGGCGCCCGCGCCGGCGGCGAGGCGGCGCAGACCCTGTACGTCGAACTGCTGCACGTAGGTCCCCGCGCGCTTGTCCTGGTACGCGTACGCGGGCGAGCACATGACCGGGAACTGGCCCGAGTCGGTCCCCTTGACGCAGTCGCCCTTGGTCAGGCTGCGGTTGGCGTGCGTCAGCCCCAGCGTGTGCCCGAGCTCGTGGCTGATGTGGTTGCGCATGTACGTCTCGCCCATGGCCGCGGTCGGCTTGCCGGCCGGGGTGAAGAACTCGCTGTCGATGTAGGCGTGCCCGCTGGTGACGGTCTCGGGCACGGAGGAGCTGGTGAAACCGCAGCTCAGGTTCGCGCTTCCCGAGCCGTCGTGCACCACCTTCCAGCCCGAGTTGCCCATGCTGCCCTCACCGGCGGGCGGCAGGCACGGCCGGTGCAGGACGCCGATGAGCACCTCGCCCTTGGGCCGCTCGTACTCCCAGCCGACCGGCTTGGTGTCGACGGTGACCGGCAGGTTCGTGATGCGCTGCAGGTCCGCGGCCGAGGCCTTCACATAAGGGCCCAGCCAGTCCACGGACTTCTGGTCGAAGAACTTGATCGTGTAGCCGGTCGCCAGCCATTTGGTCGCACCGCTCAGCTTCCACCCCTCGCCCTGCGGCGGCGCCTGGGCGGCGGCCGCGGCCGCCCTCGCCGCGGGAGCGGCCGTGGTGGGGCCGAGCGACATGACCCCGTTCTCGAAGCCGGTGTGGTCGCTGCTGTAGACGGCGGAGTCCTCGTGGTGGGCGTCGGGCGCCTCCGCGGGAAGCGGCGCCGACACCTCCTGCTCGCTCACGGCCTGCGGCCCGGTGCCCTCGGTGCCGAAGGCGCTGGAGGAGAGCTGGAGACCTCCCACGATCGCCGCCACGGCCGTCGCCGCGACGACGGATATCCGACGCTTGCCTGTGAATCCCAAGTGCCTGTTGCCCTTTCATCATGGATCGACTCCCCGGCCCCCGGACCACGTCCGGGGAGGCGGGAATCGAACAGATGATAGGTCAGGACGGCGAAGAGCCCCCGGGGGCCGCCCAGTTGGCGACCCGCGGGGGCTCATGCCCACGGACGGTCTACGCGGTCAGCGCCGGGAGCCTCGCGGGCGCGGCGGCGGCCGCGTCGTAGCGGCGCAGCAGCAGCGTGGCCAGTTCCGGGGCCGCGCCCAGCACGTCCGCGAGGACGTCCGCGCCCGCGGCCTCGGCGCCGGCCGCGATGCGGTCCGGGAGGCGGCCGGGGGCGATGACGTACGGGGCCACCGCCACCCGTTCGAAGCCCTCGGCGCGCAGGGCCCGTACGGCGTCCTCGGTACGGGGCAGGGCAGCGGAGGCGAACGCAGGCCGCACGGCGCACCAACCGGTGCGCCGCCACTCCCGCGCGGTTTCAGCGATCACTGCGATCGCCTCCGGGTCTGTGGATCCGGCGGACGCGAGCACCACCGCGGTGGTGGAGCGGTCCGCCGGGGTGAGGCCGGCTTCGGCGAGCCGGCGTTCGAGGGCGCCGAGCAGGAGCGGGGACGGCCCGAGCACGTCCGTCACCCGCACCGACAGCCCCGGCAGGCGCGAGCTCGACTCGGCCAGCGCGGCCGGGATATCGGACTTCGCGTGGAAGGCGCGGGTCAGCAGCAGCGGCAGCGCCACGACCTCCCGTACGCCCGACAGGTAGAGGGCGGACAGGGCCTGTCCCACCGACGGGGTGTTGAAGTCCAGGAAGGCCGTCTCCACCCGCAGCCCGGGCCGCAGCGCCCGTGCCCGCCGGGTGAGGGCGTGCACGGTCGCCGCGTGCCGCGGGTCGCGGCTGCCGTGGGCGATGACCAGCAGGGCAGGTGCGCTGTACACGGGACTCAGCTCTTGGCCAGCAGGCCGCGGCTGCGCAGCACCCACCGCTCGACGGGACTGAAGATCAGCAGGTCGATGGCGATGCCGACGACCAGGATCAGGATGATCGCGAGGAACACGCCCGGCAGGTCGATGTTGTTGCGGCCGTTCTCCAGCAGCTGGCCCAGGCCCAGACCGAGGTCGGGGGAGCTGGCGATGATCTCGGCGGCCATCAGGGAGCGCCAGGAGAAGGCCCAGCCCTGCTTCAGGCCGGCCAGGTAGCCGGGCAGTGCGGCCGGCATCACGATGTGCCGGGCGCCGCGCAGGCCGGTGGCGCCCAGGGTGCGGCCGGCCCGCAGGAACAGCGGCGGGATCTGGTCGATGCCGGAGACGAGGCCGTTGGCGATGGACGGGACCGCGCCGAGCAGGATGACGGTGTACATCATGGCGTCGTTGAGGCCGAACCAGAGCACGGCCGGAGGCACCCAGGCGACCGAGGGCAGGGACTGCAGCCCCTGGAGGATCGGGCCGATCGCGGCGCGGACGAACTTCACCCGGGCGACCAGCAGGCCGAGCGGGGTGCCGATGGCCAGGGCCAGCAGGAAGCCGAGCATGCCGCGGGAGACGCTGGTCCAGATGACCTCCAGCAGGGTGCCCTTGAGCCACATGTCGGACAGGCTGTCCCACACGGCGGACAGGGCGGGCAGCTTGGTCTCGTCGGCGACCTTCGCCATGACGAGGAGCTGCCAGACCAGCAGCACCAGGCCGACGGCCAGGAGCGGGGGCAGGACCTTCTTGAGGAGGACCTCGCGGACCGGGGTGCGGTGGGTCTCGACCGCGTCGAGGGCGTCCAGACCGGCTTCCAGACCGGCGAGGTCGTCCGTGCCGCCGGCCTTGGCCACCTTCTTGTACTGGGGGTCGATGTCAGTGCTGGCCATGGCGGCGGATCTCCCCACGCAGGTGTTCAGTGATCTCAAGGGACAGTTCCGCGACGTCCGCGTCCTCGATGCGGCGCGGCTGCGGGATGTCCACGGTCCATTCCTTCGCGATCCGGCCGGGCCGGGAGGAGAGCAGGACCACGCGCTGGGCGAGGCGCACGGCCTCGCGCACGTTGTGGGTGACGAAGAGGACCGACAGGCCGGTCTCCGCCCAGATGCGGGTGAGCTCGCCGTGCAGCACGTCGCGGGTGATGGCGTCGAGCGCGGCGAACGGCTCGTCCATCAGCAGCAGCCGGCTGTCCTGGGCGAGGGCCCGGGCCAGCGCCACGCGCTGGCGCATGCCGCCCGACAGTTCGTGGACGCGCTTGCCGTACGCGCCGCCGAGCCGGACCAGGTCCAGCAGCCGCTCGGCCTCCGGCCTGCGGTCGGCCTTGGCCACCCCGCGCAGCCGCAGGGCGAGTTCGATGTTCTTGCCCGCGGTCAGCCACGGGAAGAGGGCGTGCTCCTGGAACATCAGCGCCGGACGGCCGCCGGGGGTCTCGATGGATCCCACGGACGGCTTGTCCAGCCCCGCGACCAGGTTCAGCAGCGTGGACTTGCCACACCCCGAGGCCCCCAGGATGGTGACGAACTCTCCGGGAGCGACATCGAGGCTGATGTCGTCCAGGACGAGCTGCGATCCGGCCGGGCCGGAGAAGGACTTCGAGACGTGCTCGATGCGCGCGGCGTGCGCGTGCTGCTCCGCTACGGTGCCCTCGGCAGCCTTGGCAAGCGTGGTGGCCATGGTCGTCACCTCCTGGGGTTGCTGGTTACGGGGTTACTTCGCGCCGAGACCGGCGTCGGATACCTCGGGCTTGCCCGCGGCCTTCAGGACCTTGTTCAGGAGCGTCAGGTCGTAGATGCCGGTCAGCTCGGGCTGTTCGATGAGCTTGGCCTTGACCGCCCAGTCGGCCTGCGTCTTCAGCGTCGACGCCAGCGGGTCGTCGGTGAGCGCGATGCTCGGCCACGCCGGGTCGATGATCTTGGCGTCGAGCGGCTTGCCGCTCTCCGCCTCCAGCTTGGCGTTGGCCGAGGCCTTCGCCTTGTCCGGGTTGGCGTTGATCCACTCGTTGGTCTTCACCGTGCCCTTGAGCACGGCCTCGACCACGTCCGGGTGCTCCTTGAGGAACTTCTGCGACACGATGATGTTCGTGATCACGAACTTCTTGTCGGGCCACAGGGCGGTCTCGTCGAGGAGGACCGCGCCGCCTTCGGAGACGAGCTTGGAGGCCGTCGGCTCCGGCACCCAGGCGCCGTCGATCGAGCCCTGCTTGAAGGCGTCCGGGGTGACCTTGTTGTCCGTGCGGACGACGGAGACGTCACCCTTGCCGGACTCCGGGTCGACCTTCCAGCCCTTCTCGGAGATCCAGTTGAGGAACGCGACGTCCTGCGTGTTCCCCTTCTGCGGGGTGGCGATCCTCTTGCCCTTGAGGTCGTCCAGGGTCTTGATCTTCTCCGGGTTCACGACGAGCTTCACGCCGCCCGAGGCGGAACCGGAGATGATCCGCAGGTTGGAACCCTTGGACTTCACGAAGCCGTTGATCGCGGGCGAGGGCCCGATGAAGCCGATGTCGAGAGAGCCGCCGTTGAGCGCCTCGATCTCGGACGGGCCCGCGTTGAAGGCCTGCGGCTTGATCTTGGTGCCGTTCAGTTCCTTCTCGATCAGGCCTTCCTGGAGGCCGACGAGCGCGGTGGCGTGGGTCAGGTTCGGGAAGTACCCGATGCGGACCTCGGAGGCGGAGAGCTTCTCTCCGGCGCCGGCCACGTTGGCGGCCTTGTCCTGGGGCTCGTCCTTCTCGGCCTGGGAGCCGTAGCCGCAGGAGGCGAGTGCGCCGATCAGGAGCGGCAGCGCGGCGGCGGCGACAACGCCGCGGCGCAGGGTGTTGCGCGTGGTACGTGTACTACGGGTGGTGGCGGTGGCAGGCACGGGAGGACTTCCTCTCGTGACGTGGTCATCTCATGACGCACGTCTTCGTCTGTGGAGCAGGGGCAGGTACAGCTCGTGGGGGGTGAGGGCGCGCATGCGGTGCGCGTACGTCATCGCGCACATCGCGCCACCCCTCCCTGGCCGCTGCCGAGGCGACCGCTGCCTACGCGGCCGCCCTCCTTGGCGAAGGTGGAGTAGATGTCGGAAAGCATGGGTTAGAAGTCCCACCCTTCTTCATCCGCCTGAACGGTGGTCTCGGCCTTGGAGGCGAAGGACTCGCCCGCCATGCCCGCCGCCAGGGTGGTTCCGTCAGCCGGGTCGATCAGCAGGAACGATCCGGTGCGGCGCGAGTCGGCGTACGCGTCGAGCGCGAGCGGCTCGGCAGTACGGACGACCACGCGGCCGATGTCGTTGGCCACGAGCTGACCGGGGTTCGGGTGCTGGGACAGGTCGTCCAGCGTCAGCCGCGAGGGGATCTCCTTGACGATCGCCTTGACCGTGCGCGTCGTGTGCTTGATCAGCACCCGGGCGCCGACGGCCAGCGGCTGGTCCGCCACGTGGCAGACCGTCGCCTCGACGTCCTGCGTGGTGGCCGGGGCGCTCGCGGACGGCGCGATCAGGTCGCCGCGCGAGATGTCGATGTCGTCCGCGAGCCGCAGCGTCACCGACTGGGGGGCCCAGGCGATGTCGACGCTCTCGCCGAGCGCGTCGATGCCCACGACCGTGCTGGTACGGCCCGAGGGCAGCACCGTCACGGCCTCGCCGACGCGCAGCACGCCGGAGGCGATCTGGCCCGCGTAGCCGCGGTAGTCGGGGTGCTCCGCGGACTGCGGGCGGATCACGTACTGCACGGGGAAGCGCGCCGGGCAGGCGGTGAGGTCGTGGCTGACCGGGACGGTCTCCAGGTGCTCCAGGACCGTCGGGCCGCCGTACCAGTCCATGTTCGCGGACGGCTCGACCACGTTGTCCCCGGCCAGGGCCGAGATCGGGATGGCGGTGATCTCCGGGACGCCCAGGTCCGAGGCGTACGCGGTGAACTCCTCGGCGATCGCCGCGAAGACGGACTCCTGGTAGCCCACCAGGTCCATCTTGTTGACGGCCAGGACCACGTGCGGGACGCGCAGCAGGGCCGCGACGGCCGCGTGCCGGCGGGTCTGCTCGATGACGCCGTTGCGGGCGTCGACCAGGACCACGGCCAGGTCGGCGGTGGAGGCGCCGGTGACCATGTTCCGGGTGTACTGCACGTGCCCGGGGGTGTCCGCGAGGATGAACCGGCGGCGCGCGGTGGCGAAGTAGCGGTACGCGACGTCGATGGTGATGCCCTGCTCGCGCTCGGCCCGCAGGCCGTCGGTGAGCAGCGCGAGGTCGGGGGCGTCCTGGCCGCGCTGGGCGGAGACGGCCTCGACGGCCTCCATCTGGTCGGTCAGGACCGACTTCGAGTCGTGCAGCAGCCGGCCCACCAGGGTGGACTTGCCGTCGTCGACGGAACCGGCGGTCGCGAAGCGCAGCAGCGTGGTCGCCGACAGATCGGCGAACTGCTCGGTGGTGCTGGTCATCTTAGAAGTACCCTTCGCGCTTGCGGTCTTCCATCGCGGCCTCGGACATCTTGTCGTCGGCGCGGGTCGCGCCCCGCTCGGTGAGCCGGGAGACGGCGATCTCGGCGATCACGGCGTCCAGCGTGGCGGCGTCGGAGTCGACGGCGCCGGTGCAGGACATGTCACCGACGGTGCGGTAGCGGATGAGACGCGTCTCGGGCGTCTCGCCCTCCTTCGCGCCGCCCCACTCGCCGGCCGTCAGCCACATGCCGTTGCGCTGGAAGACCTCGCGCTCGTGGGCGAAGTAGATCTCCGGCAGCTCGATGCCCTCGCGGGCGATGTACTGCCACACGTCCAGCTCGGTCCAGTTGGAGAGCGGGAAGACGCGCACGTGCTCGCCGGGCGCGTGGCGGCCGTTGTAGAGCTGCCACAGCTCGGGGCGCTGACGGCGCGGGTCCCACTGGGAGAACTCGTCGCGGAGGCTGAAGACGCGCTCCTTGGCGCGGGCCTTCTCCTCGTCGCGGCGGCCGCCGCCGAAGACGGCGTCGAACTTGAGGCTCTGGATCGCCTCGGTCAGCGGGACGGTCTGCAGCGGGTTGCGGGTGCCGTCCGGACGCTCGCGCAGCTTGCCCGCGTCGATGTACTCCTGGACGGACGCCACGTGCAGGCGCAGACCGTGCTTCTCGACCGTGCGGTCGCGGTACTCCAGCACCTCGGGGAAGTTGTGACCCGTGTCGACGTGCAGCAGCGTGAAGGGCACCGGCGCCGGCGCGAACGCCTTCAGCGCCAGGTGCAGCATGACGATGGAGTCCTTGCCGCCGGAGAACAGGATCACCGGCTTCTCGAACTCGCCCGCCACCTCGCGGAAGATGTGCACGGCCTCCGACTCGAGGGCGTCGAGGTGCGACAGCGCGTAAGGTGCGTCGGTCTCGTCGTGGACGTGTGCGACGGTGGCCGTCATGCCAGACCCCTCTCGGTGAGCAGCGCGTGCAGGGCCGAAGCCGACTCCTGCACGGACTGCGTGTGCGACTCGATACGGAGGTCCGGGGACTCCGGCGCCTCGTACGGGTCGTCGACCCCGGTCAGACCGGAGATCTCGCCCGCCGCCTGCTTGGCGTACAGGCCCTTCACGTCACGCTCCGAGCAGACCTCCACCGGGGTGGCCACGTGGACCTCCAGGTACGAGGTGTCCTCGGCGGCGTGCCGCTTGCGGACGGCCTCACGGCTGTCCGCGAACGGCGCGATCACCGGTACCAGTGCCTTGACGCCGTTGCTCGCGAGGAGCTCGGCGACGAAGCCGATCCGCTGGACGTTGGTGTGCCGGTCCTCGCGGGAGAAGCCCAGGCCCGCGGAGAGGAACTCGCGGATCTCGTCGCCGTCGAGGACCTCCACCCGGTGGCCCTCGGTGCGCAGCCGCTCGGCCAGCGCGTAGGCGATGGTGGTCTTGCCCGCGCTCGGCAGCCCGGTCAGCCACACGGTGGCGCCCTGGTCGCTCACGCTCATCTGCTTCTTCTCCGTCGGTTCCGTCGGTGCCGTGGTGTTCGTGGTGTCCGTCATCAGCCGTGCAGTCCGCACTCGGTCTTGCCCCGTCCGGCCCAGCGGCCGGCCCGGGCGTCCTCGCCCTCCGCGACCCGGCGGGTGCAGGGGGCGCAGCCGACGGAGGCGTAACCGTCCATCAGCAGGGGGTTGGTGAGTACGCCGTGCTCGGCGACGTAGGCGTCCACGTCGTCCTGGGTCCAGCGGGCGATCGGCGAGACCTTGACCTTCTGCCGCTTCTCGTCCCAGCCGACGACCGGGGTGTTCGCCCGGGTCGGGGACTCGTCGCGGCGCAGGCCCGTCGCCCACGCCTCGTACGCGGTCAGGCCCTCTTCCAGCGGCTTGACCTTGCGCAGCGCGCAGCACAGGTCGGGGTCCCGGTCGTGCAGCTTCGGCCCGTACTCGGCGTCCTGCTCGGCGACGCTCTGGCGCGGGGTGAGCGTGATGACGTTGACGTCCATCACGGCCTCGACCGCGTCACGGGTGCCGATGGTCTCCTCGAAGTGGTAGCCCGTGTCGAGGAAGACCACGTCCACGCCGGGGCGGACCCGGGAGGCCAGGTGGGCGACGACCGCGTCCTCCATGGAGGAGGTCACGGCGAACTTCCCGCCGAAGGTGTCGGCCGCCCAGCGAAGGATGTCCAGCGGGGAGGCGTCCTCCAGGTCCCGGCCCGCCTGCTCGGCCAGTTCCTTCAGGTTCCTCGTCCCGGTTTCCTGAACCGTCGTCATATCTCGTCCCCTCCAGCTGCGTCGGACTGAACACCCCGGGACAGCAGCCCGAGGTACTTCAGCTGGAAGGCCCGGTTGCACGCCCGGCATTCCCAGGCGCCGTGACCGGTCTCGTTCGGAAACAGGTCCTCGTCGCCGCAGTACGGGCAGTAGAACGGTGCGGCGCGCTCGCTCACGAGAGGCTCTTCTCGTCCGCGCGGGCGACCCACGCCGCGAACCGCTCGCCGTCCTCGCGCTGCTCCTCGTACTGCTTGACGACCCGCTCGACGTAGTCGGGCAGACCATCCGAGGTGACCTTGAGGCCGCGGACCTTGCGGCCGAAGCCGGCCTCCAGGCCGAGGGCGCCGCCCAGGTGGACCTGGTAGCCCTCCACCTGGTTGCCGTCGTCGTCCAGGACCAGCTGGCCCTTGAGACCGATGTCCGCCACCTGGATGCGGGCGCAGGCGTTCGGGCAGCCGTTGATGTTGATGGTCAGCGGCTCGGCGAAGTCCGGCAGGCGGCGCTCCAGCTCGTCGATCAGCGAGGCGCCGCGCGCCTTGGTCTCGACGATGGCCAGCTTGCAGAACTCGATGCCGGTGCAGGCCATCGTGCCGCGGCGGAACGGGGACGGCTTGACCCGCAGGTCCAGCGCCTCCAGGGCCGCGACGACCGAGTCGACCTGGTCGGCCTCGATGTCGAGCACGATCATCTTCTGCTCGGCGGTGGTGCGCAGCCGGCCGGAGCCGTGCTGCTCGGCCACATCCGCGATCTTGGTCAGGGTGGCGCCGTCGACGCGGCCGACGCGCGGCGCGAAGCCGACGTAGAAGCGGCCGTCCTGCTGCTGGTGGACGCCCACGTGGTCGCGCCACTGGCCGGAGGGCTGCTCGGGCGCGGGGCCGTCGGTGAGCTTGCGCTTCAGGTACTCGTCCTCGAGGACCTGGCGGAACTTGGCCGGGCCCCAGTCGGCGACGAGGAACTTCAGCCGGGCGCGGGTGCGCAGGCGGCGGTAGCCGTAGTCGCGGAAGATCGAGATGACGCCCTCGTAGACGTCCGGGACCTCGTCCAGCGAGACCCAGGTGCCCAGGCGCACACCCAGCTTGGGGTTGGTGGAGAGGCCGCCGCCGACCCAGACGTCGAAGCCGGGGCCGTGCTCGGGGTGGGTCACGCCGACGAAGGCGATGTCGTTGATCTCGTGCGCCACGTCGAGCAGCGGCGAGCCGGAGACCGCGGACTTGAACTTGCGCGGCAGGTTGGAGAAGTCCGGGTTGCCCACGATGCGGCGGTAGATCTCGTCGATGGCGGGCGTGCCGTCGATGATCTCGTCCTGGGCGATGCCGGCGACCGGCGAGCCGAGGATGACGCGGGGCGTGTCACCGCAGGCCTCGGTGGTGGACAGGCCGACGGCCTCCAGGCGGCGCCAGATCTCCGGGACGTCCTCGATCCGGATCCAGTGGTACTGCACGTTCTGGCGGTCGGTGAGGTCGGCGGTACCGCGCGCGAACTCCTGGGAGATCTCGCCTATGACGCGCAGCTGCTCGGTGGTCAGCCGGCCGCCGTCGATGCGCACGCGCAGCATGAAGTACTTGTCGTCCAGCTCCTCCGGCTCCAGGATCGCGGTCTTGCCGCCGTCGATCCCGGGCTTGCGCTGGGTGTAGAGGCCCCACCAGCGCATACGGCCGCGCAGGTCGTTGGGGTCGATCGAGTCGAAACCCGTCTTGGAGTAGATCGTCTCAATGCGTGTCCGCACGTTGAGACCGTCGTCGTCCTTCTTGAACTGCTCGTTGCCGTTGAGGGGCGTGTGGTGTCCGACGGCCCACTGGCCCTCACCGCGGTGACGGCCGCTCTTGCGGCGCGCGGCGGCTGCGGGGGCGGCAGCGGGCGTTTCGGGGGTGGCGGCCATGACGGTACGTCCTTCTTCAACGGCTCTAGGCAGGGCAGGGGGAGCGGCGGCGTGACCCCTGGTACTGCGGTGACCTGCGACGCTGCAGGCGGGTGCGGCTGAGTACCGCCGTCGTGCCGGTGGGCGTGGCGGTACTGGCCTCAGGGGGCTCGGAGGGTGTCTACGGCTGTGGCTGGTTCCGTCAGCAGGCCGGACACATGGCGCTGGACATGCGGCCGAGGTCGACGTGCCGCCGACTCACCAAGGCAATTCCAGCTCCATTCATGGCGGAAGCGTGTCATGTGCCGATTGGAGGAGTCCACTACTGTCCATAATGCGGACGAACTCGTCCCGGATCGTGGGATGGCGTGATCGGAGTCACCCCTCGGACCGGTTTCCGGCCACTCCGCGGCAGGGTGCGGCGCCGTTGCCGGGGGCCGGCCCCCGGACCCCCGCGCCTCAAACGCCGGCGGGGCTGTACCCCGGGGCTACGCGCCGGGCCAGGGGCCGGGGGTCGGGGACTCCACCTTGGATTCCGTCTCCGTCTTGAAGAGCTTGAAGCCGCGGCGCTGGTAGTTGTCCATCGCCGTCGGGCCGTCCAGGCTGCACGTGTGGAGCCAGACGCGGCGCGTCGGCTCCCGGTCCGGCCAGCGCGACGCGAGGTCCCACGCCCGGGCGATGCCCACCGACAGCAGGTGCCCGCCGATGCGGCGGCCCCGGAAGTCCGGGAGGAGGCCGAAGTAGACGATCTCCACCACGCCGTCGTCCTGCGGGTCGAACTCCACGTACCCCGCCGGGGTGCCGCGGTCGTAGGCGACCCAGGTCTCCACGCCCGGCCGGTCCAGCTGCTCCACCCACTGCGCGCGGGTCAGCGACAGCCGGTCCGTCCAGTGGATGTCCCCGCCCACCGAGGCATAGAGGAAGCGGCTGAACTCCGGGGACGGGACCTCGGCGCGGGCGATCGTGATCTCCGGGCCCGGGACGGCCGCCGGGACGAGGTCCGACGCGGAGGTCATTTCCAGGGACCAGGTGGTGAGGGTGATGGTGCTCATGCACGTCAGGGAACCATGCCGGACCCCCGGTGGCCCAGGCGGGCCCTGATCACCGCCGGAGCCGTGGAGTGCGGGAGCAGCGCGGCGGGATCCTGCGGGCGGATCAGCTCCACCTCGACCTCCGCCGCGAAGCGGTACGGCCGGTGGGTCAGGACGCCCGCCAGGTGGCGCCGTACGCGGGACATCTCCGCGCGGACCGTCACCGTGCGGGTCGGGTCGCCGAACAGCTCCGCCGAGAGCTCCGCCGCCGAGCGCCCCCGCGGGCTCTCCGCGAGCAGGAACAACAGCTCCGCGTGGCGCGGGCTCAGCTCCTGCGACCAGCTCCCGGCGGCCCCGTACACCGTCGCCGACCAGGAGCCCGCCCGGCTGAGGTCCAGGACGACCCGGGTCACCGAGGCGTCCGTGCGGTCCTCCGCGATCCGCAGCAGCCAGCCGCCGGGCAGCGGCTCCACCGCGCAGTCCCCGAGCTGCGGCACCCACACCCGGCCCGGCCCGAACGCCTTCGGCAGCGGCACGCGGTCCGTCGGGGCCAGCCCCGTCACCGCCGCCGTCCAGCCGTGGGGGTCCACCGCCAGGGCCCGGCCCGGCAGCCGGGCCAGCAGCGGGGAGGCCACCGCACGCAGCCGCTCCAGCGACTCCAGGTGCCGGACCCGCAGCTCCCGCTCCGCGAGCCGGGCCACCGAGCTCACCCAGGCCAGCGTCGCCGGATGCATGGTGGCCAGCGGCCCGCTGACGTCGACCACGCCCAGCAGCCGCCCGTCCCGGGGGTCCCGTACGGGCGCCCCCGCGCAGGTCCAGTCGTGGTGGCTGGAGACGAAGTGCTCCGCCGAGAACACCTGCACCGGCCGCCGGGTCACCAGCGCCGTGCCCACCCCGTTCGTGCCGACCACGGCCTCGTCCCAGTCGGCGCCCACCGAGAAGCCGAGCCGGTCCGCCTTGCGCAGGATGGAACGGTGGCCCTCCCGCCACAGCAGCCGGCCCTCCGCGTCGGCGACGACCATGATGTGCAGGGCCTCGTCCAGGGCCGGCAGCAGCCCCTCCCGCAGCACCGGCAGGAGCTCCCGCAGCGGTGACACGTGCCGCCGCTCCTCGGTCTCCGCCGCCGACAGCATGCGCGAGCGGGCGTCCCGGTCCGGGTCCACCCCGCCGGCCAGCATCCGGCGCCAGGACTCGGCGATCTCCGGACGCGGCGCGGCCGGCGGCCGGTCCCCGGCCAGCGCGGCCGCCCGTACCCCCTTCAGCAGACGTGCGGCATCCCGCGCGTCCATGGCCGAGATGCGCGCCACATCGACCATGCTGCCTGCGGTGTCGGCCACTGGAACCTCCCCGTGCGGAACAGGACGTACGACCGCGGCCGCCCGCAGGGTCCCGGGGCGCCGCTTCCCCAGCGCCCCCGGCGGGCAGCCGCCGACTCAAAGGTTGCAACGGTATGCAACTCTCGCCAAGTCCCGGTCACCCGACCGAAACTGTCCGGACGCCGCCCAGCGGCGTGACAGCTCCTCCTCGGGGCTTCTCGGATCAGGGGTGGTGCCGAGTCGGCGCGGCGCCACCCCTGATCCAGGTCAACGGGCCCGGATCCAGGCCCGGAGCGGTTTGGGGACCGCTCAGGGAACACCCGGACAGTGCCTAGGGGGCGGCGTCCGGGCCCGCGACCCGCGCCCGTTCCACGATCGCGCGCAGGCCCAGACTGTGCGGCAGCGTGCCGAAGGCCGAGCCCCAGTCACCCCCCAGCCGCGAGGCGCAGAAGGCGTCCGCCACCTCGGACGGGGCCCACCGCACCAGCAGCGACCCCTGGAGCACCAGCGTCATGCGCTCCACCACACGGCGGGCCCGGGCCTCGATGCCCTCCAGGTCGGCGAGCTCCGTCAGCAGGTGCTTGATGGCCGAATCCAGCCGGTGGTCGGCGCCCCGGGCCTGCCCGACCTCCTCCAGGAAGGCGCCCAGCGCCTGCGGCTCGCGCTGCAGGGCGCGCAGTACGTCCAGCGCCTGCACATTGCCCGAGCCCTCCCAGATCGAGTTCAGCGGGGATTCGCGCAGCAGTCTCGGCATCCCCGACTCCTCTACGTAGCCGTTGCCGCCCAGACATTCCAGGGCCTCGGCGACCATCGGCGTACAGCGCTTGGTCACCCAGTACTTGGCGGCGGGCACGGCGAGGCGCAGGAAGGCCTTCTCCTGCTCGGTGCCCGCGTCCTGGGCCGCCGCCAGCCGCAGGGCCAGGGTGGTGGCCGCCTCCGACTCCAGGGCCAGGTCGGCGAGCACGTTGCGCATCAGCGGCTGGTCTATGAGCACCGCTCCGAAAGCAGAGCGGTGATCCGCGTGGTGGACGGCCTGCGTCAGCGCCTGCCGCATCAGCGCGGCCGATCCGATGACGCAGTCCACCCGGGTCGCGGCGACCATCTCGATGATGGTCCGCACCCCGCGGCCCTCCTCGCCCACCCGCCGCGCCCAGGTCCCGTCGAACTCCACCTCGCTCGACGCGTTGGACCGGTTGCCCAGCTTGTCCTTCAGCCGCTGGATCGCGAAGACGTTGCGCGTACCGTCCGGCAGCACCCGCGGCACCAGGAAGCAGGTCAGCCCTCCCGGGGCCTGCGCCAGCACCAGGAACCCGTCGGACATCGGCGCCGAGCAGAACCACTTGTGCCCGGTCAGCAGGTACTCGCCGGACGCGTCCAGCGGCACCGCGGCCGTCGTGTTCGCCCGTACGTCGCTGCCGCCCTGCTTCTCCGTCATCCCCATGCCGAAGAGCACACCGGCCTTCTGCCCGGCCGGCCGCAGCCCCTCCTCGTACACGTGCGAGGTCAGCCGCGGCTCCCACTCGGCGGCAAGCTCCGGATCGGTCCGCAGCGCCGGTACGGCGGCGTGCGTCATCGAGACGGGGCAGCCGTGCCCCGCCTCGGCCTGCGACCACACGAAGAACCCCGCGGCCCGGCGCAGATGCCCGGCCGGACGGCCCCAGGCGTCGGTCAGCCCGTTCGTCACGGCGTGCCCGAGCAGTCGGTGCCAGGCCGGGTGGAACTCCACCTCGTCGATCCGGTTGCCGTACCGGTCGTGCGTCCGCAACTTGGGCGGACACTCGTTCGCCTGAGTACCCCATTCCTGGGCCTGCGCGGAGCCCGCGGCGAGCCCGAGGCCGGTCAGTTCCTCCCTTACCTGGGCGAGGAGTTCGGGCTCCGCCTGGGCGAGATGCCGCTCCACGCCCTCGCTGAGGGCCCGGTCCGCGCCGTAGACGTCGTGGCCCACGAGCGGCGGGGGCTGATTGGTGACTGTGTGGGTGGTGGCTGCCATGCGGATACCGTAAGGACGTGCAGCCAGCAAAAGAAACACCCGAGTGGATCCCAGGGCGGCTCCATCGGGCCCGCGCCCTCTACCGCAACGTATCGAAGCGCAAGATGGCCTGGCTGCTGCTGAAAGACACCGTCAACTCGTGCATCGAGTACCGCATCCTCGGGCTCGCCGCCGAGGCCGCCTTCTTCACGCTGCTCTCGCTGCCCCCGCTCTTCCTCGGCCTGCTCGGACTGCTGGGCTACGTGGACAACTGGACCGACACCACCACCGTCGCCAGCATCGAGGAGAACATCCTCGGCGCGGTCGGCACGGTCCTCTCCGACCGCGGCGTCAACGACATCGCCCGCCCCCTGCTGGACGACGTGACGGGCCGCGGCCGCCCGGACCTGATCTCCCTCGGCTTCGCCTTCGCCCTGTGGTCGGGGTCCAGGGCGGTGAACGTCTTCATCGACACCATCACCGTCATGTACGGGCTCGACGGGCACCGCGGAATCGTCAAGACCCGGCTGCTGGCCTTCCTGCTGTACGTGATCGCCCTGCTGATCGGCGCGATCGTACTGCCGCTGATGGTGGTGGGACCGGACGCGGTGGTACGGCTCGTGCCCTGGGGCACGGAAGTCATCGCGGTGCTGTACTGGCCGACCGTGACCCTGCTGTCCATCGCCTTCCTCACGACGCTGTACCACGTGTCCGTGCCCGTGCGCTCACCGTGGATCGAGGACGTGCCGGGCGCGCTGGTGGCCCTCGCGATGTGGGTGTTCGGCTCGTTCCTGCTGCGGATCTACCTGACCAACACCGTGGAAGGGCCGACGATCTACGGATCCCTCGCCGCCCCGGTGGCGGTCCTGCTGTGGATCGGCATCTCGGCCTTCGCGGTCCTCGTCGGCGCGGCCGTCAACGCCGCCATCGACCGGGTCTGGCCGTCCGTGGCCACGGCCGCGGCGCGCGAGGCCAACGAACGGGCCCGCGAGGCGGAGGCCGCCCAGCTGATCGCGCGGGCCGCCGCCTGGCGGGCGATGGCGGAGGGCGAGTCGGAGGACGACGAGGACGAGGGCATGCCGTCGGAGTTCCCGGAGCGCTGGTCCAAATTCCTGCCGCCGGAGGACTACTCGTCGCGGCTGCGCAACAAGCACTGAACCTCACCACCGGGCCGGTGCCGACGGCGCGGATCAGCCCTTGGACCAGACGACGAGCCCTCCGCCCACGGCCGGGGCGGCATCGCTGCCGAGCTCCTCGACGAGGGCCATGGCCACGGAGCCCTGATCGGTGACGGAGCACAGGGCCGCGCCGCGTACCAGGCCCCGCTCCTGCGCCGTCCGGCCTCCCATCCGCACGGCGCCGAAGCCCGTCCCGGCGGCCGCCCGGCAGTTCTCGAAGGTCTGGGGCTGACCCGCGCGCAGCACGCCCACCTGGCGGCCGGTGGCCGACCGGAGTTCCGTGGACGAGGGAGAGATGCCGGACATGCCGCAGCCCTGGGAGTGGGGCCGGTACTCCAGCTCCGTGCGGGCGGTCTGCTCCGCGGGCACGCTGTCCCCGGTCGACTCCAGCACGGCGGTCGTGGACACCCCGGCGTCGAGGTCGACGAGCAGCGCCTCTCCGCAGATCGGAGGAGCGATGCCCCACCGGCCCTGCCGCACCCCGTAGCCGGCCGGAGCCGACAGGTCCGGGCTCGCCGACGGGCTCGCCGACGCCGAGGAGGGGCCGGGTGAGGGGATGAGCGGGGCGACGGACGGCGTGGCGGACCCCGAGGGCCCCGACGCAGGGGCGGCCGACGGCGCCGCCGAAGCCGAAGCCGACGGGGGCGCCGGCGCACCTGCGGCGGGCGGCGACGGCTCCTTCTTCCCCGCAGTCGCGAACACCGTGGCCGCCGTGCCCAGCACCGGCACGACGATCCCGATCACCCACCAGGCCCAGCGCGGCGGGTGCCCGGCCGTGGCCCCGCCCCCGGCCGCCACCGTCCCGGGCGCGGTGTACGGCGGCTCGGCGGGCCTGGGCGGCACACCCTCCGGATCGGACTGCCCGACACTCCCGGTCACGTCTCAACTCCCCCTGACAGAAACGGTCGTGGCGACCCTACCGGCGGTTCCGCAGGGATTCCAACGATCTTCGACAGGGGTAGGGGCGGCGTGATCGGCGAGGCACGGCTGCCGGCGGCGGCGTCCGGTCGGCGTCCGCCTCGCCCTGTGCGCGGAGTTGACGGTCCGCCAGGTCCGGGCGCGGCGGGAGCCGCCGCCCATGACCTCGCCGGACCGCCGGTGGCAGCCCCTCGGTTCACCGCCGGCGCCGCAGTCGCGCCGGCCCCGGAAAATGCGAAGGGTTCCCCTTGTCTTTCTCCGCTTTCCCGCAGGCCTCCCCCTCCCACGCCCTCGCCCCCTTCGGCTGGGACGACGCATGGGCGGCCGAGTTCACCCCGTACGCCGAGCAGGGCCTCCTGCCCGGCAGGGTCGTACGCGTCGACCGCGGCCAGTGCGACCTCATGACCGCGGACGGCATCGTCCGCGCCGACACCGCCTTCGTCACCCCGCACGACCCGCTCCGGGTCATCTGCACCGGTGACTGGGCCGCCGTCGAAGCGACCGGCAGCCCCCGGTACGTCAAGGCGTACCTGCCGCGCCGGACCGCCTTCGTACGGTCCACCTCCTCGCAGCGGTCCGAGGGCCAGATCCTCGCCGCCAACGTCGACCACGCGATCCTCGCCGTCTCGCTCGCCGTCGAACTGGACCTGGGCCGCATCGAGCGCTTCCTGGCCCTTCGCCGGGGGCGGCCGCCCAACCGTCGGCGGCCCGCCGCTGTGCGGTGATACGGGTACCTCGCCTCGGGCCCGGCCGGGCCGGCCCCGGACGAGGTCCGGTCACGTCATCGGCGACAAGGGCTGCAGTTCGAAGGCGATACGCAGCCGGCCGCGGCGCCGCGGCATCGCCCACACCATTCCCGAGCGGGCCGACCAGGTCCGCAACCGGGCCCGGCACGGCAGCCGGGGCGGCCGTGCGCCGGCCTTCGACAAGCAGGTTCCGGTTCCACGGGCACCGCAACGTCGCGGAACGGTGCTTCAACCGCGTGAAGCAACAGCGGGGCATCGCCACCCCGTACGACAGGACCGCCCCGCCCTGCCCAACGGCCGTAGCCCTCGCACCGCTCCTGATGCGCGCGTGACACCTTGACGACAACTCCCGGCCGGCTGTTCACCGTTGATACTGCAGAGCGTCGGCACCTGCGGCGATGACCTCGGCGAGTCTGTTGGCGAAGGCCGCGTTGCACCCTCCGAGCCGGACGAAGCCGTGGCCCGCCACCGGCCCGTCGTTGCACAGGGAGGGAAGGGCCAGGTCTGCGAGCGCGAGCGCCGCCTGGAGGTTGGTGACAGCGTCTTCGCCGGCCTGGTAGGCCGCGTCCTGGTGCCGCTTGTACTGGATTCGTTCGGCGTGGGTGAATTCGTACACCATGCTTCTGGCCTCTCGTGATGGGCGTGGGAGATGAGGCGCCGGAGCGCGCCGTGGATTCGGTTCGGTTCGGTTCATCGAGGTGTGACCCCGGCCTGGTGCGCCACCCGGGGCACACGGCTTCCGGGGGCGCCGCGGCGCTGAGCATTTTTGCCCGGCGCATTCGCTGCGGATGCCGACGGCAGCGGCCTCCGCTGCCGGGCATGACCATGCCCAACGGCGCGTCGCTCGGACGTGCCGCAGCAACCGGACGGCCGGGGTGCGCCGTGCGGTCTGAGCTGCGGAGCGGTGAGCGGGTTCAGGCCCGGGCCGCGAGGGGACAAGGGCGTACACCGTCAGGCTGAGTCTGCGCATCGCCCGTGACTATCGGTTTCGATCTTCGTTTCAAAGGTGCAGGCGAGAACCCCTTTGACGCGTGGGAAGGACCAGGTTGTCCAGGAAGTTAGCGGCCGTCACCGCCTTCGCTCTTCGCGGGCGCCGGCCACGGGACGCTCGGCCCCCTCGTGTCGTGGGCGGCCGGCGCCGTTCCCGCCGGGACCCCTGCTCAGGAATCCCACTGCATCGCCCGCATGACGCGCCCGCCGACCAGGTGCAGAAAACCCCTCGCCCGGGCGGCGGACCGCCCCCGGCGGCCTACGCCGCTGCGGTGCGGCGGCCCCGTCCGGCCCTCCGCATTCAGCATCAACACCCCATCTCATCGCCACCAGGACTGTCGGCCGGTCGGACCTCATCGACGGTACGGACTTGAGCGCCCGGCCCTCCCGCAGGAACTCACCGGCTCCTGCCGAACCGACAGCTGAAGAACCCCCGGGTCGCACCCGCGCCGCCGGCGCGACCTCGGCCCTCGTTCCAATGCCCCAGGGCCCCCTCGCCTCTCACAGCAGCCGCAACCCACTGCCCAAGCCGAGAGCCGCAGCCCTGACCTGCGCACGTGACACCTCCGCACACGTACGACCGTCATGCGCCGTACCCGAATCCGCGACCGCGGGACGGAGAGGGGACAGCCCGTTTCTCTGCCGCGGAGTAGCCGGGAGCGACACCGTCCTGGCTGCGCCGAGCCGCGGCCGTCTGCCCCAGCGCGGAGGCGGGCGGGTTCCGGTGCCGTGGAGCGGCCTGGCGGGGCGGCCGCGTGAGCGTGATCTGGCGGACCAGCTGCTGGAAGCAGGCCAGCGCTGCGATGGCGGGAAGGGCAGACGATGTCCCGGCGGCGATCGTTCTGGGCGCCTGGGCCACGCACAGAAGCGTGGCCAGAGTGGAGAACAGCAGAACGATGGACCAGGAATGCAGCGCGCGGCGCTGGTGCAGCGCGGACCTGAGGATGGACAGGGAGGCGACCATCCAGGGGCCGTAGATCAGCAGGGGCCACCAGCTCACCACTTCGTGGGTCGTGTGAAGTCCGGCGCTGTGGCGCAGGGCGTCGCAGATGGCCAGCCCACTGAGGATGCTCACCACGGCGGCGATGACGGCGACCAGCACGGCGGTGAACAGGCTGCCGGTGTGCAGCAGGGTCGCTGCCGGCGACTTCGACGGGTTCCGGCGGTGCCCGTTGGAGGTCTGTCTGGGTGGCCGCTCGGCAGGGGCGTGCTTCAGTCCTGCGACGAGGCCGATGGCGCTGACCGTGTCACCGGTGTCGTCGAGGCCGACGCGGCTGAGGGGCTCCGGCTGCCCGGGTGCAGCACTCTCCTGGAGGAGGATGGCGAGTTCCTCCGCGGGATCCCACGGCCGATGCGGTTCACCGGGCCCGCCGAGCGGCTGCTCGGGGGAGTGGTGCTGTACGTGGTCCGGCCGACGCCAGAACGCGGTGGGGTCCGGCTGGGTGTGGGGGCCGTGGATGTCCGGGTATGCGTACGGCTCAAACACGGGAGCTGCCGCCCGAGCGCTCGTCGACCGGTGTCGTGGACCGTGCGGTGCTCCCCGACCGCCGGTCGAACTCGACCTGGATCATGCTCATCGTGTGGAGGAAGTCCTCAAGGGCCGAGGACGAGTAACTCAGATCGATTTCCAGGCTCTCGTGTTCCAGCGTCGCGTTCCTGGCCTCGCTGCACCCGGTTGAGCGTGGAGTGAAAGTCCACTTTCCGATCCGGGTGGCCCCGGTGTGAAAGTTACCTCCCTGTCCGCCTTCTTCTGCAGGCCTGCTGAAGAAGGTGGGGAGCTTTGCTGTTGTCATATTCCATAAACGCTGTTGATGTTGGTCAGGGTATGCGCCATCCGGGTGATGGTGGCAGATGAATAAGTGTTCCCTGCCTTTTATCGTTTCTACAAACACGGCAGGAGTGCAGCAGCCACGCCCTGCCGCTCCGCCACGCCGCAGCTCAAGGGGACGATGAGCGGCGGGCCGATGCGGGCCCCGAGCGACGCGCCCTCACCACCCCCGGCGCCCTTCAACGCGACGGCCCCGCGGTGCACCGCGCCCGTCGGGCGGCGCCCCCATGCATCGCGGGATGAGTCTGCGCGTGCCGCCGACTCCCGCCACGGGCCGCCATCCGGCATATCTTCATCCCTCACTGCAGAGCCCTCGCCGCCGTCTCGATCGGCTTCGCTTCCCTGGCGTCGGACGGCCACGCGGCCCCGCATGAGCGCGCCGATCGTCAGCCCGGGGCCCGCCGAGCCGGCCGCAGCCCCCTCGTCCGGCCACCCCGAGCCGTCGGCTGATCATCAGCAAAAAGACTGAGATGCCAAGGCCGGCGGATTGCTGCGCATGGCTGCAATCGGGAGGGCGAGCGCAACTCTGCATATGCCTCTGCGTTATGTCGGACGATCGCCGGGGCGCAGGTCGTGTGCGCCCCTCGAGCGTCAGCCTTCGAAAGGACTGGTTGTGGGAGACATCTTCCTGTGGATCATGCTGATCTCCGCCACGCTGGGCACAGGTTGCACCGCGTTGACGTCATCAGGGACTGGCCGTCTGTGGCGCGTGGACGCCCTTGAACTGAGGCGTCAGCAACGCTTCAGGCACGTCCTGTCCTGCCATGTGGACGCCATCCGGCTGGCTCGCCAGGAAGCCGCGCCACCAGTACAGCCAGGAGGGATGCCCGTCGGCGTCTCGCCCTACCTCGGCACGGAGCCGTTCCGGGTCGTCCACGAGCCGTGTCGGCCACCCTTCGCGCGAGACCTCTACGGCAGTGCCCCTTCACGCCGCCGGCCGGCTCCACTCGCCGAATGACCGCCGCTCCGACGCCTCGCCCAGCTTTCCGTGCCCCCGGGAGCCGACGGGTGCGTCAAGTGTCGGCCCCCGATGCCGTCGCCCTGCGGCGGGCCGCTCGTCGAGCCGGCACTCCCGAGCGGGCGTACCCGGCCGCGGTGACCCATATCGCTGAATCCCTTAAAAACCCCGGCAATCCGCACATGGCCAGTCACACAAAAACCCCGGCAATCTGTACATTGCTGAACTCTCGCCGCGATATTGAGCCGCGCTAATTCTGCGATGGTCTACCCAATTCCTGTTCGGCGCACCTCCGTGCTATGCGTCCGGGAAAATGGTGAGAAGTGTCAAAAATAAAAGAAATATCATCCTTATGTTTCTGTGAGGGTCCCCGGCCGACATTCGCAAGGAACCGCCACCCTTCCCTGGGTGTCCCCGGGGCAGCAAGGTCTGTCCCTCCAGGACTGCACGCGACCGAGGAGGAACTCACTTCGTGACATGGCCGACGGTGACCGGGTCTTCCGGCTCATCTGCACACAGTCCACGAGAAGGGTTGCGTGAACATGGCCCCCTGCGATGACCTGTCCGATCGCGGCCCGTGGTCGGCCGCCCGGCGCCGTGTCCGCCTGGCAGCAGCACGGGCGGCGAGGACGGTGAGGACGGTGCTGATACAGGTGACATGCCGCCTCGCTGAAGCAGGCAGGGACGGCGCAATCACCCCGCCCCGGACGGAAATTGGCTCGATACGGGTACTCCAGGACGAATACAGGGCGGGCTTCTCCCTGCCCCCGCCTCATCCGACGACCGCCGCGAGCAACCTCCACGAATGCCCTTGGTGCCTCTCCCTCGGAAATCCCGACACTCCCGGCCCGGCCGGCCCCGCTGAGCGCTGACGGCATCCGTACGGGCTGCCATGCACTGGTTCGGTGTCAGCGGGGCGGCGAGCTCCGCCATCCGCACCCGGCCCCGCAGTGCCTTCGCGGCCGCGAGCCGGCACGAACCGCCCTCAGTGCGGCTCCACCCAGCCGTGTCGGACGGCGTGACCGCCCAGCTGCATCAGGGTTCGGACTCCGGCCATGTCCATGAAGTGGCGCAGGCGCCGGTGCAGCGTCCGCGGTGACAGACCGAGTCGGGCCGCAGCTTCTTGGAGCGGGCGGGCGCACGTGGATCGCTGTGTGGTTGTCCGGCGAGCCTGGCTGACCGCAAGGCGGCAGCCCAGGCAGGTCGCGGGCCGACGCCGGAAGTCCGAATCGGCTTCCGACTGGCGGACCTTCCCGAGCTGGGTGTGGTCTCCCTCGTATCGACATCGTGGGAACTCGCTGCCGAGCTGCCCGCGTTGACTGTTGGCCTGGACGCGGCGGCTGTTCCGGCCTTGGGTGTGCTGCGATACGAACTGGTGGAGTTCCCCACGCGCTCTGGGATCGCCGTGAGTTGTAGGCGGCCGATCGTTGAGGTCGGCAGGCCGCAGGTCCTCGCTCAGGATGCTGTACGACTCGCGGCGTGATGCTGGTCCGCTGGCTGTCGGGGGCGTGCAGGTGAGGCCCCGAATTTAATCGGTGGTGCCGTGTCCTGGGGTGGGGCTATGGTTCTGCTCGTTCCAAGGCGCGGCTGTGTGTCGTTGCCGAGGGCACAGTGTTGGTTCGTTGAGAAGAAGCAGGAGGTGAGGACATTGATGACTGTCATGGTGACGGGCGCTGCCCGCATTCAGGAGTTCATCGTTTCCACCCCTGTGGTCTCCGGCTGACACCCACTCGACTTACGCGCGCAGAGCGCGCCGCCGGGGCCACCCTTCGAAGGGTTCCCCTTGTTCAACGCTTCGCTCAACACGTCTTCCACTTCTGATGCTCAGCACGTCCTCGCCGCCTACGGCTGGGACGAAGGCTGGGCGGCCGAGTTCGCCCCGTACGCTGCGAAGGGTCTGGTCCACGGCCGGGTCGTACGGGTCGACCGCGGTCAGTGCGACGTCGCCACCCTCGCTGGCGTCATCCGGGCCGACACCGAGTTCGTCGTTCCCCGTGACCCGATGAAGGTCGTGTGTACGGGGGACTGGGTCGCCGTCGATCCCGAGGGCGGTGATCCGCGGTACGCGCGCACGATCCTCCCTCGCCGTACGGCCTTCGTGCGGTCGACGTCCTCCAAGCGTTCCGAAGGCCAGGTGCTGGCCACTAACATCGATCACATCATCATCTGTGTGTCGCTCGCGGTCGAACTCGACCTCGGGCGGATCGAGCGGTTCCTCGCGCTTGCGATGTCCAGTTCGAGTGGTGACGCGCTGCTGCGTACGTCGGCGGACTCCTGGGAGTCGGGGGCGCAGCCGCTGGTCGTCCTCACCAAGGCGGACCTGGTCCCGGACCCGGCGACCCTCGCCCATCTCGTCCAGGACGTGGAGACCACCGCGCCGGGGGTCCAGGTACTCACCATCTCCTCCCTCACCGGCGAGGGCACGGACGTCCTCGCCGCCGTCGTCGGGGACGGCACCAGCGTGCTGCTCGGCATCTCCGGCGCGGGCAAGTCCACGCTGGCCAACGCGCTGCTGGGTGCCGAGGTCATGGAGGTCCAGGAGGCCCGCGAGGTCGACGGCAAGGGCCGGCACACCACGACCACGCGCAACCTGCTCGCCCTGCCGGGCGGCGGCGTACTGATCGACACGCCCGGGCTGCGCGGCGTGGGCCTGTGGGACGCGGAGACCGGCGTGGGCCAGGTCTTCTCGGAGATCGAGGAGTACGCGACCCGGTGCCGCTTCCACGACTGCGCGCACGAAGCGGAGCCGGGGTGCGCGGTGCTGGCCGCCCTGGACTCGGGGGAGCTGGCGGAACGCCGCCTGGAGAGCTACCGCAAGCTGCTCCGGGAGAACCAGCGCATCGTCGCGAAGACGGACGCGCGCGTCCGCTCGGAGATCCGCCGTGACTGGCGGCTGAAGTCGGCCGAGGGACGGGCCAACTACGCGGCGAAGCGCACCGGCCGAGCGTGACCCCTTGCCGTGACCCCTGCGGGGCCCGGCCGGGCCCGGGCCGGGTTCCGCAGGGGGTACGGCGAAGCCCGGGCGGGGTTCTGCCCGGGCTCACCCGCCGTCAGGCCGGCAGGTTCAGCTGCCACGAGACGCCGAAGCGGTCGTTCACCCAGCCGAACTTGGGGCTGAACCCGTACGAGCCCAGCGGCATCAGCTCCGTGCCCTGTTCGGCAAGGGCACCGTAGAGGCGGTCCAGCTCGGCCTCGCTCTCGCACTGGACGAACAGCGACACCGCCGGGGTGAAGCCGAACTCGTGCTTGACGTGGCTGTCGATGCACATGAACCGCTGTCCGGCGAGCGCGAACGTGGCGTGCAGGACGGTGCCCTCCGGGCCCGGGCCCTCGGGGCCGTAGCGGCTGATGTCGACGATCTCGGAGTCCTCGAACAGCGAGGTGTAGAAGGTCATGGCCTCCTCCGCCCCGCCCTCGAACATCAGGAACGTGGTGATCTTCTGCGGCATCGAGGCCATGGTGGTGCCCTCCGGGTGCTCGGGTGTGCCCTTCGGGACCGAGGCTAGGACACCCCTCCGACAACGGCCCGCGGACACTCCTACGCCCCCGCCGCCACCGCGCCCACCCACGCGCCCACCACGAGCAGGCACGCGAACAGCTCCACCAGCACGCTCGTCCCCACCTCCCGCATCACCGCCCGCACCGAGGCCCAGGCCTCGCCGTGGGTGCCCAGGCGGAGCCGTTCGCACAGGTAGATGCCCCCCACGAAGCCGGGGACCGCGCCCAGTACCGGGATCACTACGAAGCCCAGGACCGCCCCGGCCCCCGCGTACGCCGCCATCCGGCGGGTGACCCCCGCACCCCGCAGCCGCCGGGGCGGCAGCTGCCACTTCACGACCTGGACCACCAGCAGCAGCGCCGTCGCCGCGACCAGCAGGGACCACGCCAGGGCCGACCGTTCGCGCAGCGCCCACCACAGCAGCCCCGCCCACACCAGCCAGGTGCCCGGCACGCCCGGGACCAGCACCCCCAGCACCCCGAGCAGCAGCACCAGCGCTACGAGCAGCAGCTGAGGCCCTTCCATCTGCTCAGCCTGACCGACCAGGGCCTATCGGGCCACCCAGCCCCTTTCGTACGCGTGCCAGCCCAGCTGGAGCCGCGTCGTGACCCCGGACAGCTCCATCAGGCCCTTCACCCGCCGCTGCACTGTCCGCAGGCCCAGTTCCAGGTGCTTGGCCACGCTCGCGTCGGTCATGCCCGCCAGGAGCAGCGAAAGGATCTCCAGGTCCGTGGCGTCGGGGCTGCCCCCCGACTCCTCCGCCGAACCGGTCGAGCCCAGCCGCAGCGGCAGCGACTCCCGCCACACCGCCTCGAACAGGCCCATCAGGGACTCCAGCAGCCCCGAGGCGTGCACCACCAGCGCCGCCGGCTCCGCGCCGCGCGCCGTCAGCGGGACCATGGCGAGGGTCCGGTCCGCGATCACCAGCTTCGTGGGGACCTGCCCCGTCACCCGGACCCGTTCGCCGCGCGCCAGGGCCGTCGAGGCCTCCCGGATCCCGCTCGGCAGGGCCAGCACCTCGCGCTCGATCACCACCCGGTACTCGACACCCCGTACGGAGGCCCGTTCCTCGGCCTCGTTGTCGGTGCCCGTCACCACCTGCGGCCGGCCGGTGACCAGTGCGCACACCTCCTCCACGGCGCCCAGCTGGAGCTGGTGGAACCGGTGCGCCACCGCACGCGCGCCCTGCACCACCTCCACCAGGTCGTGCACCGCCGGCTCGGCCGCCTCCGCCCGGTACTCCTGGGCCAGCAGCGCCGCCGTCAGCTCCGCCTGCTCCAGCTCGTGCCGCTGCTGGGTGAGCAGGGAGCCGAGGGCGACTCCCGGCGGGGCCGCCACCCACCGCCCCGGCCGGGCCGAGGACTGCGCGGCGAGCCCCTGCCGCTCCAGGTGCCGCAGCGCCCGTTCGGTCTGCTGCACCGGCAGGTTCAGGCGGTGGGCCAGGTCCGGCACCTCCGCCGCTCCCAACGCCACCAACGCGCGGTATGCGGACTCCTGGCCCTCGTCCAGGCCTATCGCACTCAGCAACCCGTCCACCCCGCTCTCGGTACTCCCGCACACCGCCGCCTGGCGGGAAGCGGCCACGGCGCAAACCCGCCGCGGACATCATCGCCGCACCACCCGCCCCTCTGCCAAGGTCATGCCACCGCAGCACCAACATCCGCTGGCCAGAAGCCATTTACGCGGCGGCTTTGCCGCGCAATGCAGTGGTTGGCCGGAATTCACCTGGGGAGAGCGATGCGCCCGATATCGCGTACGGCGCTGGGAGCGGCCACCGCGGCCGTCCTGGCCGTCACCGCCGTGGGTCCGTCCACGGCACAGCCGAGCGACGGAGGGCCGGGCGGGAGACCCGTCGTCGGGAGCGAGGAAGCTGCGAAGCAGCCCACGGCCCCCGTCACCGTGACCCTCGTCACCGGCGACCGGATCCTCGTCTCCACCGACGCGGCCGGCCGCACCGCCGCCACCGCCATGCCGCGCGAGGACGGCTCGCAGCCGCTCGTACAGACCCGCCAGTCCGGCAAGGACCTGTACGTCTACCCCGAGGGCGCGGTCAAGGCGCTCGCCGCGGGCAAGGTCGACGAGCAGCTCTTCAACGTCACCGGCCTCGTCCGGCAGGGCTACGACGACGCGCACGCCAAGAAGCTGCCGCTGATCGCGGTCTACGACAGCTCCGTCGACGTGGCGCGCAGCGCCCCGCCGGCGCCGCGCGGAGCCGAGCGCTCCCTCGTCCTGGACTCCATCGGCGCTGTCGCGCTCGCCGCCGACAAGCAGCAGGCCGCCGCCTTCTGGGCCGACGTCACCGGTACGGACGCCCGCGCGCGTTCCGTCTCCGGCGGGCTGAAGAAGCTGTGGCTGGACGGCAAGGTCCAGGCGAACCTGGAGCGCTCCACCCGGCAGGTCGGTGCGAACGCCGCCTGGGCCGCCGGATACGACGGCAAGGGCACCAAGGTCGCCGTCCTGGACACCGGCACCGACCTGGAGCACCCCGACCTCAAGGGGCGCGTCGCCGCGTCGAAGAACTTCACCGACTCCGACACCGACGCGGACCGCCAGGGCCACGGCACCCACACCATCTCCACCGTCGGCGGCTCCGGAGCCGAGAGCGGCGGAGCCAAGAAGGGTGTCGCCCCCGGCGCCGAACTGCTCAGCGGCAAGGTCCTCGACGACGGGGGCTACGGCCTCGACTCGTGGATCATCGCCGGTATGGAGTGGGCCGTCGAGAACAAGGCCGACGTGGTCTCCATGAGCCTCGGCGACCCCTCCCAGACCGCGTGCGACGACCCGCTCGCCGCCGCGGCCGAACGCCTCTCGCAGCAGGGCCCGCTGTTCGTGATCGCCGCCGGGAACTCCGGACCCGGCAACAACACGGTCTCCTCGCCCGGTTGCGCGGCCGCCGTGCTGACCGTGGGCGCCGTCGACCGGGACGACACCACGGCGAACTTCTCCAGCCGCGGCCCGGCCGGACTCCAGCACACCCTCAAGCCCGAGATCGTGGCCCCCGGCGTCGGGATCTCGGCCGCCGCGGCAGGCGGCCGCGGGGTGTACGCCTACCAGTCGATGTCCGGCACCTCCATGGCGACCCCGCACGTCGCGGGCGCCGCCGCCATCGTCAAGCAGCGCCACCCCGACTGGACCTCCCAGCAGATCAAGGCCGCCCTGGTGGGCTCCGCGAACACCCGGGTCCCCGGGGACGTACGGGAGACCGGCGGCGGCCGCCTCGACCTGAAGGCCGCTCTCGACACCACCGTCACGAGCGCCCCCGCCGTCCAGGGCGGTACGTACAACTGGCCGCAGGACCGCAGCGACCGCACCGGTGTCGAGGTCCCGTACACCAACACGGGTGCCCGGCCGGTCACCCTGGACCTCGCCGTAGAGAAGGTCACCGGCAACGACGGCTCGGCCGTCCGCAGCCAGGTCGCCCGCCTGGAGCGGCGTACGGTCACCGTCCCGGCCGGCGCCACCGTCAAGGTGCCCCTCGCCCTCGACCCGGCCGCGAAGCTGGAACGCTCCCAGTACGGGGACGTCACCGGCCGCGTCGTCGCCACGGCGAACGGGGTGCGCGTCTCCACCCCCTTCTCGCTCCACGTCGAGCCGCAGACGGTGACCCTGCGCGTCAAGCTCGTCGACCGCTCGGGCAAGCCCGCCGCCGGACCCTCCTCGCTGGACGTCATCGGCACCGACGACGCCGCCGGTGAGCGCCGCTTCAACGACGGCTCCGTGGACCAGGTCTACCGGGTCCGCCCGGGCGCGTACTTCCTCTCCGCCTTCGTCGGCACCCCCGACTCCGGTGAGGGCGCCGAACTGACCGACTCCCTCACCTACCTCGGCCGCCCCCAGGTCGAGGTGAAGAAGGACACCACCGTCGTACTGGACGCCCGCAAGGCCGGACGCCTGGCCATCGAGGCCGACCGGCCCGCCGAGGCCCGCAACACCACCCTCGGCTTCGCCCGCAGCTGGGACGACACCTGGCTGCACGCCGGCACCGCCATGGGCGGCCGGACCGTCCGCGGGTACTACGCCTCCGTCGAAGGCCGCGCGGAGGACGGGGACTTCGAGTTCGCCAGCTACTGGCGGGCGGCCGCGCCGCTCGTCACCGAGCTGAAGGCCGTCGGCGGTCCCGTCCTGCACCCGATCACCGCGTCCACCGGCAGCGACAACCTCGACGGCAACGGCACCGCGCCGCTCGTCGACGCGGGCACCGGTACCCCCGAAGAGCTCGCGGCGGCCGGGGTCAAGGACGCGATCGCCCTGGTCAAGGTCACGGACGGCGCCCTCCACGAGCTCGCGCAGCACGCCGAGGCGGCCGGTGCCAAGGCGGTCCTCCCTTACCGCGAGACCCCCGGCCGCTGGGTCGCCTTCACCGGCTACGCGGGCGGCGCCCTGCCCACCCTGGCCATCGAGTCCGGCGAGGGCAAGGCGCTGCTGGCCGCGCTGGCGGCGGGCAAGGTCACGCTGTCCTGGAAGGCCACGGCGAAGAGCCCGTACGTCTACTCCCTCGCCTTCCCCGAGACGGGAGAGGTCAAGGGCGGCCGCACCTACCGGGTGCGTGACCGCGACCTCGGCCAGGTCGACTCCACCTACAACTCCATGGGCGTGGCAGCCGACTTCATCGACCTCGCCGGGGCCTACCGGCCGATCGGCAGCGCGGTGTACTTCGGCGGGTTCGAGACCGTCGCGGCTCCGGGCCGGCGCACCGAGTTCTACTCCGCCGGGGACACGGCCTGGGACCAGCTGCTCTCCAGCAGCTTCCCCTGGGGCGAGTTCATGACGGGCGAGCAGCGGACCCACGCGAAGGGCGGCAAGTCCACGGCGACCTGGTACGACGGAGTGACCGGCCCCGTGGCACCCCGCGACTCCGCAGGCAAGGAGGTCCTGGCCGCCGAGCGGCAGGGCAACCTGATCGGCTTCGCCCCCGCCATGTGGGGCGACAGCGGCCACTCGGCGCAGCCGGGGTCCTTCGGGGACATTGGCAACCTCGAGCTCAAGCGTGACGGCGAGGTCATCGGCGAGAGCTGGTACCCGTTCGGGGTCTTCGAGGTCCCGGCCGAGGAGGGCCGCTACGAACTGACCCAGAACATCGAGAAGATCGGGCCGCCGGCGCGCACCTGGCAGCGCTCCACCTCGGTCCGGACCAGTTGGGGCTTCACCTCGAAGCTCGACTCCTCGGCGTACTCGCAGGGCCTGCCGGTCCTCTTCCCGAGGTACGCGGCGCCGCTGGACGGCCTGAAGACCGTCCCGGCCGCCGACGGGCAGGCCATCGGGCTCAGCGCCACCGGGCACGGGGGATACGCCTCCGGCGCGCTGAAGTCGGCGAAGCTGTCGTACTCGTACGACGGTGAGAACTGGATGGAGGCGAAGGTCAGCGAGCGCGGCGGCGCCTGGACCGCGACCGTGGACCACTCCGGAGCCTCCGGCAAGCCGGTCTCGCTGAAGGTCGAACTGACCGACGCGAACGGCGCCTCGGTCACCCAGGCGGTCGCGCGGGCGTACGACGTCCGCTAGTCCGTACGGGTAAAGCGGGAGGGGTCCACCGGGCGGCGGCCCGGTGGACCCTTTTCGTGTGTTCCGCGTTTTCCGCCCCTGCCGGAGGCCGACAATGAGGGCATGAGTCAGCAGGGCGCGGACGACTGGTGGCAGAAGCTCTACGAGGACCCGGACGCGGGACCGGAACCGGATCCGGGGGACACCCTGGACAACCGGTTCCGCTCGGCGTCGGTCCTGGTGACGGACCCGACGGCGGATCCGGGCCCGGATCCGGGACGGGGTCCGGGGCGGGACGTGGAGTCGGTGCGAGGCCCCGAGCCGGGGCGGAGCGTGGAGTCCGTGCGAGGCCCGGATCCGGCGCGGGGTCCGGGCCCGGCCCCGGTGCCCGGGATGCGGCCGGAGGCCGATCCGGCCCGGCCCGGCGCGGGATCGCGGGGTCCGGCGTCGCCCGGTTCGGGACCACCCGGCCCGGTATCGCCCGGCGCCGGACCGCAGGGTCCGGCATTCCCCGGTCCGGCGGGAGCGCGTCCCGGTCCGCCGGAGCCCCCGCGTTCCCCTGACGGCCGCCTCCCGGGCCCCCGCCGTCCCAGCCCGCCCCCGGCCGTACCGCCACCACCCCCGGCCGTACTGCCCCCGGCAGCGACGGCAGCGACGGCAGCCCCACAGCCTCCGCCGCCCGCCGCGCCGCCCGCGCCGTACCCGGCCGGTGCCCCGCGGGATCCGCGGGCGGGCGGGGTGACCGGGTACGCGCTCGGGGGTGTGGCCGTGCCGCCGATGCCGCCGCCGGAACCGCCCGCGTGGCGGTGGGAGGTGCCGCCGGAGGTCCGGCCCGAGGCGGCGCCGGAACCGCCGCCCGTGCCCGCACCCCAGCCCCCGCCCCCGCCCGCGGCCCCGGCCGGCGCCGCCGGCCGACCCGAGGTGCACCACCTCGGTGACCGCGCCCCGACCTACGCGCCCGAACCGAGCGCGCTGCCGCCCGCCGATCCGGCCGCCGTGGAAGCCCTCACCCCCGACACCGTCCTGGAGGGGGCCCGCTACGGCACCTACACCCTGCGCGCCGCCTCCCTGCGCGGGGACTCCGCCCGGTTCCGGGGCGAGGCCCGGCGGGACTTCCTGCTCGCCGCGCGCTTCGGCGGCGGCGACGAGGCCCTGGTCCTCGTGGTGCTGGCCGGCGGGGACCGGGCCGCGCCCGGGGCCGCCGATGCCGCCGCCGAGCTGGGCCGCACCGTCGCGGCGGCCGTCGGGCGCAGCCAGGAGCGGCTGGCCGACGACATCAGGGCCGGGCGCCGCGACGCCCTGCTCTCCGGCCTCCAGCGGCTCACCGACCGGGGCTACGGGCGGTTGCGGGCCCGCGCCGCCGAGCTGGGGCTGGCGGAGGACGCGTACACCGCGGGACTGCGCGGGCTGCTGCTCCCGGTGGACCCGCAGTGCCGGACCCGGGTGTGCTTCGGCTCCGGCGCGGGCGGGCTGTTCCGGCTGCGGTCCGGCGCGTGGCAGGACCTGGAACCGGCCGAGGAGACCTCCGGCGAGCCGGCCGGGGCGGGCTTCCGCTTCCGCGCCTCGGTCGCCCGGCCCGGGGACACCCTGCTGCTGTGCTCCGGCGGCCTGGCCGAGCCGATGCGGGAGGAGGCGAGCCTGCCGGCCGAACTCGCGGTGCGCTGGTCCGAGCCCGAGCCCCCGGGCCTCGCGGCCTTCCTCGCGGACACCCAGCTCCGCCTCAAGGGATACGCGGACGACCGTACGGCCGCCGCGGTCTGGGAGGCGTAACCGGGGCATACGTGGCTGGATGGGAGGCACACGCAACGGAGAACCGGACGGTACCGGACCGGAGACCGGGAAGGGTGCACCCCTCATGGCCAAGCAGAACGTGGCGGAGCAGTTCGTCGACATCCTCGTACGCGCGGGCGTCCGCCGGATGTACGGGGTCGTCGGCGACAGCCTCAACCCCGTGGTGGACGCGATCCGCCGGACAGGTGACATCGAGTGGATCCAGGTCCGCCACGAGGAGACGGCGGCCTTCGCGGCCGGCGCCGAGGCCCAGATCACCGGCCGCCTCGCCGCCTGCGCCGGCTCCTGCGGTCCGGGGAACCTGCACCTGATCAACGGGCTGTACGACGCCCACCGTTCGATGGCCCCGGTCCTCGCGCTCGCCTCCCACATCCCCTCTTCGGAGATCGGCCTCGGTTATTTCCAGGAGACCCACCCCGACCGGCTGTTCGCCGAGTGCAGCCACTACAGCGAGCTGATCTCCAACCCTCGGCAGATGCCCCGCGTGCTCCAGACCGCCATCCAGCACGCCGTCGGCCGCAGCGGGGTCGGTGTGGTCGCCCTGCCGGGGGACATCGCGGCCGAGCCCGCCCCGGAGAAGACGGTGGAGCACGCCCTCGTCACGGCCCGGCCCTCGGTGCGGCCCGGCGACGGTGAGATCGAGAAGCTGGTCCGGCTCGTCGACGAGGCGGACAGGGTCACCCTCTTCTGCGGCAGCGGCACCGCAGGGGCGCACGCCGAGGTGATGGAGTTCGCGGGCCGGGTCAAGGCACCGGTCGGGCACGCCCTGCGCGGCAAGGAGTGGATCCAGTACGACAACCCTTAACTGCGTACGTCCTTCGGGCATCCGTGGCGAGTCGAGGTGTCTAGCCGACGTTCAGCGGATCGCGGCGTATGTGCCTCTATGCTCTGCCGCCATGACTATCACGCCAGTCATGGCCACCCTTTTCGGCGCAGTGATCGGTGCACTGGCCACGATCGGCGGCCAATGGGTCACTCAGAGGGCCACCCGCGCCAGGGAACGGGATCACAAGATCTGGGAGCGGCGGGCCGACGCTTTGGAGGAGACGCATCGCGTCACGCTGGCGCTGGCCGCTCGGCGGCGTGAGGTAGCCAGCTCCCACGAGTATCCGGAGGTTTTGGATCCGGAATATCAGGAAGACCAAGCGCGCTTGGTGACCACGAAGATTGCACTGTACGCCTCGTCCGAGCTGCTCGCCGCAAACAGAGCCTCCTTCCAGGCGCATGTTGAATGGTTGACGGCCGTGATGCGCTGGTCGCTAGTGGAGGTTGGTGACCCGAAGCAATTTGAAGCCTACCGAGCCGCTTGGCAGAAGGTGGAGCAGGCGAAGGGCGCCGCTGATGCAGCCGATGAGATGCTCGTCAAGCAGCTGCGGACTGATGCCTTGCTGGTGCCCCGCGGCAAGTGGCGCAGGCGGTGGCGCAGGAAGTGAGTCAGATCGAGTCGCCCCTCACATACGCAGGTAACCCCAGTACGACAATTCCTAGGTGTGTACGTCCTTGCCTGCACCGCCCCGGTACATGCGCCGTCACTGTGCCGGGGCCGAGTCATGCCGGTGCGGCGTCCGCCGGCCCCGGTCAGCTCAGGGTGCCCGGATGCAAGCCGGGGGCGGGGCTTTCGGGGCATGGGGTGCCTCGAAAGTTCCGGGAAAAGGGCCGGTAGAAGACCGGAGAAGGGACCTGCCGCAAGGTCGCGACACTCGGCACTGTTGGCGCCAACGCCACGGGCGGGCACCGACCCCCTTTAGGGACTAATGACCCTTCCGGCTGGGGCCTTTTCCGCTGTACAGCTGACGGCCGCTCGCAGAACCTGGTCACGCACCTTGGTAGGCACCTCTCCGACGGAAGGTCAGGACGCCATGAGCAAGCGCAGCATCCTCAAGAGCACCCCGAGCATGCCCGCGCTCAACATCCGAAGCGGTGGGCTACGCGTCACCGTGCAGCGGGTACCGGCATGGCTGGTGGGCCGATTGACCACAGGCGCGGGAATCGTGGGTACTCGGCTCGGAGTTCCCGGGCATCGAGCGCGGGGGCGGGAGCGTCGGCGCGTGGGGACCGCCTCTGATGGTGTGAGAGTTGTCCGTATTACGGCAGTTCGAGAAGTTCATCTAGGCTGATCAAACGGGCCACCGCCGCCCCCCTCTCTAAGGGGGTACGGGATCTCGGGTCCACCAACGGCATCGCGGTGGACGGATGGCCCACCGCCCGCGCTACCGTCCGGGTCAGCGCGCGTTCGCAAGCGACATGACGGAGGTTCCGCACATGGCAGCCGACTGCACCACTCCCATACTGGACATTCGATGCGGCGGGTTCCGCATGACTCTTCAGCAAGTACCCGTGCGGCTCTTGACTGGCTTGGCAACCCTTGGCGCGTCTGCGCTCACGGCGTGGCTGACGACCCGCTAGAACGGGGTGTTAGCCACGCCGAAGTCCGTGCGCGTATTGAGCTGGTGGCAAGCAAAACACAGTGCTGAGCGTCGCTCGTGTCTGTCCCGCCGAGCCGGCGCCGCCTCCAGCCTCGTCCGCTATTGCAGGCGACGGCGGAGGTGACCTACGCAGGTAACCCCAGTACGACAATCCGTACGACGTCGGAATGAGCGGCCTGCTCGGCTACGGCGCCGCCTACGAGGCCACCCACGAGTGCGATCTCCTCATCCTCCTCGGCACGGACTTCCCCTACAACGCCTTCCTCCCCGACGACGTGAAGATCGTCCAGGTGGACATCCGGCCCGAACACCTCGGACGGCGCTCGCAGTTGGACCTCGCCGTCTGGGGAGACGCATGGGAGACCCTGCGAGCCCTCAACGCCCGGGTGAAGGTCAAGTCCGACCGGCGCTTCCTGGACCGGATGCTGAAGAAGCACGCGGACGCGCTGGAGGGAGTGGTGAAGGCGTACACGCGCAAGGTCGAGAAGCACACGCCGATCCATCCCGAGTACGTGGCTTCGGTACTCGACGAACTCGCCGACGAGGACGCCGTGTTCACCGTCGACACGGGCATGTGCAATGTGTGGGCGGCGCGCTATCTTTCCCCGAACGGCAAGCGGCGCATCATCGGCTCCTTCAGTCACGGCTCGATGGCCAACGCCCTCCCGCAGGCCATCGGCGCGCAGTTCACCGACCGCGGCCGTCAAGTGGTGTCGATGTCGGGTGACGGCGGTTTCTCGATGCTGATGGGAGATTTCCTCACCCTGGTGCAGTACGACCTGCCCGTCAAAGTAGTCCTGTTCAACAACTCCTCACTCGGAATGGTCGAGTTGGAGATGCTGGTTTCCGGCCTGCCCTCGTACGGGACGACGAACAAGAACCCCGACTTCGCCGCCATCGCCCGCGCGGCGGGCGCGTACGGGGTCCGCGTCGAGAAGCCCAAGCAGCTCACCGGGGCTCTGAAGGACGCGTTCCGGCACAAGGGACCCGCTCTCGTGGACGTGGTGACCGACCCCAACGCACTGTCCATTCCTCCGAGGATCAGCGCCGAAATGGTGACCGGATTCGCACTTTCCGCCAGCAAGATCGTGCTGGACGGGGGTGTGGGCCGGATGGTTCAGATGGCTCGATCCAACCTCCGCAACGTGCCGCGTCCCTGAGCCCGAAGGAGTGCGGAACGGCTCGGGGGGCATGCATCCCGTAGAGCTGTTCGAGAGCAATGACACGGGGGAGGGGCATCGCCGTGCGGGTGGGGGCGAAGACCGGGAAGCAGTGGAAGAGAGGCAGGCCCGTACCGCGGGAACCGTCCACCGGCGAGGACGGGGCACCGGTGGACCCGCTGCGGATCACCCGGACCGTGTGCCGGGCGGATCTCAAAGCGGTGGGCGAAGTCCGCAAAGCATTACGGGAGTTGATGCGTCAGGGGTACGGGACCGGCGCCGCCGAGGTGGCGGAGCTGCTGATCACCGAACTCGTCACCAACGCCCTCGTGCACACCGACCGGGGTGCGGAGGTGTCCGCGAGCCTCGCCGCCACCCGGCTGCGGGTGGAGGTCCGGGACTACGCCGCCTGCCGGCCCCGGCCGTACGTACCGACCGCCGACGACGGTACGCACGGCCGGGGACTGATGCTGGTGCAGGCGCTCGCCGATGCCTGGGGCGTGGACTCGCTGCCCCCGGGCAGCGGGAAAGTGGTGTGGTTCGAACTGGACGGAGGGCCCGCCTGACGCGGCGGGCCCGGGCGGAGTCAGCCGAACTGCTGTTCCAGGTCCTTCAGTTTGCGCTCCAGGGAGTCGAGCCGGGGAATGGTCTGGGTGTCGTCCTCGGCGGTGAGGTCCACCGTCCGGGGGCCGGTCACGGCCAGGTCAGCGGATTCGGTCCGGCTGACGGCCTGGAGCGAGGGCAGGCGGCGCAGGGGTGGCAGTAGTCCCGGTTCCGCTATGGCCGGCTCCGCGCCGACCGGCGCGGAGCCCGTTCCGGGGGCCAGCCCCGGCATGTCGCCCTCGCGGGCGCGTGCCCGCCCGAACGCCCGGTTCTGCCGGCCCAGCGCCCGGATGTGCGCGCGGTCCAGGCGGTGCTGCTCGCGCCTGCGGTGCCGGTCCTGCTCCTTCTCCTTCTTGTCCTCGCGCACCTCGTCCACGGCCTCGTCGAGGGTGCGTACGCCTTCCAGCAGCATGAGCGACCAGGCGCCGAAGGTCTCCCGGGGTGCCCGCAGCCAGCGGACCATCCGGATCTGCGGCAACGGCCGCGGAATCAGGCCCTGTTCGCGCAGCGCCGCCCGGCGGGTCTGCTTGAGGGCGCGGTCGAAGAGGACGGCCGCGGAGAGCGACATCCCGGCGAAGAACTGCGGGGCGCCGTCGTGGCCGATCCCCCGGGGGGCGTGCACCCAGTTGAACCAGGCGGCCGCGCCCGCGAACAGCCAGACCAGCATGCGCGAGCCGAGGGCCGCGTCGCCGTGGCTGGCCTCGCGGACGGCGAGCACCGAGCAGAACATCGCGGCGCCGTCGAGGCCGAAGGGGACGAGGTACTCCCAGCCTCCGGACAGGTTCAGGTTCTGCCGGCCGAAGCCGACCAGCCCGTGGAAGGAGAGGGCGGCGGCGACCGCCGCGCAGCAGAAGAGCAGCACGTACGAGGCGGATCCGTAGACGGCCTCCTTGCGCCGCCGCCGTTCCTCGCTGCGCTCCCAGCTGTCCTCGGCCGCGGCCTTCTCGCTCTCGCGCTTGCCCCGGGCCAGTACCGCAACTGCCGCAAGTACGCCCAGGATCAGCAGGCTGCCGGGCAGCAGCCAGTCCAGCGATATGTCGGTCAGTCTCATGCGGATGTCCCTTGCCTCGCGTATGCGGCCTTCCGGGCGCCATAGTGGCGCAGCCGGTCCGCCGTTCATGCGGGTTTCGGGTCAAGTGGACGCCAACGGGGGGCGGGTCCCGCCGGATAGGGTGTTGTAGATCGAACGGACGGCCGTAGAGGTTGAGTTGAGTTCGATTACGGTCACCCCTGCGGGTGGGTTCAGGCAGTGGCGGCCGCAGTCAGCCGGGCGACGCGCTCCGCGTCACAGGTCCGGGGGCAGGTGTCGCAGGTGTCGGCCGGGCGGATCGTGTAGAAGAAGCAGCAGCTGGCCCGGTCCCGGGTGGGCAGCTCGCCGCCGTCGGGGCCCGTGAGCGTACGGAACCCCGCGCCGCCGGTGTACGGGGCCGTGGAGCCCGGCAGCAGCGCCGCCAGCTCGGCCATGACCCGCTGCTCCTCGCCGAGCAGCTGCCCGAGGTACCAGAGGCCCTCGACGACGTCGTCGGTCGCCATGCCCCACAGGGCCCGCCGGCCGCGCCGCATCCGCGGGCCGAAGCCCTCCAGCAGCGGTTCGAGGTGCTGGGCCACCGCGACCCGCACCTCGGCGCGCAGCGCCTCCTCGTCCGGCACGACCCGCGCCCCGGGGAGGGCGGCCGCCGGGTCGTCCGGCAGGCAGGCGAACTCCTCGACTCGCACGGACATCCGGCCGAGGGTCCGGTGGTAGGCCACCTGGGTGACGGGGAGCCGGGGGACCCGGCGCAGCAGCATCCAGGGGGCGGTGATCAGCAGGCAGGCCGCCCAGGCGTACCGGTGCAGGCCGAAGCTCGCGACCACGTCGGGGCGGGCCTGGGTCCCGTAGTCCCTCAGCACCTGGGCGTTGTCCCAGGCGAGGAAGGCGTCGAGGGCCGGCCCGCCCGCGGCGAGCTCGTCCGCGCCGACCCACCCCACACCGCGAGGGGTCGGTTCGTGCGCGGCTCGCTCGATGACCCGTAGTCCGTCGTAGACCTCGGCCAGGCGGGCGTACGCCTCCGCCACCGGAGAGCCGGCCGGGGCGGAAGGGACGTCCAGGGCAGGGGGTACGACAGTGACGGCCATGGAGGGACCACCGAATCGTGCGATCGTTAACAGGTTAGCCTTACCTTACCCGATCTCGGCAAGGCCGTATCCTCGGGGCAGCCCGCGACCCGTAGGAGAACCGAGTGCACGACACGGCCCGAGCCCAGGTGCCGGAACAAAGGCGCAAGGTGTTGCGCCATTCGGTGCGCGGGCAGATCCTCGACGCCCTGCGCGCCGCCCTGCTCGAAGGCGAGCTGGCGCCCGGGGAGATCTACTCGGGCCCCGGGCTTGGCGAGCGGTTCGGGGTCTCCGCGACCCCCGTGCGCGAGGCGATGCAGCAGCTGGCCCTGGAAGGGGCGGTGGAGTGCCTTCCCAACCGCGGCTTCCGCGTCCTGTCCCGGACCCCGCGGGACGCGGCCGGGCTGGCCGAGGTACGGGCCCTGCTGGAGGTCCCGGTCATGCTGCGGCTGGCCGGCGCCGTGCCGGCCGCGACCTGGGAGGCGCTGCGTCCCATGGCCGCCGCGACCGCCGAGGCGGCGGAGGCGGGGGACCTGGCGGGCTACGGGGACGCCGACCGGGCCTTCCACCGGGCGGTGCTCGCGCCGGCCGGCAACGACCAGCTGGTCCAGGTGTCGGAGGCGCTCCACCGGCGGGCGCAGTGGCCCCTGCCGGGCGCTCCGCGGGTGCGGCGGTCGGATCTCGTCGCCGATGCGGCGGAGCACGGGGCGCTGCTGGATGCGCTGGTCGCGCGTGACCTTGCGGTGGTCGAGTCCCTCGTCCGCGAGCACCTCGCGGGCCCCAGGCCCTGACGCCGCCCCTGCCCCTGCCCCTGCGGGCCGCCCCGTGGGGCTCGGCCCCAGACCCCGCGCCTCAATCGCCGGCGGGGCTGGATTGGGCCGCCCCTGAGGCTCAAACGCCGGCCGGGCTGAAATCCAGCCCCGCCGGCGATTGAGGCGACGGCGCGGAGCGCCGGGTGGTGGCGCGGGCTACGCCGCAGGCGACGGGGCAGGCGACGGGGCAGGTGTCGGTTGGAGTTGGTCCGCCAGCCAGGTGGGGATGCCGCCCAGGAGGTGGAACAGGCGGCGGGCCTCCTCGCGCAGGCGGGTGGCCTCCGGTTCCGGTTCGGCCTCGGCCAGCGCGGCGAGCGCGGGGGCCGTGCCGACCAGGAAGCCCAGCTCCTCGCGGATCCGCAGGGATTCCACGAAGCCCTTGCGGGCCTCGGCCACCTCACCGTCCCGCAGGGCCAGCGCCGCCAGGTGCCGCCAGGTGAACGACAGCAGCAGGGTGTCCCCGTGGGCCAGCGCCCCCGCATGGGCCCGGCGGTACGCCGGCCGCGCCGACTGCGGGGCGTCCGCCAGGTGCTCGGCGACCAGGCCCCGGCGGAAGTCCAGCAGCGGCCGGGTCCGGGAGCCGGGGGACAGCAGGGCCGCCGCCCGGCCCAGCGCCGAGCGGGCCTCGTCCGCCCGGTCGCGCACGCCGAGCACGGTGGCGGCGTAGGCCAGCTGGCCCCGCTCGCACGCCGCCGCCCCGCGGTCGTCGTCGTCCTGCGCCACCGCCTCCGCGATCCGCAGCGCGTCCTCCGCCTCGGACCAGCCCTGCCCGGTGAACAGGCACCGCTCGACCAGCAGCGCGGTCCGCTGCACGGCCGCTCCGGCGTTTCCGGGCTTGCCGACGTGTGGCGTCAGCAGCGCCGCGGCGTCGGTCCAACAGCCGCGCGAACGCAGCCGCCATATCGCCCGCTGGAGGGGGTCTTCGCCCCCGGTAGATCCGGCACCGGACATGGCGGTGTCCGCCACATTGCCCTCCCCAAAGCAACCAGGCCGCACATCATTGGGCCCTGGGGCGAAATGAGAGCACGGATCGGAGGCTCCGGCCAAGGGGTCGGGTGAACATTTTCACAAAGTCCGGACGGATCATCAGCCGCCCCCGGGCCGGGCCGGCCGGCCGCGGGGCGGATCTCCTCAGCTCATCCGCAGTGCGAGGAAGAAGTCGAGCTTGTCCTCCAGCCGGGACAGGTCCCGGGACGTCAACTGCTCGATTCGCCCGACCCGGTACCGCAGCGTGTTGACGTGCAGGTGCAGCCGGGTCGCGCAGCGGGTCCACGAGCCGTCGCAGTCCAGGAAGGCCTCCAGGGTCGGGATGAGCTCCGCGCGGTGGCGCCGGTCGTAGTCCCGCAGGGGGTCCAGCAGCCGGGCCGTGAAGGCGCGGCGCACGTCGTCCGGCACGAACGGCAGCAGCAGCACGTGCGAGGCCAGCTCGTGGTGGCCGGCGGCGCAGACCCGGCCCGGGCGGGCCGCGGCGACCCGGCGGGCGTGCCGGGCCTCCTCCAGCGCCCCGCGCAGCCCCTCGGCCGAGTGCACGGCCGCGCTGACGCCCAGGGTGATCCGGCCGTCGTCGGCCAGGCCCGCCGCCAGGGGGTCCCGTACGGACGCGAGGAGCACGTCGGCGTGCAGGGCCGCATCCGGGCCCTTGTCCTCCCCGGCCTCCCCGGCCAGCGCGGGCAGCGGCACGAGGGCGATGGCCTCGTCACCCGCGTGGGCGACCGCGATCCGGTCCGAGGGCTCGGGCCCCGAGACGGACGGGTCGACGAGGATCTCCTCCAGCAGCGACTGGGCCACCGGGCCGCCGGGGATGTCCCCGTTGTCCCAGTCCACCCGGGCCACCACGACCTGCCAGTGCGGTGCGGCGCCCAGCCCGGGCAGCAGCACCGGCGCGGCCACCCGCAGGCGGGCGGCGATCTCGGCGGGCGGTGCGCCCGTCTGGACCAGTTCCAGGACCTCCTGCGCCAGGCGGCGGCGCACCGTGCGGGCCGCGTCGCGCCGGTCGCGCTCCACGGCGATCAGCTGGGTGACGCCCTGGAGCAGGTCCAGCCGCTCGGCCGGCCAGTCGCCGGCGTCCGCCTCGACGGCCAGCAGCCAGTCCGAGAGCACGGTCTCGCGTACGTCCCGGGTGACCGTGCCGGCGGCGCCCCGGCCGTGTCCTCTGATCGGGAACAGGGAGTAGGTAATACCCTGGATGGAGATCCGGTGCGGCCCTCTGCGGCCCGTCCGGACCGCCGCGAGGTGCTCGCTCGCCAGGGTTGCGCACACGCCCGGCGTCAGCGGCTCGCCCGCCCCGGCGATCTGCCGGCCCGTGGGGGACAGCACCCAGGCCCGGAGATCGAGGTCGGTGGTGAGCAGATCCAGCACCACATCGGGGCCGCCGCCGGCCGGACCCGAGGTCATCAGGCGGCGGTGGCGGTCCACGACGGCCGCGAGATCGCCCGCCCGCTCACCGGACACCTGGCGCACCACGTACTCGGTGATCGTGGCGAATGCAACGTCTTCGTTCACAGCGAACAGCGGCAGCCGGTTGCGCACACAGGCCGATACCAGATCGTCCGGGATGGCTCCCAGTTCCGCCTCGCCGGCGGCCAGCCCCGCGACGCCCGCGCTCGCGAGGATTCGTACGAACGGCTCGGAGTCGGCCGAATTCCTACGCCAGGCCAGGCCAGTGAGGACGAGTTCGCCCCCGGAGAGGTACCGGCTGGGATCGCGTAGGTCGGTTGTCATGACCCCGCGGACCGTCCGGTCGAGTTCTTCCTCGCCGCCGAGCAGCCGCAGCCCCAGCGCCTCGGTTTCCAGCAGTGCGCGCAGCCGCATGATGTCGCCGCCGATCTGTCTCGAATGTTGCCGTTGGAAATCGGGCAGGTCGTCGCATCCTGCCTTTCATACGAATCTACAAGACGAGGGAGGCCGCCAGCCAACTCCTTCATGGTTTCGGTGACTGCACCCGGGGGATAGGCGGCCGGTGTACTGAGTCCACACCGCGTTAACAGCACGTGAACGACCAGTCGAGGGTCCTTAGGCCTCCTGGCTTGAAGTGAACGACACGATGAAGAAGAAGAGAGCCGCTCATGGACTTCCTTCGCCCCGCCAGCTGGGAGGAGGCGCTCGCCGCTAAGGCCGAGTTCCCCACAGCTGTGCCGATTGCGGGTGGCACCGACGTGATGGTCGAGATCAACTTCGACCACCGTCGGCCGGAGTACCTCCTGGACCTGAACCGCATCGGTCTGCTGCGGGAGTGGGAGGTCGGCGAGGACGTGGTCCGTCTGGGCGCCTCCGTCCCGTACACGCAGATCATGGAGAACCTCCGCACGGAGCTGCCGGGTCTCGCGCTCGCCTCGCACACGGTCGCGTCCCCGCAGATCCGTAACCGCGGCGGTGTCGGCGGCAACCTCGGTTGTGCCTCGCCGGCCGGCGACTCCCACCCTGCGCTGCTCGCGGCGGGCGCCGAGGTCGAGGTGGAGTCCGTACGCGGCTCCCGCCTGATCCCGATCGACGAGTTCTACACCGGCGTGAAGCGCAACGCGCTCGCCGCCGACGAGCTCATCAAGACCGTCCACATCAAGAAGGCGGACGGCCCCCAGCAGTACTCCAAGGTCGGCTCCCGCAACGCGATGGTCATCGCGGTCTGCGCGTTCGGTCTGGCACTGCACCCGGAGACCCGCACCGTCCGTACCGGAATCGGTTCGGCCGCGCCGACCCCGATCCGGGCGAAGGCCGCGGAGGAGTTCCTGAACGCCGCGCTCGAAGAGGGCGGCTTCTGGGAGTCCGGCAAGGTCATCACCCCGTCGATCGCCAAGCAGTTCGGTGACCTCGCCTCCGGCGCGGCCAACCCGATCGACGACGTCCGCGGCACGGCGAAGTACCGCCGTCACGCGGTCGGCATCATGGCTCGCCGCCAGCTGGTCTGGACGTGGGAGCAGTACCGCGGTACCGGCAACGGCCGCTCGCTCGAAGGGGCTGCGTAATCATGCGCGTCAATTTCACTGTCAACGGTCGTCCGCAGGAAGCCGACGACGTGTGGGAGGGCGAGTCCCTTCTCTACGTCCTGCGTGAGCGTCTGGGCCTGCCGGGTTCGAAGAACGCCTGCGAGCAGGGCGAGTGCGGTTCCTGCACCGTCCGTCTCGACGGCGTGCCGGTCTGCTCCTGTCTCGTGGCCGCCGGCCAGGTCGAGGGCCGCGACGTCGTGACCGTCGAGGGCCTGGCGGAGTTCGCCAAGCAGCGCGAGGAGCACGGCCACGGCGGTGCCTGCGGCACCGGCGGCGGCTGCGGCAGCAAGGGCGTGTCCCTGGACGCGGCCAAGCAGTGGCAGGCCAAGCCGGGCGACTCGCAGACCGGCGAGGGCGTCGAGCTCTCCAACATCCAGCAGGCGTTCATCGACGCCGGCGCCGTCCAGTGCGGTTTCTGCACCCCGGGCCTCCTGGTCCAGGCCGACGCGCTGCTGGAGGAGAACTCCTCCCCGTCCGACCAGGACATCCGTGAGGCCCTGTCCGGCAACCTGTGCCGCTGCACGGGCTACGAGAAGATCCTCGACGCGGTCCGCCTCGCGGCCGCCCGTCAGGCAGAGGCGGTCTGACCATGGCTCAGAACACGCGCACGGTTCCGGCGGGTACGCCGACCAACGTCACGCAGAAGCACACCAAGGGCGGCATCGGCGAGTCCACGCTGCGCCCGGACGGCACCCTCAAGGTCACCGGTGAGTTCGCGTACTCCTCGGACATGTGGCACGAGGACATGCTGTGGGGCCAGACCCTGCGCAGCACCGTCGCCCACGCCGAGATCGTCTCCATCGACATCTCCGAGGCGCTCGCCATGCCCGGCGTCTACTCGGTGCTGACGTACGACGACCTGCCGGCCGAGATGAAGAACTACGGCCTCGAGATCCAGGACACCCCGGTTCTCGCCAACGGCCGGGTACGTCACCACGGTGAGCCGGTCGCCCTCGTGGCCGCCGACCACCCGGAGACCGCCCGCCGCGCGGCCGCCAAGATCAAGATCGACTACCGTGAGCTGCCGCTCGTCACGGACGAGGCCTCCGCCCTCGCCCCCGGCGCGCCGCTGATCCACGAGGGCCGCGACGACCACCACATCGGTCACGTCCCGCACCCGAACATCGTGCACCGCCAGCCGATCATCCGCGGCAACGTGGAAGAGGCCCGCAAGCGCGCCGACGTCATCGTCGAGGGCGAGTACACCTTCGGCATGCAGGACCAGGCCTTCCTCGGCCCGGAGTCCGGCCTGGCCGTGCCGTCCGAGGACGGCGGTGTCGAGCTGTACGTCGCCACCCAGTGGCTGCACTCGGACCTCCAGCAGATCGCCCCGGTCCTGGGCCTCCCGCCGGAGAAGGTCCGCATGACGCTCTCGGGCGTCGGCGGTGCCTTCGGTGGCCGCGAGGACATCTCGATGCAGATCCACGCCTGCCTCCTGGCCCTGGCCACGAACAAGCCGGTCAAGATCGTCTACAACCGCTTCGAGTCCTTCTTCGGCCACGTGCACCGTCACCCGGCGAAGCTGTACTACGAGCACGGCGCCACCAAGGACGGCAAGCTCACGCACATGAAGTGCAAGATCGTCCTGGACGGCGGCGCGTACGCGTCCGCCTCCCCGGCGGTCGTGGGCAACGCCTCCTCCCTCTCGGTGGGTCCCTACGTCCTGGAGGACGTGGACATCGAGGCGATCGCGCTCTACACGAACAACCCGCCCTGTGGCGCGATGCGCGGCTTCGGCGCCGTCCAGGCCTGCTTCGCCTACGAGGCCCAGATGGACAAGCTCGCGGCGAAGCTGGGCATGGACCCGGTCGAGTTCCGCCAGCTGAACGCCATGGAGATGGGCACGGTCATGCCGACCGGCCAGGTCGTGGACGCGCCGGCGCCCGTCGCCGAGCTGCTGCGCCGGGTCAAGTCCCGCCCGCTGCCGCCCGAGCGCCAGTGGGAGTCGGCCGGCGAGGGCGCGGACGTCCGCGCGCTGCCCGGCGGTCTCTCCAACACCACGCACGGCGAAGGCGTCGTCCGCGGCGTCGGCTACGCGGTCGGCATCAAGAACGTCGGCTTCTCCGAGGGCTTCGACGACTACTCGACCGCCCGCGTGCGCCTCGAGGTCATCAACGGCGAGCCCGTCGCGATGGTCCACACGGCCATGGCGGAGGTCGGCCAGGGCGGTATCACCGTCCACGCGCAGATCGCCCGTACCGAGCTGGGTGTCACGCAGGTGACCATCCACCCGGCCGACACGCAGGTCGGCTCCGCCGGTTCCACGTCCGCCTCGCGGCAGACGTACATGACCGGTGGCGCCGTGAAGAACACCTGTGAGGCCGTCCGCGAGGCCGTGCTGGAGATCGGGCGCCGCAAGAACGGCTCCTACCACCCGGCGTGGGCCACCGCCGAGCTGCTGCTCGAGGGCGGCAAGGTCGTCACCGACGGCGGCGAGGTCCTCGCGGACCTGGCCGACATCCTCGAGGGCGAGGACGCGATCGACCTGGAGCTGGAGTACCGGCACCACCCGACCGTCCCGTTCGACCTGGTCACCGGCCAGGGCAACGGCCACGTCCAGTACACCTTCGCCGCGCACCGCGCGGTCGTCGAGGTGGACACCGAGCTCGGCCTCGTCAAGGTCGTGGAGCTGGCGACCGCGCAGGACGTCGGCAAGGCGCTCAACATGCTTTCCGTGGTGGGCCAGATCCAGGGTGGTACCACCCAGGGTCTCGGCGTGGCGATCATGGAAGAGATCATCGTGGACCCGAAGACCGCGAAGGTGCGCAACCCCTCCTTCACGGACTACCTGATCCCGACCATCCTGGACACCCCGACCATCCCGGTCGACGTCCTGGAGCTCGCCGACCCGAAGGCGCCCTACGGCCTTCGCGGTATGGGCGAGGCCCCGACCCTCTCGTCGACCCCGGCCGTCCTCGCGGCGATCCGGCAGGCGACCGGTCTGGAGCTCAACAAGACGCCGATCCGTCCGGAAGCCCTTACCGGGACCCTCTAGGACGGCGTGGTCCGGGGGCCGCGAGGCCCCCGGACCCCCTCAGACTCTCCGGGCGGTGCGACATGGGAACGTCACACTTCACCGCGCACCGCCCGGAGTACATACGAAGTACCGCACCGCTCGCGGTCCCTTCACCTGGCAGTACCCCTGCAGAAACCCCCGCCATAAGTACCAGCGGTAACCCCCGCAGTACCCGCAGTACACGCAGTGCACATTTCGCGTCGCCTCGGGCCGTCACCCCGGGTCGTGCAGCCAAACGCACCATCCCAAATCCCGCAGTCTCCAATCCCCAAGCGGGTGCCCCTTTGAACCTTGGGAGTTAGGCACCATGACCCAGTCGTCTGTGGAGCCCAAGACCACCGCGGAAGAGGCCGGCGACGGCTCTCGTACCCCCGCCGGGCGTTCTTGGCTCGACCGGTACTTTCACATCACCCATAGAGGATCCAACGTCGGCAACGAGGTTCGTGGCGGTATCACGACCTTCATGGCCATGGCGTACATCCTCCTGCTCAACCCCCTGCTCCTCTCGGGCAAGGACGTCGACGGCACCGTAATGGCCGGCTCGGCGATCATCACCGCCACCGCCTTCGCCGCGGCCGTCACCACGCTCCTCATGGGCTTCGTCGGCAAGGTGCCGCTGGCCCTCGCCGCCGGTCTGTCCGTGTCCGGTGTGCTGGCCTCGCAGGTAGCCCCCCAGATGACCTGGCCGCAGGCCATGGGCATGTGTGTGGTCTACGGCGTCGTGATCTGTCTCCTGGTCGTCACCGGCCTCCGCGAGATGATCATGAACGCGATCCCCCTCGCGCTCAAGCACGCCATCACCATGGGCATCGGCCTGTTCGTCGCCCTGATCGGCTTCGTGAAGGCCGGGTTCGTCGGCAACGGCGGGGAGTTCATGCCCCCCGTCCAGCTCGGCGCGACCGGTGAGCTGTCCGGCTGGCCCGTCCTGCTCTTCGCCGTCACCCTGATCGCCATCTTCATGCTCCAGGCCCGCAAGGTGCCCGGCGCGATCCTGATCGGCATCGTCGGCGGCACCGTGCTCGCCGCGATCCTCAACGCCATCGTGGACATCGACCCGAAGGCCTGGAAGAACGGTGCGCCGGAGCTCGGCGGCTCCGCGGTCTCGATGCCGGACTTCTCGCTCTTCGGTGACGTCTCCTTCGGCGGCTGGGGCGATGTCGGCTACATGACGGTCGGCATGATCGTCTTCACCCTCGTGCTCGCCGGCTTCTTCGACGCCATGGCCACCATCATCGGCGTCGGCACCGAGGCCAAGCTGGCCGACGACAAGGGCCGCATGCCGGGTCTGTCCAAGGCCCTGTTCATCGACGGCGCCGGTGGCGCCATCGGTGGTGTCGCGGGTGGCTCCGGCCAGACCGTGTTCGTCGAGTCCGCGACCGGCGTCGGCGAGGGAGCCCGCACGGGCCTCGCGTCCGTCGTCACCGGTCTGTTCTTCGCCGCCTGCCTCTTCTTCACCCCGATCACCCAGATCGTCCCGGGTGAGGTCGCCTCCGCGGCCCTCGTCGTCATCGGCGCGATGATGATGCAGAACGCCCGCCACGTGGACTGGGCCGACAGCTCGACCTCGATCCCGGTCTTCCTGACCGTCGTGATCATGCCGTTCACGTACTCGATCACCGCCGGTGTCGCCGCGGGTGTCATCTCCTACGTCGCCATCAAGATCGCTCAGGGCAAGGCCCGTGAGATCGGCGGCTTCATGTGGGCGCTGACCGGAATCTTCCTGGTCTTCTTCGCGCTCCACCCGATCGAGGGCTGGCTCGGGGTCGGCTGACCCCTCCGGTGGCACTGACCACCGTAAGCAGGACCGCACCCTCCGTGTATCCGATACTGGAAACCGAACCCCTCCGAGGAGGCCCCCATGCTGGACATCGCCGAAGAACTGAACCGGTGGGTCGAGCAGGGACGTGACTTCGCCGTCGCCACGGTCGTGGCGGTCGGCGGGAGCGCACCCCGGCAGCCCGGAGCGGCCCTCGCCGTCGACAGCGACGGCACGGCCATCGGCTCGGTTTCCGGTGGATGCGTGGAGGGTGCGGTGTACGAGCTGTGCCAGCAGGCGCTGGAGGACGGCGAGACCGTCCAGGAGCGCTTCGGCTACAGCGACGACGATGCCTTCGCCGTGGGTCTGACCTGCGGCGGGATCATCGACATCCTCGTCACCCCGGTCCCCGTGGGCTCTCCCGCGCGGGAGGTGTTCGCGGCGGGCCTCGCCGCGGCGGCGCGCGGCGAGGCCGCGGCCGTGGCCCGGATCGCCGAGGGACCGGCCGAGCTCATGGGCCGCGCCGTACTCGTCCGTACCGAAGGCACCCACCAGGGCGGTTTCGGCGGACACCCCGAGCTGGACCGCACCATCGCCGAAGAGGCCCGCGCCATGCTCGACGCCGGCCGGACCGGCGTGCTGGAGATCGGCGCCGACGGCAGGCTCTGCGGAGAGCCGCTCAAGGTCCTCGTCGAGTCCAGCGTCCCGCCGCCGCGGATGATCGTCTTCGGCGCCATCGACTTCGCGTCCGCCCTCGTGCGGATCGGCAAGTTCCTCGGCTACCGGGTGACGGTGTGCGACGCCCGGCCCGTGTTCGCGACGAAGAACCGTTTCCCCGAGGCGGACGAGATCATCGTCGACTGGCCGCACCGCTACCTGGAGGCGCAGTCCTCGGCAGGCGCCGTGGACGGCCGGACCGTCCTGTGCGTGCTCACCCACGACGCCAAGTTCGACGTCCCGCTCCTCGAACTGGCCCTCAGGCTTCCCGTCGCCTACGTCGGGGCCATGGGCTCCCGGCGCACCCACGAGGACCGCAACAAGCGGCTCCGCGACGTCGGCGTGAGCGAGCTGGAACTGGCCCGCCTGCGCTCCCCGATAGGCCTGGACCTCGGCGCCCGCTCCCCGGAGGAGACCGCGCTGTCCATCGCCGCCGAGATCGTGGCCAACCGGCGCGGCGGCACCGGCGCCGCCCTCACGGGCGCGCACATCCCGATCCACCCCGACGTCGCGAACACCGTGATCAGCAGGATCGGCTCGGTCGCTTGAAGAGCGGAAACCGCTGACGGCGGTACGTGAACCTGAAGGGCGCCACCCCGTAGGGGTTGCGCCCTTTCCGTGTTCCGCCTATTTTACCGGCCGGTAACAGGAGGATCCCTCTCCATCCCTTCCTCAGACCGGAGTTGAACGGATGTCACGTACCCTCCGCACCCTCGGCGCGCTGGCCGCGGCCGCCCTGCTGACCGCCGTCGGGCCCGCCGCGGCCGCCCCCGGCGACGAAGCCCTGCGCGAGGTGCTGTTCGTGGGGAACAACTGGGAGGGGACCGCCGACGTCCTCGCCTCGACCGGCGACCTCGCCCGGATCGGCCGGATCGACGTCATCCCCGACAAGGCGGAGCGCCTGTGGGAGATCCACCTCAACCCGGTCAAGCTCGCGTACTTCCTGGGCATCCGGGAGTCCGCCGGTGAGGGCCACGACCAGTTCGTGGACGACATGTACACCACCCCGGACGGATCCGCGGTCGTCGTCTCCCGCCCCAGCTTCGCCGACGTCGTATCGATCGACATCGCCTCGGGGCGGATCAACTGGCGCTTCCCCGTGGCCGGCTACCGCTCCGACCACATGGCGGTCTCCCCGGACGGCACCCGGGTCGCGGTCTCGGCCTCCACGGCCAACACCGTGCACGTCCTGGACATCGCCGACGGCCGGCAGCTCGGCTCCTTCAAGACCGGGGACAAGCCCCACGAGAACACCTTCACCCATGACGGCAAGTACCTGTGGAACAGCTCGATCGGCGAGGTGAACACCGCCCTCGACGCGCCCTGGCTGGACTGGACGAAGGGCGACCGGAAGATCACCGTGGTCGACGCGCGGACCTTCCGTACCGTCCGGGTGATCGACATGCGGGAGCGGCTGGACGCCTTCGGCCGCCCGGACCTGTCCGACGCGGTACGGCCGGTGTCCTTCAGCCCCGACGAGTCCAAGCTCTACTTCCAGGTGTCGTTCTTCAACGGCTTCCTGGAGTACGACGTGGCCACCGACCGGATCACCCGCCTCAAGACCCTCCCCGCGAACCCGGCCACCAGCACCGACCGCACCACCTGGGTCAACGACTCCCGCCACCACGGCATGTCCATGAGCCCCGACGGGACCAAGCTGTGCGTGGCGGGCACCATGGACGACTACGCCACCGTCGTGGACCGCGCCACCCTCACGGAGGGGCCGCTGGTGCCCGCGTCCAAGCCCTACTGGGCGACCGTGAGCGGCGACGGGAAGGCCTGCGTGATCTCCGAGAGCGGAGCCGACCGCGTCACGGCCATCGACTTCGCCACGGGCACCGCCCGGGTGTCGGTCCCGGTCGGCGACCACCCGCAGCGCGTCCGGCTCGGCCACGTCCCGGCGACCTGGACGGGCAACTAGTGCTGTGGCCGGAAAGGTTCACCGGGTCGCGCCGCCCGGTACGGCGCCTCGCCGCGTTGTCGGACCGCGCCGGTACGTCCAGTACGGGTCGCGGCCCTCCGCCTTGCGATGCACCGCACCGGACGACGCGACCCGGCAACCTTTCCGGCCACAGCACTAGGTCGTATCCGCCCGGAGGCTGTGCGCGGCAGCGGTCCGGACGGGGACCGCTGCCGCGGACGTGGGGCGGGCGCCGGCTCAGAGGCTGCGGCCCGCGTAGGCGATCTTCGCGGCGGCCATGCCGAACTCCGAGGACCAGCCGGCCAGGGCCGGACCGGTGGGCAGCCGGTGCAGGTCCTCCTCGCGGTAACGGCGGCACTTCTGGTGCCAGTTGAGGATGCCGGCCAGCCAGTCCTGGAGTTCGCGCACATAGGCGTCGAGCCCGGCGCGGGCCTCCCGGTCCAGCTTCCAGTCGTCGTAGAGCACCGGCAGCTGGGTGGCCACGATGTGCTCGAACTCCTCGGTGCGCTGGGTCATCAGGGCATGGCAGATGTGCAATGCCTCGGGGTAGCCGATGTCGAAGAAGTTCTGGGTGACGAGCACGTGGTTGTGCACCTCACCCTCGACCTCGATCTCCTTCTGGTAGGAGAAGATGTCGTTCAGCAGGCAGGCGGTGTCCATCGCCGCGTTCTCCAGGGAGCGGATCACCCCCGAGGCGTAGATCTCCTCCGGGATGCCGCGGCCGGACAGGCCCAGCCGGCACAGGTACATGGTGAGTTCACTGCCGAAGGTGTGCCGGCGCATCTCCGCGTAGTCCACCGGGTCCGGGATCCGGTTGGCGATCGAGTTGTCCACCTCCCACACCCAGCTCTCCAGCATGGTGACCAGGCAGGTGCGGAACTCCTCCCGGTGCTCGGGGGCCATGGCCGTGGTGGTCCGCACCCACAGGTCGGCGAGCGCCCGCTCCATCGCGGTCAGCGGCTCCGGCTGATCGGAGTGGTCCACCGGGATCATGGTGATCAGCCGGGCGGTGGCCGCTTTGGCCGCGGGCAGGTTCCTCGGCTGTGCGAACGCCACCGGGTAGTAGTCGTCCCCGTACGTGCCCCAGGTCAGCCAGCAGGCGTTGAGGGCCAGCTGCTCCGGGGTGGCGTCCGGGTCGAGCCCGGCCGAGCAGAGTGCGAAGTCGAAGCCGCGCAGCCGCTGTTCGTCCCAGATCGCGGAGGCCGGGTCGCCGGGCTGGGCGTCCACCAGGCCCATCCGGCGGGCCCAGGCGACGGACTCCTCCAGGGCGTGCCCGTGGTGCGGGCTGAGGGACAGCGGGAACGGCAGGTAGATGTCGGGGATCACCGACGGGCCGGTCTTCTCGAACGGCACGTGGGTGAAGGAGCGGCGGCGCATCTCCATCGCGCGGGACGCGAACACCGAGCGGAGGTCCAGGGCCGCGCTGCCCAGCCCGGCCGGCAGGAACGGCAGGGTGAGCGCCTTCGTGGACCGGGCCTCCTTGTTCATGTAGCGGCTGGAGACCATGTGCCATTCGTGGCCGCCGGACTGCCAGTCCTGGAGCCCCTTGGCGTAGGCGAGGACCGCGGCGGCCTCGGACGGGTTCAGCCCGTGGTCGGCGATCAGCTGCGGGATCTCGGTGAGCGCGGTGTGCTCGAACTGCTGGAGCCGGGAGGTCAGCAGGTCGTTGGAGGCGTCGGCGGCCTCCTGGGTGGAGCAGTCGAGGAAGGTCTCCAGGACCAGGATGGCGTTGGAGAGCTCGCCCTCGTCCGCGACCTCGCGCTCGTAGGAGAAGATGTCGTTCCTGATGTGGACGGCGTCGGAGAAGGCGTCGCGCAGCACGCCCAGCGGGCGGGAGTGCGCGATCCGGGCCGGGACCTCGGCGGAGACGTACTCGATCAGGCCGGCCGACCAGGGGGCGCCGCCCACCTTCCGGCGCATCTCGATGTACTCGAGCGGGTTCGCCACGCGCCCGATGTGGATGTTGGCGAGCTCCCACATGGACTCGTTGAGCAGGTTCTTCGTGCTCTCGGAGAACCGTTCCCTCCAGTCCATGGACATGGCCGGTACGGTCCGCTCCCACAGGTCGGCGAGCCCGGCCTCCACCGGATTGGTCGGCTCCGGGAAGCCGTCGGCCAGGTCCATCGGCATGAAGGCGGCGAGCTTTTCGAGGTAGTCGCGGGCGCCTTCGCGGTCCTGGGAGCGCTTGTACATCTCCAGGAAGTGGTCGTCGAAGAAGAACACCCACACGTACCAGTCGGTGACGAGGGACAGCGCCTCGCTGTCGCAGTCCGGGTGGGTGTAGGAGCAGAGCAGCGCGTAGTCGTGCGAGTCGAGATCGCTCTCCTCCCAGACACCGGAACCCTCCAGCATCCCGAGGGCCCGCGCCCACTGCTTGGTGTGGACCCGGGCGTCCTCCAGGTGGGGGTTCAGTCGCGCCGGATAGGGCACATAGAAATCCGGCAGTTGAAACGGCTGCGTCACGGCTGGGTCGGCCTTTCGTCCATGGGTGCGGGAGCCGGTGACCCGACCCCCGCACGAGATCAGCAGTGCCCCTACCCCTGGTGCCCCTGGGGTAAGGGGGAGTTCACTGCTTCAGGTGACGGAAGGACTGTTCCGCGGCGTGACGTTTCGCCGGGGGATAAAAGGGGGGCGCCCTCCTCGCCCTTCCAGCGGGCGAGGAGGGCGCCCCTCAGCGTGGAGACCAGGGCGACTGCCCGGGTTCAGTCCGATTCGCCCTCGAGGTTGCCCTCGGTGTCCAGGTAGACCTGGCGCAGCGATTCGAGGACCTGCGGGTCCGGCTTCTCCCACATGCCGCGGGACTCGGCCTCCAGGAGGCGTTCCGCGATGCCGTGCAGGGCCCAGGGGTTCGCCTCCTCCAGGAAGGCGCGGTTGACCGGGTCCAGGACGTACGTCTCGGTGAGCTTGTCGTACATCCAGTCCGCGACCACGCCCGTCGTGGCGTCGTAGCCGAAGAGGTAGTCCACGGTCGCCGCGAGCTCGAATGCGCCCTTGTAGCCGTGGCGGCGCATGGCCTCGATCCACTTCGGGTTGACGACCCGGGCGCGGAAGACGCGCGAGGTCTCCTCGACCAGGGTGCGGGTCTTGACCGTCTCCGGGCGGGTGGAGTCGCCGATGTACGCCTCCGGGGCCGTGCCGCGCAGGGCGCGGACCGTGGCCACCATGCCGCCGTGGTACTGGAAGTAGTCGTCCGAGTCGGCGATGTCGTGCTCGCGGGTGTCCGTGTTCTTCGCCGCGACCGTGATGCGCTTGTAGGCCGTCTCCATCTCGTCCCGGGCGGGGCGTCCTTCGAGGCCGCGGCCGTACGCGTACCCGCCCCACACCGTGTAGACCTCCGCGAGGTCCGCGTCCGTACGCCAGTCCCGGCTGTCGATCAGCTGGAGGATGCCGGCCCCGTACGTACCCGGGCGCGAGCCGAAGATACGGGTCGTCGCGCGCCGCTCGTCACCGTGCTCGGCCAGGTCCGCCTGGGCGTGGGCCCGGACGAAGTTCTGGTCGGCCGGCTCCTCCAGGGAGGCCGCCAGCCGCACCGCGTCGTCCAGCAGACCGATCACGTGCGGGAACGCGTCGCGGAAGAAGCCCGAGATGCGGAGCGTCACGTCGATGCGCGGACGGCCCAGCTCCGCGAGCGGGATCGGCTCCAGGCCGGTCACGCGGCGCGAGGCCTCGTCCCAGACGGGGCGGATGCCCAGCAGCGACATGGCCTCCGCCACGTCGTCGCCGGAGGTGCGCATCGCGCTGGTGCCCCACAGGGACAGGCCGACGGAGGCGGGCCACTCGCCGTTGTCCGTGCGGTAGCGGGTGAGGAGGGACTCGGCGAGGGCCTGCCCGGTCTCCCACGCGAGGCGGGAGGGGACGGCCTTCGGGTCCACCGAGTAGAAGTTCCGGCCGGTCGGGAGGACGTTGACGAGGCCGCGCAGCGGGGAGCCGGAGGGGCCCGCCGGGATGAAACGGCCGTCCAGGGCGGCGACGACGTGAGCGATCTCGTCCACCGTGCCGGCCAGCCGCGGGACTACCTCGCGGGCCGCGAAGGACAGGACGTCCGCGACCGGGGCCGGGTGGCCCGCCGCGACCGAAGCCACCGCGTCCAGGGACCAGTTCGCGTCCTCCATCGCCTGGACCAGCGCCCGGGCCGCCTCCTCGACGGCGTCCGCCGAGGTGCGGGTGGCCGCGGACTCGTCCAGGCCCAGCGCCTCGCGCAGGCCCGGCAGGGCCGTCGTACCGCCCCAGATCTGCCGGGCGCGCAGGATGGCGAGCACCAGGTTGACGCGGGCCGGGCCGGTCGGGGCGCCGCCCAGGACGTGCAGGCCGTCGCGGATCTGGGCGTCCTTGACCTCGCACAGCCAGCCGTCGACGTGCAGCAGGAAGTCGTCGAAGCCCTCGTCGTCCGGACGCTCCTCCAGCCCCAGGTCGTGGTCCAGCTTCGCGGCCTGGATCAGGGTCCAGATCTGCGCGCGGATGGCGGGCAGCTTCGCCGGGTCCATGGCGGAGATCTGGGCGTACTCGTCCAGGTGCTGCTCCAGGCGGGCGATGTCGCCGTACGACTCGGCCCGGGCCATGGGGGGCACGAGGTGGTCGACCAGGGTGGCGTGCACGCGGCGCTTGGCCTGGGTGCCCTCGCCCGGGTCGTTGACCAGGAACGGGTAGATGAGCGGCAGGTCACCGAGGGCGGCGTCGGGCGCGCAGGAGGCGGAGAGGCCGGCGTTCTTGCCCGGGAGCCATTCGAGGTTGCCGTGCTTGCCCAGGTGGATCATCGCGTCGGCGCCGAAGCCGCCGTCCTCCGCGCGCGCCTGGATCCAGCGGTACGCGGCCAGGTAGTGGTGCGAGGGCGGCAGGTCCGGGTCGTGATAGATCGCGATCGGGTTCTCGCCGAAGCCGCGCGGCGGCTGGATCAGGATCAGCAGGTTCCCGCGGCGCAGCGCCGCCAGGACGATGTCGCCCTCCGGGTTGGCCGAGTGGTCCACGAACATGTTGCCCGGGGCCTCGCCCCAGTGCTGCTCGACGCTCTCGCGCAGATCGGCCGGGAGCTGGGCGAACCACCGCTTGTAGTCGGCGGCCGGGATACGGACGGGGTTGCGGGCCAGCTGCTCCTCGGTCAGCCACTCCTGGTCGTGGCCGCCGGCCTCGATCAGGGCGCGGATCAGCTCGTCGCCGTCACCGGACACCAGGCCGGGGATGTCCTCGACGGGGCCGAAGTCGTAGCCGCCGGCGATCAGCGTGCGCAGCAGCTCCACGGCGCTGGCCGGGGTGTCGAGCCCGACGGCGTTGCCGATGCGGGAGTGCTTGGTCGGGTACGCGGAGAGTACGAGCGCGACCTTCTTGTCGCGGCGCTCGATGTGCCGCAGCCGGGCGTGGCGTACGGCGATCCCCGCGACCCGGGCGGCCCGCTCGGGGTCGGCCACGTACGCGGGCAGGCCGTCCTCGTCGAGCTCCTTGAAGGAGAACGGGACGGTGATCAGGCGGCCGTCGAACTCGGGCACGGCCACCTGAGTGGCGGCGTCGAGGGGGGACAGCCCCTCGTCGTTCTCCTCCCAGTTGCTGCGCGAGCCCGTCAGGCACAGCGCCTGGAGGATCGGCACGCCCAGGGAGGCGAGCGCGCCCGCGTCCCAGGACTCGTCGTCCCCGCCCGCCGAAGCGGTGGCGGGCTTGGTTCCGCCGGCCGCGAGCACGGTGGTGACGACCGCGTCGACGCCCTCCAGCTCGGTCAGCAGCTCCGGCTCGGGGGTGCGCAGGGAGGAGACGTAGAGGGGCAGCGCCTGCGCGTCCTGCGCCTCGATGGCCTCGCACAGGGTGTGCACGAAGGCGGTGTTGCCGCTCATCTGGTGGGCGCGGTAGTAGAGCACGGCGACCCGGGGGCCGGTGGTGTGCCGCGGGGTGCGCTCCAGGGGGCCCCAGGCGGGGGAGGCGGCGGGGGGCTCGAAGCCGTGGCCGGTGAGCAGGACCGTGTCCGAGAGGAAGCGGGCCAGCTGGTCCAGGTTGGCGGGGCCGCCGTGCGCGAGGTAGCCGTGGGCCTCGGCCGCGATGCCGATCGGGACCGTGGAGGCCTCCATCAGCTGGGCGTCCGGAGCCTGTTCGCCGGTCAGGACCACGACCGGGCGGGTCTGCCCGGGGGCGAGGAGCAGGTCGAGGCCGTCCTGCCAGGCGCGCAGGCCGCCGAGGAGGCGTACGACGACCAGGTCGACTCCGTCGAGGAGGCCGGGGAGGTCGTCCAGGGGAAGGCGGGAGGGGTTCGCGAACCGGTACGGCACGGGGCCGTCCGCCGTGTTCGCGGCGCGGGCGCTGAGCAGATCGGTGTCGGACGTCGACAGCAGCAGGATCATGCGGCGGCAGGCCTTCCTCGGGGTTTCCGCGCCCCGGGCAGTGAGGACAGCGGGAGTTCCTGACTCACCTGGCGGATCGCTCCGCGAGGTTCACAGTGGCGGGACCGCGCCGGAATCGCACCGGGCTTCCTCCCATGTCGCCGTCCTCGGCGATGACGGGCCGAATGGTCCGTCGGGAGGTCATCTTAGGTGGCGGGGCGCTGCGCTGGCTTGGGCGGGTCGTGGTCTTCGGTGCGGCGCCGTTGCCGGGGCCCCGCGGTTGCGCTGCGCTGGCTTGGGCTGGGCTGGATGGCGCGGCGCCGTTGCCGGGGCTCTGCCCCGGGCCCCGCGCCTCAAACGCGGGCGGGGCTGGGATGGGCCGGCTGGTGGCTCGGCTTGGGCAGGGGGCGGCGGGGCCGGGATGGTCCGGCCTGGCTGGGGATGGTTCGGCGGGGCCCGGGATGGTTCGGCTGGGCCGGGATGGGCTGGTCGGTGCCTCGGACCGGCCGGTGGGGTGGGAATCGTGGGTATGCTCGCGGCCATGTCCAAGCCGCCCTCCGCCGCATCGCGGGACGAACCCGTCATACGGGACCGCGGTGACGCCTGTCCGGGCGCGCTGCGCCTGCACGCGGCGGACGACGGGTTCCTCGCGCGGGTCCGGATCCCCGGCGGGCTGCTCACCGCCCGGCAGGCCGCCGCCCTCGGGCTCGCCGCCGACCGGTTCGGCGACGGGCACCTGGAGCTCACCTCGCGCGGCAATGTGCAGTTGCGCGGCCTCCGCGAGGAGTGCGGCGCCGGGCTGGCCGAGCTGCTGGACTCCGTCGGGCTGCTGCCCGCGCCCTCGCACGAGCGGATCCGGAACATCGTCGCCAGCCCGCTGGCGGACCCCGCGCCGGTGCGCGCCCTGGACCGGGTGCTGTGCGCCGACCCGAAGGCCGCGGCGCTCTCCGGCCGGTTCCTCTTCGCCGTGGACGACGGACGCGGGGACGTGGCCGCCCTCGGCCCCGACGTGACCCTCCTCGCGCAGCCCGGCGGACGGGTGCTGATCCGGCTCGGCGTGTCGCCGGACGCCGCCGAGGTGGCCGCCGCCGACGCCGCGCGGGCGGCGCTGGAGGCCGCCCATCACTTCCTCGACGCCGCGGCCGAAGCCGGCACCCGGGCCTGGCGGATCGCCGAACTGCCCGCCGAACACGCCCTGGATGCAAGGGAGTTCACTCTGCGGCTGGTCGGCCGGGGCATGCGCGCGCGGTACGTTCCCGACGCGCCCCGCCCGTACGCGGACCCGCCCGCGCCCGGCGTGCACGGGGACGCGCTCTGCGTGCTGGTCCCGCTCGGCCGGCTCAGCACCGACCAGTGGCGGGAGCTGCCCGGCGAGCTGCGCATCACGCCCTGGCGCTCCCTCCTCGTCACCGCCGACGCCCGCCCCGCCGGGCTCGTCACCGCGCCCGGCAGCCCCTGGGAGTCCGTCACCGCCTGCACCGGCCGGCCCGGCTGCGCCAAGTCCCTCGCCGACGTGCGCGCCGACGCGCGGGCCGTCGCCGAGCGGGCGCGGGGGCCCCTGCCCGTCCACTGGTCCGGCTGCGAACGCCGCTGCGGGCACCCCCGCGGTACGGCCTGGGTGGACCTGGTGGCCACGCCCGACGGGTACCGGCTCGGCGCGGACCCGGTGGCACCCCACGAACTCGCCGCGGCCCTCGCCGCCGCGCGCAACCAACCCCCAGTCCCCGAAGCCGCAGTGTCCGAAGCCGCAGTGAAGAAATGAGCGAGTACACCGTGTTCGAGTACGAGAAGGACGGCGCCGCGATCTACCGCCAGTCCTTTGCCACGATCCGCGCCGAGGCGGACCTCTCGAGGCTGCCCGCCTCGGTCGCCCAGGTCGCGGTGCGCATGATTCACGCCTGTGGCATGACCGACCTCCCGCAGGACCTGGGATACACCCCGGAGGTGGTGCTGCGGGCCCGCGCGGCCCTGGAGGCCGGCGCGCCGGTCCTGTGCGACGTGCAGATGGTCGCGAGCGGGGTCACCCGCAAGCGGCTGCCCGCGGACAACGACGTGATCTGCACCCTCTCCGACCCGGCCGTGCCGGAACTCGCCGCGAAGATGGGCACCACCCGCAGCGCCGCCGCGCTCGAAGTCTGGCGTGACCGGGGCCTGTTGGAGGGCTCCGTGATCGCCGTCGGCAACGCCCCGACCGCGCTCTTCCGGCTGCTGGAGATGATCGAGGAGGGCGCCCCGCGCCCGGCCGCCGTCATCGGCGTGCCCGTCGGCTTCATCGGCGCCGCCGAGTCCAAGGACGCCCTCGCCGCGCACCCCTCGGGCCTCGACCACCTGATCGTGCGGGGCCGGCGCGGCGGCAGCGCCATCGCGGCCGCCGCCGTCAACGCCATCGCGAGCGTGGCCGAATGAGGGCCGGGGGACGGCTCTACGGGGTCGGGCTCGGGCCCGGCGATCCGAACCTGATGACCCTGCGCGCCGTGGAGGTGATCGGCGAGGCCGACGTCGTCGCCTACCACAGCGCCCGGCACGGGCGGTCCATCGCCCGTTCGATCGCCGCGAAGCACCTGCGCGCGGACCACATCGAGGAACCGCTGGTCTACCCGGTCACCACCGAGACCACCGACCACCCCGGCGGCTACCAGGGCGCGATGGAGGAGTTCTACGAGTCCGCCGCGGCCCGCCTCGCCGCGCACCTGGACGCCGGCCGGACCGTGGCCGTCCTCGCGGAGGGCGACCCGCTCTTCTACAGCTCGTACATGCACATGCACAAGCGGCTCGCGGACCGCTACGAGACCGAGGTCATCCCCGGTGTCACCTCCGTCAGCGCCGCCGCCGCCCGGCTCGGCACCCCGCTCGTGGAGGGCGAGGAGGTCCTGACCATCCTCCCCGGCACCCTGCCCGAGGAGGAGCTCGCCGCCCGCCTCGCCGCCACCGACTCGGCGGTCGTGATGAAGCTCGGCCGGACCTTCCCCGCCGTGCGCGGTGCGATGGCCAGCAGCGGCCGGCTCGCCGAGGCCCGCTACGTCGAACGCGCCACCATGGCGGGCGAGCGGACCGGACTGCTCGGCGACACCGACCCGCAGAGCGTGCCGTACTTCGCCGTCGCGGTCGTCCCCAGCCGCATCGGCAACCCGGGCCAGGTGCCGTCCGGCCCCGGCGAGGTCGTCGTCGTCGGCACCGGTCCGGCGGGGCCGCTGTGGCTCACCCCGCAGACCCGGCGGGCGCTCGCCGACGCCGAGGTGCTGGTCGGCTACACGACGTACCTGGACCGGGTCCCCGTGAAGCCGGGCCAGATCCGGCACGGCTCCGACAACAAGGTCGAGTCGGAGCGGGCCGAGTTCGCCCTCGACCTCGCCCGGCGCGGCAAGCGGGTGGCCGTGGTCTCCGGCGGCGACCCCGGGGTCTTCGCCATGGCCACGGCGGTCCTGGAGGTGGCCGGGCAGGCGGAGTACAAGGACGTGCCCGTACGGGTCCTGCCGGGGGTGACCGCCGCCAACGCGGCGGCCGCCGCAGCGGGAGCCCCCCTCGGCCACGACTACGCCACCATCTCGCTGTCCGACCGGCTCAAGCCGTGGGAGGTCATCGCGGAGCGGCTGCGCGCGGCCGCCGCCGCCGACCTGGTGCTCGCCCTGTACAACCCCGGCTCGCGCAGCCGTACCTGGCAGGTGGCCCAGGCCCGTGAGCTGCTGCTGGAGCTGCGCTCGCCCGAGACCCCGGTGGTCGTCGCCCGCGACGTGGGCGGCCCGGAGCAGTCGGTGCGGATCGTCACCCTCGCCGGGCTGGAGCCGTCCGAGGTGGACATGCGCACGATCCTGCTGATCGGCTCCTCGCAGACCCAGGTCACCGAGCGGGCCGACGGGTCCAGGCTCACCTGGACGCCGCGCCGCTACGCCTGACCCGCGCGGCCGGGCGTGACCCGGGGCCCGGGAGCGGTGAACCGCTCCCGGGCCCCGGCCCGTTCACGGCCCGGGCCCGTTGCGCAGCTCCGGGTCGGCGACCGGCCCTACGCGGGTCCGGCGTCGAGCCAGCGCAGCGCTTCGAGGACCGAGGCCGCCTGCGGCTGGCCCTGCGGGACCGCGGGGCGGCGTACGACCAGGACCGGGATGCCGGCCTCGCGGGCGGCCGCGAGTTTGGGGGCGGTGGCCGAGCCGCCGCTGTCCTTGGTGACGAGCACGTCGATACGGTGACGGGCGAGCAGCTCCCGCTCGTCGGCGAGGGCGAACGGGCCCCGGGCCAGCAGCACTTCCAGGCGCGGCGGTACGGGACCCTCCGGCGGATCCACCGAACGCACCAGGAACCAGGTGTCGTTGAGGTGCGCGAAAGTGTGCAGCCCCATCCGCCCGGTGGTCAGGAAGGCCCGGCCGCCGAGCGAGGGCAGGATCTCGGCCGCCCCTTCGAGGGAGTCGGCGAAGGTCCAGTCGTCGCCCGCGCCGGGAACCCAGCCGGGGCGGCGCAGCGCCAGCAGCGGGACGCCCGTGCGAGCGGCCGCCTCGGCGGCGTGGAAACTCATCCGCTCCGCGAAGGGGTGGGTGGCATCGACCAGTTGCGTGACCCGGTGGTCCCGGATCCAGGCGGCGAGGCCCGCAGGCCCGCCGAAGCCGCCGATGCGGGTCTCGCCGGGCGGCAGCACCGGTGCGGCGACCCGCCCCGCCAGGGAGGTGGTCACGCGGAGCGCCTCCGGCGCGGGAGCGCCCGGAGCCTCCGGGCCGGGCAGCCCGGCAGATCGCCCCGCTCCCGCCCCCGCCCCGGCCAGGGCTTCGGCGAGGCGGCGGGCCTCGGTCGTACCGCCCAGGATCAGGACGTGCCGCCGGGGATCCGGCTCAGCAGGCATGCCGGTCGCGCTCGGGGGAGTACAGGTGGCTGTCGCGGAACTGCTCGGCCCCCAGGGTGCGGCCGACCAGGATGACGGCCGTGCGGACCAGGCCCGCGGTCTTCACCTGGGCGGCGATGTCGGCCAGGGTGCCGCGCAGGACCAGCTCGTCGGGGCGGCTGGCCATCGCCACCACCGCCACCGGGCACTCGGCCCCGTAGTGCGGCAGCAGCTCGTCGACGACGCGGTCCACGTACCGGGTGGCCAGGTGCAGTACCAGCAGCGCGCCGCTGCGGCCCAGCGTGGCCAGGTCCTCGCCGGGCGGCATCGGGGTGGCCTGCTGGGCGATCCGGGTCAGGATCACGGTCTGGCCGACCGTCGGCACCGTCAGCTCCCGCTTCAGCGCGGCGGCGGCCGCGGCGAAGGCCGGTACCCCGGGGACGACCTCGTAGGGGATCCCCTCCGCGTCGAGCCGGCGCATCTGCTCGGCGACCGCGCTGAAGATCGACGGGTCGCCGGAGTGCAGCCGGGCGACGTCCTGGCCCGCCGCGTGGGCCCGTACGCACTCGGCGACGATCTCGTCCAGGTTCAGCTGCGAGGTGTCGACCAGACGCGCGTCCGGCGGGCACTCGGCGAGCAGTTCGCGCGGGACGAGGCTGCCCGCGTACAGGCAGGCGGGAGCGGCGGCCAGGGTCCGGGCACCGCGCACCGTGATCAGGTCGGCGGCGCCGGGGCCCGCACCGATGAAGTACACGGTCATCTCTGATCCATCTCCTTTGTCACTGACCACTGCGTGACCGGCATCGCCTGCCGCCAGCCCGTGAAACCGCCGACCGGCACGGCCTGCGCGACGGACAGTTTCACCAGTTCGCCGCCGTGGCGCCGGTAGCGCTCGGTGAGGACCGCCTCCGACTCCAGGGTGACGGTGTTGACCACCAGCCGGCCGCCGGGGGCCAGCGCGGCCCAGGCCGCGTCCAGCAGGCCCGGCGCGGTCAGCCCGCCGCCGATGAACACCGCGTCGGGGGCGGGCAGTCCGGCGAGCGCGTCCGGCGCGGCGCCGGTCACCACGCGCAGGCCGGGCACGCCGAGGGCGGCCGCGTTACGGGTGATCCGCGCGGCCCGTTCCGGTACGCGCTCCACGGCCACCGCCCGGCAGGAGGGGTGCGTGCGCATCCACTCGATGCCGATCGAACCGGAACCGCCGCCGATGTCCCACAGCAGCTCACCGGGGGCGGGGGCCAGCGCGCACAGGGTCGCGGCCCGGACGCGGCGCTTGGTGAGCTGCCCGTCGTGCTCGTAGGCGGCGTCCGGCAGCCCCGGGGTCGCGCCGAGGCGCGGGGTGCGCGCCCGCGGGTCCCGGCGGCAGTCCACGGCCACCACGTTCAGGGGGTCGCCGGGCGCATGGTCCCAGCCGTCCGCCCGGCCTCCGTACGTGTCCTCGCGCTCGGAGCCCAGCTGCTCCAGCACCCGCATCCGGCTCGGGCCGAAGCCCCGCTCTCGCAGCAGAGCAGCGATCTCGTTCGGGGACGCCGCTCCGGCGCTGAGGACCAGCACCCGCCGCCCCTCGTACAGCGCGGCCGCCAGCCGGGCCACCGGACGGCCGACCACGGTGACCACCTCGGTGTCCTCCACCGGCCAGCCCAGGCGGGCGCAGGCGTACGACACCGAGGAGGGGTGCGGGTGGACCCGCAGGGCTTCGGGGCCCAGCTCCTCGGCGAGGGCGCGGCCGATCCCGTAGAACATGGGGTCGCCGCTGGCCAGCACGGCGATCCGGCGGCCGGCGTGCTCGGCGGCCAGCTTGGGCACGGCGGGCCGCAGCGGGCTCGGCCAGGCCACCCGCTCGCCCCCGCATTCGGCGGGCGGCAGCAGGTCGAGCTGGCGCGGCCCGCCGATCAGCACCTCGGCGGAGGCCAGCGCGGACCGCGCGGCGGCGGTGAGCCCGGCCCAGCCGTCGGCGCCGAGGCCGACGACCGTCACGGGTACGGGGGGCGGTGCGGAGCTCACTGCGCGGTACCTCGGGAAACGGAAGCGGAAGCGGAAGGGGAACGAAAGCGGCGTGCAGCGGAAGCGGAGGAGGGAAGGCGGACTCGCAGCCTACTGGCCCCCGCATCCGGCCCCCGCCCCCGCCCCCGGTACCGGCCCGTTCTACGCTCGGTGCCCACAGTGTCGCGAGGGAGCTGCCATGCCCGGCTGGAACGCCACGAACATCCCCGACCAGAGCGGCCGGACCGCCGTCGTGACCGGGGCCAACAGCGGGATCGGCTACGTGACCGCCCGGGAGCTCGCCCGGCGCGGCGCCTTCGTGGTGCTGGCCTGCCGCAGCGCCGCGCGCGGGAAGGCCGCCGAGGTGCGGCTGCGCACCGAAGTGCCCGGCGCCCAGGTGGAGTTCGCCGCCCTCGACCTCGCCGACCTGGCCTCCGTGCAGGAGTTCGCCAAGGCCTACGGGCAGCGCCGCGACACGCTGGACCTGCTGGTCAACAACGCGGGCGTGATGGCGCTGCCGTACGGGCGCACCGCCGACGGGTTCGAGACCCAGTTCGGCGTCAACCACCTCGGACACTTCGCCCTGACCGGTCTGCTGCTGCCGAGGCTGCGGGCGGCGGCGTCCGGGGCCCGGATCGTGAACGTGTCCAGCGGGTTCCACGCGCTCGCCGACGTCGACCACACCGCCCTCGCGGTCCCCGACGCGGGCGGCGAGCAGGGCTACCGCCGCTGGATCGCCTACGGCCGCTCCAAGACCGCCAACCTGCTCTTCACCCACGAGCTGTCCCGGCGCTTCACCGCCGCCGGCTCCACGATCACCGCCGCCGCGGCCCACCCGGGCTACGCCTCCAGCAATCTGCACGCCGGAGCGGCCACGCTGGAGGGCCCCACCCTCAACTCGCGCGTGGCGGCCTTCGGCAACGCGGTCGTCGCGCAGCCCGCCGCCAGGGGCGCGCTGCCCACCCTCTACGCGGCCACCGCGCCCGGGGTCCTGCCGGACGCGTTCATAGGCCCGCGGTTCGGCTGGCGCGGGGCGCCGGTACGGTCCTGGCGGGCGAAGCGGACCCTCGACGACACGTCGGGCGAGCTGCTCTGGACGGCGTCGGAGAAGCTCACCGGGGTCTCTTACGCGTCCCTGCCGCGCTGACGCCCACGGCTCCCGCCCGGGCCGGGCGCCCCGTGTGAGCCCGTCCGCCCCCGGGGTGCCTCCGTCCGCCCCGGCCGGGACCTGACCCGCGCGGACCCGCGGGCCGGACACTCGGGGCATGGACGACGACGATACGGACAACCACCCACAACCCCACGACCACGCGGTGGTCCTCGGGGCGGGCCTGGCCGGGCTGCTGGCGGCGCGGGTGCTCGCGGACCGGTTCGCGCGGGTGACCCTGGTCGAGCGGGACGAACTGCCGGAGGACGGCCCGGGCTTCCGGCCGGGGGTCCCGCAGTCACGGCACGTGCACGTGCTCTGGTCGCGGGGGCTGGAGCTGATCGAGGAACTGCTGCCCGGGGTCACCGACAGACTGCTGGGCGCGGGGGCCGCCCTGCTGGAGTCCCCGGGGGACTTCCTCTGGCTGAGCCCGGCGGACTGGTTCCGTCCGGTGCCCGGCACCGAAGTCCTGCTGGCCGACCGGGAGCTGATCGACTGGACGGTCCGCAGGGAGGTCCTGCGGCACGAGCGGATCCGGCTGCGGACCGGCAGCACCGTCACCGGGCTCGTCGGCGCGCCGGACGGGCGCTCGGTGACCGGGGTGGAGTTCCGCCACGGCGAGCCGCTGGCCGCACGGTTCGTGGTCGACGCGACGGGACGCACCTCCAAGGCCCCGGCCTGGCTCGCCGCCCTCGGCGTCCCGGCTCCGGAGATCACCCGGTACGTCTCCGGGCTGGGCTATTCCAGCCGCTACTACGAGATACCCCCGGATCCGGCCCGGCGCTGGCAGGGGATGTACGTCCAGGGCCGCCCGGACAGCCCGCGCGGGGCGGTGCTCATACCGCTGGACCGCGCCCGGTGGCTGGTGACGCTCGTCGGCAACGGCGAGCACGCCCCGCCCACCGACGACGAGGAGTTCCTCGGCTTCACCCGCAGCCTGCGCAGCCCGGCCCTCTACGACGCCCTCCGCGAGGCGAAGCCGCTCTCCGCGGCCACCGGTTTCCGCGCCACCGCGAACGAATGGCTGCACTACGAGCGCCTGGACCGCTGGCCCGCGGGCTTCGTGGTCCTCGGCGACGCGGCCTGCCGGCTCAACCCGGTGTACGGGCACGGGATGACGGTGGCCGCGCTCGCGGCGGACGTCCTGCGCAAGGAGATCCGCGGCCTGGACACGGGGAGCGTCCCGGGCGGCGCCCGCCGGATCCAGCGCCGGACGCTGGCCGCCGCCCAGACGGCCTGGCAGATCGCCACCAGCGAGGACATGCGGTACCCGGGGACCGAGGGCCCGCCGCCGGACCGTGCCACCCGGATCCTCCAGCGCTACATGTCACGGGTGATGGTGGGCGCCAATTCCGACCCCGCCGTCTCCGGCCGGTTCTTCGGGGTGCTGTCCCTGGCCGCCCCGCCGAGCGCCCTGCTCACCCCGGCCACGGTGATCCGCGTCCTGTCGAAGTGGCGCCTGCCGACCTCCCCGGCCACGGCCGCCTACCCGCCCCACCACCGCCCGCCGGCCGGACGGGACACCCCCTAGGTGTCCCGTCACGACGAAGACCCGGTCAGGGGTGGTGGTCGCCCGCTGGTGCCTGGCCTTGGGAGGCGCGTTCGTACAGGGTGCGGATCGGGTCGCCGAAGTAGACGCTGTACGAGGTCTCGTCGTCGCCGCCCCCGTCGCGGCCGCCGATCACCCCGATCAGGATGTGGCCGTCGGTCAGCACCGGGCCGCCGCTGGTGCCGTTGGGTACGTCCGCGCAGTCCAGGCGCAGCTGCGTCGGTCCGGCCGCGCGGGCGGTGGTGCGGCATTCCAGCGGCAGCTCGTCGGCGTTCGGGTAGCCCACGAGCCGGGCGGGCGCCGGGAGTTCGGTCCGGAAGCGGATCGTCAGGGAGCCGGTGACGTCCTCCAGCCGCTGACCGGGATGACCGGGCCGGCGCAGCCGGAGGAAGGCCACGTCGTGGTCGGGGTCCTGGTCCTCGGCCCAGCGCGGGTCCACGTCGATGCGGGTGGGCACCCAGACCCCGTACGGCGCGACCCCGTCGCGGTAGCCGGGGGCGAAGGCGAGGTTGGTGCGGAAGCCGCCCTGGTACACGCAGTGGGCGGCGGTGACGATCAGATCGCCGGCGGGGGAGTGGACCACGCCGGCCGAGCAGTGGTGATCCCCGTCGCCGTCGGTGCCGGGGGAGAACAGGGCGCCGACCGAGGGCTCGGCGGTCGCGGTCCGGGCCTCCAGCGGCTCGGAGGGCTGCCATCCGGCGGTCCTCCAGTCCACCGGGGCGTCGCCGCCGAAGACCTGGTTGTCGGTGGGCGGTTCCGGGTCCTCCCGGACCATCCCGTCGAGCACGGCCGACGCCGTCCGGTCGGCGCGCTGGGGGTCCTGCTGGTAGGTGCCCTGCGCGGCATCCCCGTCGGCGAGGTGGGCGGTGATGCCGTGCAGCTCCCAGGCGAACCGGATGCCCGCGAAGAGCAGCGCGCCGAGGACGCCGACGAGCAGGGTGACCCGTACGGTCCTCCCGCGAACCTTGCTGAACATGTGGAACTCCCACCCCGCTGACGCATCCGGCTCCTCGTTCGATGGGGGAGCGGCGGCCTGGGTTGCAGCCGGGGGACGTGTCTGTTCTCACAGCCGCCCGCCCGTCATCCGCCGGCCTTCCCGGCGTCACTCAACCCCCTTACGCTCCACGCGACTTGAGCTGCGCTGGATCGACGGGAGCCCAGGCCCGCGACCGCCTCGCGCTGCTCGCCGGACGCCACGCCTCCATCGTCTCGGCCGACTGGTACCCGCTCCCCCAGGTGCTCGCCACCGTGGTGCCGCGCGGCTAGGGGGTGTCCGGTGGTGCTGTGGCCGGCACCGGACGAGTAAGTCCGGCAGGCGGCGTACGACCGGTACCCTTATTGCGAACGTCTCGCAATAAGGGTTGAGGGTGCTGTGGTGGGATCTCCGGTGGTGCTCGGGATCGAGTCTTCCTGCGACGAGACCGGGGCGGGCATCGTCCGCGACGGAAAACTCCTCGCGCACGTCGTCGCGTCGAGCATGGACGAGCACGCCCGCTTCGGCGGAGTGGTCCCGGAGATCGCCGCCCGCGCCCACCTCCAGGCCTTCAACCCGGTCGTCCGCCGGGCCCTGGACCAGGCCGGGCTGCGCCCCTCCCAGCTCGACGCGGTCGCCGTCACCACCGGCCCCGGCCTCGCCGGCGCCCTCCAGGTCGGCCTGGCCGGAGCCAAGACCCTCGCCTACTCCCTCGGCCTGCCCCTGTACGGGGTCCACCACCTGGCCGGCCACGTCGCCGCCGACACCCTGGAGCACGGGCCGCTGCCCGAGCCCTGCATGGTGCTGATCGTCTCCGGCGGGCACACCTCGCTGCTGCTCGTACGGGACCTCGTACGCGAGCCGATCGTGCACCTCGGGGACACCCTGGACGACGCGGCGGGGGAGTGCTTCGACAAGGTCGCCCGGGTGCTCGGCCTGCCGTACCCCGGAGGGCCCGCCATCGACCGCGCCGCCCGGGACGGCGACCCGAAGGCCGTCTCCTTCCCCCGCCCGCTGACCGGCGGACGGGGCGCCGACGACCCGTACGCCTACTCCTTCTCCTTCTCGGGGCTGAAGACGGCCGCCGCCCGCTGGGCCGAGGGGTACCGGCTGCGCGGGCAGGAGCCGCCGGTCGCCGACGGCGCGGCCGCGCTCCAGGAGGCGGTGGCCGACGTGCTGACCCGCAAGGCGGTCGCGGCGTGCACCGCCCACGGGGTGCGGACGCTGGTGGTGGTGGGCGGGGTGGCGGCCAACTCCAGGGTGCGGACCCTGGCCGAGCGGCGGTGCGCCTCGGCCGGGATCGCCCTGCGGGTGCCGCCGATGACCCTGTGCACCGACAACGGCGCCATGATCGCGGCCATCGGCGACCTGCTGGTCCGCGCGGGCGCCGAGCCGGCGCCGCTGGACGTGACGACCGACCCGTCCGCGCCGCTGGAGTACGCCGCGCTCACCCCCAGGGAGTGTCGTCGAAGTGGCGTCGGCCGCCCGTAGGGCGGTGCTGTCGGGGTCTGGTGCGTGCGATCGCAAGGCGGAGGAGGGAGTCGATGCGGAGCATCGGCGACCGACGACAACGCGGCGAGCGTGCGTGCCGGACCCCGACAGCCAGACGCCACTTCGATGACACGACCCAGGGCGGCCGGCGTCGCGCTGTCAGCCTGAGGCCACGGTCTGGAGCGCCACCGCCCCGCAGTGGCCGTCGGGCACCCGTACGTCCGTCAGGTTCCACCCCGGCAGCCGGGCGGGCGCCGGGCCCGAACCCACGTAATCGGCCGCCGGATCCTCCGAGAGCCCGACCCCGAGCCCCTTCAGGTACGCCTCCTTGCGCGTCCACACCCGGGTGAAGGCGACGGGCCGCTCCCCGGCCGGCAGCAGCGCCAGCTCGGCCGCCTCCCGGGGGTGCAGCACATCGGCCGTCTCCGCGATGGTCTGCGGCAGCACGATCTCCTCCACGTCCACCCCGACCGGCGCCGTCGCGAACGCCAGCAGGCTGATCCCGGTGCAGTGCGACAGGGAGAAGTGCAGGGCGCCGCCCGGCAGGACGGGCCGCCCGTGCGGTTCTTCGCAGTGCGTGCAAGGAGCCCGCTCCACGATCACCTCGCGCGGGGCCGTGCCCAGGTACGCCCCGAGCAGCCGGCGCAGCGCCACGTGCGCGCAGACGTACGCGTCACGGTCGGCCGCCCGGACGAACTCGGCCGCGCGGGCCAGCTCTTGGGCGTCCAGGGTGCCCGGGGCGTGCCGCGCCGCGTGCGCCCGGTAGGCGGTGGTGTCCACGAGCCACAGCTGCGGGCTCGCGGCCACCAGTACGGCGCCGGCCGGCCCGCGCTCCGACAGCCGTTCCGGGAGCAGGAGCGGGCGGGCGGCCGTGGCTGTTGCGGTGGTCGGCGTCATGGGGGCCTCCTCACACGGCTGCCGGTACGGGCAGCTCCACCGGCGCCTGCTCCTCCGCCTTCGCGGGGTGGCGCAGCGCCATGACGGCCGCCAGCGGGGAGACGAAGGCGATGGCGCCGCACAGCAGCCAGGTGGTCTGCACGCCGAGGACCAGGGACAGCGAGCTGAAGACGGCGATGGAGACCGGCGCGGTGCCGATGCCCGCGAGGGAGAGCGTGGACATGGCCGCGCCCATCCGGTCCTCGGGCGCGGACTGCTGGTAGAGGGTGACGATGGCCGGGCCGTTGAGCCCGGACAGCAGGCCGACCCCGGCGGCGACGGCGGTGAGGGAGGCCACGGAGGGCATCAGGGCCATCACCAGGATGCCGGCGGCGAGGCCCGCTCCCGTCACCACCAGCCGGACGAACATCGGGATCCGGTGGGCCAGTGCGGCGCCCACCGCGCTGGAGCCGAGCGCGCCCACGCTGAACGCGGCCAGCACCATGCCCACCGCGCCGACCCCCCAGCCGCGTTCGGAGACCAGCAGGGGCAGCGCGACCTCGGCGGGCCAGCTGAACGCCATGTCCAGGCACAGGGCGGCGACGAACATCCAGCGCAGCCGGGGGTGCCGGGACAGCAGGCGGAATCCGTCACCGGACCGCTTGACCAGCGAGACCCCGGGCTCGGGCTTCGGCCGGACGAATCCGTGCGTGACGTGGAGCAGGCAGCCGAGCCAGATCGCGCCGGTGACCGCGCCGGCCAGCATCGCCAGCCACAGCTCCCCGATGGTGATCAGGAAGGCTCCGGCGGGGGCGCCGAGGATGGGCGCGACCCGGAGCACCATCGCGTACAGGGAGTTGGCGCGGGCCAGCTGGTCGCCGCGGGCGAACATCGGGAGCAGGACCCCGGAGGCCGGTCCGGCCAGGCCGAGCAGGATCCCCTCGACCAGCGCGATCACCACCAGCGGCCAGAGCTGCTGGGTGGTGGCGGTGACCACGGCCCCGCCGGCGAGCAGGACGACCCGGGCGGCGGTGGTGCGGAGCAGGACGAAGCGCGGCCCGAGGGTGTCGGCCACCGCCCCGCCGAAGATCAGCATCAGGGCGCGGGGCACCGTGGCGGCGAGCATCAGGAGGGTCACCGCGCCGGTGCCGCCGAGCTGGACGGCGGTCCAGTTCATGGCGATGAGCAGCGCGAAGCTGCCGAGTTGGACGGCGGCCTGACCGCCGACGAGGGAACTGACGCGGCCCCACTGGACCGGTGCCGGTGCCGGTGCCGGTGTCCGGGGTTCGGCGGCGGGGGATGGCTGGGGGGTGTCCATGGGGCACCTGGTTTCTGTGAGTCGGGGAAGGAAGGTCAGGGAGAAGTCGTTCAGCCCCGGTACGGGTCACCCGGGCGGGGCCGGGCCGCGAGGGCGGCGGTCACGGCTCGCCGGGCGGCGCGCGCGAGGTCACGGCCGCGGGGTGCCGGGCCGTACGTGTCCAGGCGCAGGTGTCCGCCGAGATGGCCGAGACCGGCCTGGACCAGGGCCCGGTGGGCGGCGGCCGAGGCGGGGCCGGCGCCGCGCCCCGGGGTCACGGTGACCCCCGGGGTCTCGGTGACCCGGAACCGGGCCCGCACCCCGCGCGAACCGGCCCCCGGTCGGCGGCCCGGGCCCCCGCCCCGCCCGCCCGGCCCGGGCCGGCCGTGGTCGGCGGGGCGGGGGGCTCGGGGTGTCATGCGTGGCTGCCGACCGGGAGGGCCGGGGAGCCTGCCGGGGTGTGCGGGGACCACACGTCCTGTGGGTCCAGGTCCGCCGTGCGGTACTTGCCCAGTGCGCTGACCAGCAGCCGGGTCTCCAGCGCCAGGGCTTCCACCAGCCGGACCAGCCCGGCCCGAGGATCCTCGTCGACGGCGAGCAGGGCGGCCCGCCCCAGGCCCACCGCCGTGGCGCCCAGGGCCAGGGCCCGTACGGCCCGCCCGCCCTCCCAGATCCGGCCCGCGGCCAGCAGGTCCCCGCCCGGGCGGCCGATCCGGCGCAGGCACTCCCCGAGCGGGAGCCCCACCTGGTCCAGGAACACCCGCGGGGCCCAGCCGGTGCCGCCCTCCGCGCCGTCCACGGTGACGGCGTCGGCGCCCGCCGCCCAGGCCGTCGCGGCGGCGTGTGCGATGTCCCGCCCGGGGTGGAACTTCACCCAGGTCCGGGCCAGCGGGAAGTTGTTCCGCATGAACCGCAGCTGCTGCCGCACGATCTCCTCGGTGAAGGTGCCGGGCGTCGCGCACCGCAGCCGCCTGCCGGGGTCGCCCAGCAGCTCCCGTACGGTGAACTGCCCGGCGAGCCGATCGGCTTCGGCCGCGCCCACCACCGTCATCCCGCCGAGCCCGGGCTTGGCGCCCTGTCCCACCTTCAGCTCGAAGCCGAGCCGCCCGGAGTCCCGCAGGTGGCGGGTGCCGGGGTCGCTGTAGAGCAGGTTCCACACCTCCGAGTCGGCGTCCTCGGTGGACTGCTGCACCACCACGCCGCCGACCCCGTCCGCGACGTTCTCCGCGTACGCCGCCACCCGCGCCAGCAGCGCCGAGCGGGTGGCGTCGCCGTCGCCGTCGCCTTTGCCGCCGCGCCGGTAGCCGTGCACCGGCACCATGTTCTCGCCGATCACCATCGGGATGCCGAGCCGAGCCGCCTGCCGCCCCGCGGCCACCCCGAGGTCGCCGCTGCCCGCCCGGGTGGATCCGAACGCCGAGAGATAGAGCGGGAGTTCGGCCGGGAACCCGCCCACCGTGGTGTACAGGTCCACGTCCTCGTACGAGGGCTCGCGGCCCAGCTCGATCAGCTTCTCCAGCCGGCGCGGCATGAACACGGGCGGGGCGATCCGCAGCCCGTCCAGCCCGTCCGGCCCGTCCGGCCCGTCCAGCCCGTCCGGCCCGTCCCCCGGTCCGTCAGGCCCCGCTGCGGGCACACCCGCGCCGTACAGTTCGGTCCCGTAGGTGTCGGCCGCCGGGAACACCTCGGCCGTCCCCGCCCGCGCCCGGGCCCGTACGGCCCGCTCCGGGAAGCCCGCCGCCCGCAGCCCGCTCACGGCGCGATCACCCCCGGCAGCTTCGGGTAGGCGCTGACCTGCCACAACGCGTCCAGCCCGGTCAGGAACCGGACGAGGCGCTGCAAGCCCATGCCGAAGCCGGCGCTGGCCTCGATGCCCTCGCGGGCGAGGTCCAGGTACCAGGCGTACTTGGCGGGGTTCTCCCCGCTCTCCCGCATCCGGGTGACGATCGTCGCGTAGTCGGACTCGCGCTCGCTGCCGCTGACCAGCTCCCCGTACCCGCCGTGCGCGATCAGGTCGAAGTTCCGCAGCACGCCCGGGCGTTCGGGATCCTCGCGGTCGTAGAACCCGCGCGAGCCCTTGGGGTAGTCGTTGATGAAGAACGGCCGGTCGGACTCCAGGGAAAGCACTTCCTCGCCCGCCCAGTCGATCTCGGCGTCCGGGCTCTGCGGGTGGCCCCCTCCCAGCAGCCGGGCCACCGCCTCCCCGTGGGTGCAGGCGTCGAACTTCCCGGACCGCAGCTCCGCGAAGTCCATTTCGTCCCGGCCCAGTTCGCGCAGGACCTCCGGCACCGCCGTCCACACGTGCTCCACCACGTGCGTCAGCAGTCCGGCAGCGATCTCCTGGGCGTCCTGCCGGGTCCCGCCCGCCAGCTCCACGTCGATCTGGTGGAACTCCACCAGGTGCCGGCCCGTGGAAGCCGTCTCCGGCGGCTCGACGCGGACGTTCGGCGCGATGTAGAAGAGTCGCGGAAAGCCCTTCAACGAGGCCTGCTTGTAGAGGATCGCGCTGGTCATCAGCTTGTACGGCTGCCCGTAGTAGTCGACGTCCAGCGCCTTCGCGCCGCGCCCGCCCGGGTCCGTGACCGGCCCGACCAGTGGTGGCAGCAGTTCCACGAAACCCTTGCCCCGCAGGAACTCCCGTGCGCCGTAAAGGACTTCCTGCTGCACCAGCATCGCGGACCGCAGCTGCGGCGAGCGCAGGTGCGAGCCCAGAGGGGGAGGGGTCTGCATCTCCATGTCGGCTCCTGTTGGTGTCGAAGTGTGGTCAACGTTCTTGGTCGTAGCGCCGGGCCAGCCCGTGCAGGGCCTCCAGCAGGCCGTCCGAGGTCATGGCGCGCCGCCCGTCCGGCGCGCCGTACGCCGCTACGGGCATCGCGCCGACCTCCGACCAGCGCAGCCGTCCGCCCGCATCCACGAAGCTGCGGGAGCGGCCCGCGTTGTCCGGGTGCAGGCAGTACGGGACGTCCAGCACGCCCCGCGCGAAGGCGGTGCGCAGCGCCCGCCCGAGGTCGTCCCCGAGGTCCAGTACGGCCTCCACGAAGGCCCGGGCCTCCCGGTACACCTCGCTGTCGGCCGGGTCCGGCGGTTCGGGGAGCCGCTCGGCCAGCGCGGCGGTGGCCGCCGCCGTCTCCAGGGCCCGTACGTTCTCCAGTACGGTCGGGATGCGGTGCGCCTCCGCGGCCGTCTTCACGATCAGCCGCTGCGCCCCGGCGCCCACCGCCAGCCGCGCCGAGGCCTCCAGCAGCCGGGTCGCCCCGCGCGCGGTGTAAGGGAAGACCCCCATGTACGTGTAGAGGACGACGTGCCGGTCCACGGCGGCGGGCAGGAACTCCCCGGCCAGCCGGCGCAGCGCCCGTACCGCCTCGGTGTCCTGCGCCGGGTCGGTCTGCTGGGCGTAGCTGAGCGAGACGCTGCGGATGCCGTGCTGCGCGAAGAACATCCCCTCCAGCAGGCTGAGCGCGATCAGCAGCCCGGGCGGGCAGAGCTGGCCGAGCATGCAGCCCCCGAAGCTCTCCAGGTGCGGTACCCGGGGCGGCGGGGCCAGCGCGGCCAGCAGCTCGCAGCAGCGGGCCCAGTTGTCGACGGACTCGGTGAGCGGGGTGCGGCCGTAGGGGAGGCAGTACGAGACCGGTCCCCCCTCGGTGGCGTCCAGCCCTGCGGTGGTGAGCGCCCGGACGATGGCCTCGGGGCGGGAGGAGCCGTGCCGGACCTGGACGGGGAAACCGGCGTCCAGGACCCCGTCGAGCAGGCGCCGGGTGCGGGCGGCGGGGTGGGTGGCGATCGGGTAGCCGTTGAGCGCGGTGCCCTCGTCGAGGGCGTCTCGGGCGGCGCCGAGGGCGCCGACCCGTGTGTAGCTGTCGATGGTGAGGGTGCCGACGGTGGTGGCGACGGCGGACTTGGTGCGCTCCAGCCCCTCCCGCATCCGGCGCGGGTCGCTGAAGCCCATGCGGGGCTGGACGACGAGCTGCCCGGCTGCCGCCGCACGGGCGACGAAACCGCCGAACGAGGGGGCGGCCGCCCCCTCCTGCGCCGCGGCGGCGGCCGGTGCGACGCGGAGCGTCGTGGCGGTCATGCCACGGCCTGCGCGTCGGCCCCGGTCCGCGCCCCGGTCCGCGCCTCGCCACGCGCCTCCGCAGACGGGCCGACGCCGTGGCCGTGGCCGGAGAGCGAACTCAGGTAGTTCCTGAAGGCGTTCACGTCGCCGTCGTCGAAGACGGCGTCGCAGCCGGCGTCGAGGAGGCGGCCGCGCTGCCCCGGGTCGGCCACGCCCGCGACGCCCAGCTTGCCGCCGATGACGACGGAACCGGTGAAGCCCTCCCGGCGCAGGGCGCGGACCGCGTTCAGTCCGTCCCGGTAGCCGTGCCCGTTGACACTGCTGATGACCACGAGACCGGGCCCGTCCGCCGCGCAGGCGGCGGTCAGCAGCTCGTCCGTCACACAGGGGCCCAGGTTGTGGACCCGGTGCCCGAGCTCCTCCAGCAGCAGCTGCAGGTAGACGAGATTCCAGGTGTGGGAATCCGATTCCGTGCCGGTGAGCAGGATGTTCACATTCCGTCGTCGCATACGACGAATATAGAAAACACCGAAGCCGCCGAGGGGAAGTTCCGGCGGCAGTATGGAGGAATTCGGCAGGCCCGGACCCACAAAAGGGGAAGCCGTACCCCGCGGGTGCGGGGCACGGCTTCAGGGTCGTTCAACGGGAATTCATGCGTACTGGGCGACCAGGCTCTTGGGGCGGATGTCCGTCCAGTTCCGCTCCACGTAAGCCAGCGCGTCCGCCCGGCTGCCGGCCCCCCACACCACGTCCCAGCCTGCGGGAACATTGGCGAACACGGGCCACAGGGCGTGCTGTCCCTCCTCGTTCACCACGACGTGGAAGGTGCCCTCGGTGTCGTCGAAAGGATTGGTCATGACAGACTCCTCAATTTCTCGGAAAGGATGCGGCCGATCAGTGCGAGGGGTTCCGGCTCGCCCATTCTGGTGTGCGGGACCCCGATGACATGGTTCTCGACGCGGCCCTCGACATACGGAATCCAGTGCTGCGCGAGAGTGTTCTCCGTCTCCCCGTCCTCGATGGCCGCCAGGAACACCAGGTCGGTGGCGACGGGGCGCGGGGCGTACAGGTTCATGATTTCGGCGTGGTTGATGGAGGCGCCGATGACGGACCGGATCTCCTCGTCCGAGAAGGCCCCGAGGACCGGGTCCTTCAGCCGGACCAGCCCGATGAGCGCGTCCACGTCGAAGGGTGCGTCCTCGGGCGCTTCGGAGGCGTCCCCGACCAGCATGTCCCGCTTCTGCGCGGGGGTCATCCGGCGCCGCTGCGGCTCCGTCGGCAGCAGGTGGACGTCCATCATGGCCAGCAGGTCGGTGCGTTCCCCGAGTTCGGCCAGCCGGACGGCCAGGGCGTGCGCGACCGTGCCGCCGAAGGACCAGCCGAGGAAGCGGTACGGGCCGTGCGGCTGGACCTCGCGGATCAGCGGCAGGTAGTCCGCCACCATCTCCTCGACCGTCTCCGGGGAGTGGCCGAGCTCGCTCAGGGCCCGAGCCTGGATCGCGTACAGCGGCTGGTCCGGCCCGAGGTGCTGGGCGAGCCCGGCGTACGGCCAGCCCACGCCGGTGCCGGGGTGGATGCAGAACAACGGCTGCCGCGCGCCCCGGGTGTTGAGGGGGAGCACCACCCCCATCGGGTCGAAGCCGCTGGGCTCGTCGCCCAGCAGCCCCGCCACCGTCGGGGTGCGGAACAGGTCCCGGACGCCGCGGTCCAGCCCCAGGACGGTCCGCATCCGGCTCACCAGACGCACCCCGAGCAGCGAATGCCCGCCCAGCGCGAAGAAGTTGTCGTCGATGCCGACCCCCTCCACGCCCAGGACCTCGGCGAACAGGCCGCACAGGACCTCCTCGCGCGGCGTGCGCGCCGGCCGCCCCGCGGTCCGTACGGCCGGGGCGGGCGCGGGCAGCGCCGCCCGGTCGGGCTTGCCGTTGACGGTCAGCGGGATGCCGTCGAGCAGGACGAGGGCCGAGGGCACCATGTGCTCGGGGAGTTCGTCCGCCGCCCACCGCAGCAGCGCGGCCTCGTCGAGGGTGTGGCCGGCGCGCGGGACGGCATACGCCACGAGCCGCTTGCCGCCCGGGCCGTCCTCGAAGACCATCACGGCGACCTGGCCCACGCCCGGGTGGCGGGCCAGGGTCTCCTCGATCTCACCGGGCTCGATCCGGAAGCCGCGGAGCTTGATCTGCCCGTCAGCCCGCCCGATGAACCGCAGTTCACCCGCCGGGGTCCAGTGCACCAGGTCGCCGGTCCGGTACATCCGGCCGCCGTCCGCGCCGAACGGGTCGGCGACGAACCGCTCCGCCGTCAGCCCGGGCCGGCTGATGTAGCCGCGGGCCACCTGCGTACCGGCGATGTACATCTCGCCGGCGACCCCGACGGGGACCGGGCGCAGCCGCTCGTCCAGGACGTGGACGCGCGTGTTGTCGAGGGCCGCGCCCAGGTGGACGCCCTGGAGGACGCGCCGGTCGAGCGGGAAGCGCTGCTGGTGCGAGGCGAAGGTGGTCTCGGTGGGCCCGTACGAGTGCACGAGTACCGTGTCGGGGCAGTGGTCCAGGACCCGCTGGAGGGCGCTCGGCGAGGCCACGTCGCCGCCGGTCCACACCTCGTCGAGGAGCTTGAGGGTGTCCAGGCCCTCGTCCGCCATGATGTGGAACAGGCCCATGGTGAAGTAGGCGGCGGTGACGTCGTAGGTGCGGATGGTGTGGTCGAGTTCGGCGACGTCCGTGCCGTCGCCGGGGGCGATGACAAGCTGCCCGCCGTTCAGCAGCGGCACCCACAGCTCGTACGTGGAGGCATCGAAGCCGATCGCCGAATGGACCAGCATCCGGCGGTGGTTGGCCAGGTCCCAGCAGCGGTCGGTGACGAGCTCCACCACGTTGCGGTGGGTGACGCCGACGCCCTTGGGGCGGCCGGTCGAGCCGGAGGTGAACATGACGTACATCAGGTCGTCCTCGCCGACGGCCACGCCGGGGTCGCCACCCGGACGGCCCCCCACCGGGGTGTCGACGGACAGCACCCGGGCCCCCGCGTCGAGCTGGCGGCGCACGGGCGCCGAGCCGGCGTGCGCCTCCTGCGTGAGCAGGACCCGGGCGCCGACGTCCTCCATGACCACGGCCACCCGGGCGTCCGGCAGCCGCGGGTCCAGCGGTACGTACGCCGCCCCGCACTTGAGCACCGCCAGCGCGGCGACCACCAGGTGCGGGCTGCGGTCCAGCAGCAGCCCCACCGCACCGCCGCGGCCCACCCCGGCCTCGATCAGCCGGTGCGCCAGGGCGTTGGCGCGGGCGTCCAGCGCGGCGTAGGAGAGGCTCTCCTCCCCGTAGGACAGCGCGGTCCGGTGCGGTGTGCGGCGGGCCTGCGCCGCGAACCGCTCGTGCACCAGTCCGCAGGCGGCCCGCGGCACCGCCGTGTCGTTGTACCGGGTGACCAGCCGGTGCTCCTCCTCGGGCGAGAGCAGCGGCAGATCACCGATCCGCTGCTGCGGGTCCTCGGCCACCGCCCGCAGGATGCGGGCCAGATGACCGGCGAGCGTCGCCGCCGTCGCCCCGTCGTACAGGTCCGTCGCGTATTCGAGTACGCCGGCCAGCCCGCCCGGGGTCCCGTCCGCACCGCGCCTCTCGCGCAGGGACACCGTCAGGTCGAACTTGGTGAACCCGGAAGCCGACCCGAGCGGGGTCCCGTCCAGGGCCCCGCCCGCCGGGACCGGCGACTCGGCCGGTTCGACCTGGACGACCGCCTGGACCAGGGGGTGGTGGGCGGTGGAGCGCACCGGGTTCAGCTGCTCGACGACCAGGTCGAAGGGCAGGTCCTGGTGGGCGTAGGCGGCGAGGCCGGCGTCCCGGACCCGGCCGAGCAGTTCGGTGAAGAGCGGGTCGCCGGAGGTGTCGCAGCGCAGCACGAGGGTGTTGACGAAGAAGCCGACCAGGTCGTCGAGGGCCTCGTCGTCGCGGCCCGCGACCACCGTGCCGAGCGGGAGGTCGGTGCCCGCGCCGTGCCGGGTGAGGGCGGCGGCGAAGGCGGCCTGGACCACCATGAACAGGGTGGCCCCGTGTTCCAGCGCCAGCGCCTCCAGACGGGCGTGCGTGGCGGCGTCCAGTTCCAGCGGGGTCGCCTCACCGCGGTGCGAGGCCTCGGCGGGCCGGGTACGGGCACCGGTCAGCTCCAGCGCGGGCGGTGCGTCCGCCAGGGTGTCCTTCCAGTAGGCGATGTGCGCGGCCACCGCCTCCCCGTCCAGGACCTCGCGCTCCCACAGGGTGTAGTCGGTGTACTGCACCGGCAGCGGCTGCAGGCCGGGCGCCGATCCCGCCAGCCGGGCCTCGTAGGCGGCCGCCAGATCGCGGATCAGCGGTCCGGTGGACCAGCCGTCGGCGGCGATGTGGTGCACGAGCAGCACCAGGACCTGCACCGGGCCGCCGCCCTCGTCGGCGGTGTCGATCAGCGAGGCCCGCAGCGGCAGTTCGCCCGCGAGGTCGAAGACGTGCCCGGCGGCCGCGTCGACCGCCGCCTCCAGCCCGTCCGGGGCCGCGGTGACCCGCTCCAGCACCGGCCGCGCCGCCTCCACGACCCGCTGGTACGGCTGGCCGTCCACCGCCGGGTACACCGTCCGCAGCACCTCGTGCCGCCCGGCCACGTCCGCCAGGGCCTCGGCCAGCACGTCCGGGTCCAACGGCCGCTCCAGCCGCAGCGCGAAGGGGATGGTGTAGGAGCGGCTCGGCCCCTCCAACTGGTCCACGAACCACAGCCTGCGCTGCGCGTACGACAGCGGGATCCGCTCCGGCCGCGCCTCCCGCGGTACGCGGACCAGCGGGGGCCGCCCGGCCGCGGCGCTGTCCCGGACCAGCCGCAGCGCCAGTTCGGCGGGGGTCGGGGCCAGGAACAGGTCCCGGATCCGCGCCTCGACGCCGAGCACGGCCCGGATCCGGTTGACGAGCCGCACCCCCGTCATCGAGTGCCCGCCGACCGAGAAGAAGTTCTCGTGCGGCTCCACCCGGTCGAGCCCGATCACCTCCGCGAACAGCCGGCACAGCGCCTCCAGCACCTCCTGGGCGGGGGAGTGCCCGGCGGTCGCGGCCTGCCGGGCCTGCTGCTGCTCCGCCCGGGCCGTCGCGAGCCCGGCCCGCAGCCGAGCCACCTCGCGGCCCTCCTCCTCGGTGAGCAGGGGCAGTTCACCACGGGGCGCGTACGGCTCGGCCGCGGCGCGCTCCAGGGCCCGGACGAACAGGTCCAGCAGCAGCCGTGCGGTGTCCGCGTCGAACAGGTCAACCGCGTACTGCCACCACACCTCCAGACCACCGCCGGGGAGCTCCACGCAGGAGACGCTCAGGTCGAACTTGGCTGCCTCCAGGCCGGGTTCCGTGAACCGGCCGGTCAGCGCGCCGCCGCCCAGCGAGAACGACGGCTCGCCCTGCTCCTGCGCGGTCAGCATCACCTGGAAGAACGGGTTGACGGCGAGGGCGCGTTCGGGCGCCAGGTGCTCCACCAGCAGGTCGAAGGGGAATTCCTGATGGGCGTAGGCGGCGAGGTCCGCGTCCCGGGCCCGGTCCACCAGCTCCGCGTAGGGCACGTCACCGGAGACATCGGTGCGCAGGACCAGGGTGTTGACGAAGAAGCCGACCAGGGCGTCCAGGGCCTCGTCCCCGCGCCCCGCGACCGGGGTGCCGATCGCCACGTCGGAGCCCGCGCCGACGGCGGCCAGGGCCAGGGCCAGCGCAGGCTGGAGCACCATCAGCAGGCTCGCACCGCGCTCCGCGCCGAGGGCGCCGAGCCTGCGGTGGGCGTCCGCGTCGAGCCGGGCTACGAGGGTCGCGCCCTCGCCGGTCGGCTCCGCGGGCCGCGGCCGGTCCGCCGGCAGGTCGAGCACGGTCGGCATCCCGTCGAGCGCGGTCCGCCAGTGGCCGAGCAGGTCCGCCGGATCGGCGAGGAGTTCCTGTTGCCACAGCGTGTAGTCGGCGTACTGCACCGGCAGCGGCTCCCACCCGGGCGCACCGCCCGCCAGCCGGGCCGCGTACGCCTCCCCGAGATCGCGCAGCAGAGGGGTGACGGACCAGCCGTCGGTGGCGATGTGGTGGGTCAGCAGGGCGAGGGTGGCGGAGCCGTCTCCCGGCAGGAACAGCCTTGCCCGGACCGGCAGTTGGGTGGAAAGGTCGAAGGCGGCTCCGGTGAAGGCGGCCACCAGCCCCGCCACTTCCTGCGGCGCGCACTCCCGGACCGCCAGCGGAACGGGCGGCGCCGCCAGGACGTGCTGGTACGGCTCGGAGTCCACGGCCGGGTACACGGTCCGCAGGACCTCGTGCCGCTCCACGAGATCGGCGAGCGCGCCCTCCAGGGCCGCCGTGTCGGGGACCTCGTCCAGCCGCACCACCACCGGCAGGTTGTAGGTGGCCGACGGCCCCTCCAGCCCGGCCAGGAACCACAGCCGCCGCTGCGCGAAGGACAGCGGCACCCGGTCCTCGGCGGGCAGCACCGGCCCGGCGAAGACGGCGTGGGCGTCGCGGCCGCTCACGCCGTCCGCAGCCCGCAGGGACTTCCGGTCGATCTTCCCCGAGGAGGTCCGGGGCAGCGGGCCCGCCAGCAGCGTCAGCGTGCCCGGAACGGCCGCTGCGGGCAGCTCCGCCCGCAGCAGCGCGGAGAGTTCCCCGGCGGACACCCCGTCCTCGGCGACCACGAAGGCCACCAGGCGCTTGCCGCCGTCCGGGCTCTCCCGCGGTACGACGGCCGCCTCGCGGACCCCCGGGTGCGAGGTCAGCACCGACTCCACCGAAGCGGGGTCCACCCGGTGCCCGTTGATCTTCACCTCGTCGTCGGCCCGCCCCTGGAAGCCGAGCTGCCCGTCCGGCCGTACGGTCACCAGGTCGCCGGTGCGGTACGCGCGCTCCCCGCCCAGAGAGGCGAAACGGCGCCCGGTCAGCTCGGGCCGGCCCAGATAGCCTTGCGCCAACCCCCCGCCCAGCAGCCACAGTTCACCGTCCACCACCGCGGCCCGGACGCCCGGCAGGGGCTCGCCGATGGGCACCGGCCCGCCCCCGTACCGGGAGAGGTCGGCCACCGTGGCCACGACGGTCGCCTCCGTCGGCCCGTACGTGTTGAGCAGGCGCACCCGCTCGCCGTCCACGGCCCGGCACCACTGCGCCACCCGCTCGGGCAACGCGGCCTCCCCGCCGATGACCACCGTACGGAGCGTGGGCGGCAGGGTGGCGATCCCGGCGGCGAGGGCGTGCGCCAGCTCGTGCCAGTAGGCGGTGGGCAGGTCCAGCACGGTGATGCCGTGCTCCACGCACCCGGCCAGCAGCCCCGGTACGTCCAGCATCTCCTCGTCGCGCAGCACGAGCCGGGCGCCGGAGCCGAGGGCCAGGAAGATCTCCTCGACGCTGGCGTCGAAGTGCAGCGGCGCGAACTGGAGCACCCGGTCCTCGGCGTTGATCCCGTACCTCTCGGCCGCACCGGCGACGAAGTGGGCCAGGGCCCCGTGTCCGACGACCACCCCGTTCGGGGTGCCGGTGGAGCCGGAGGTGTAGATGACGTAGGCGGCGTCCCCGGGTACCCCGCCGCCGGGGAGCACGGACTCCCCCTCGCCGGGGACGTCCGCCGTCCCGGCGCAGTCGGCGAGGATCGAGGCGTTGCGGGCGGGCGGCGCCGCGGGGTCCAGCGGCAGGTAGGCGGCCCCGGTCCGCAGGGCGGCGAGCAGCCCCACGACGGCATCGGTCCCGCGCGGCCTGCTCACGGCGACGAGCCGCCCCGGCCCGGCCCCCCGCTCCGCCAGTTCGTCGGCGCGCAGGGCCACCGCGAGGGCGAGCTGCCCGTACGTCATCCGCTGCTCGCCGTGCACCAGCGCGATCCGCTCCGCGCCCGCGGCGACCTGGGCGTCGAACCGGTCGAGCACGCGCGGCGCCGGGCTGATCGCCGGGCCGCCGTCCAGGACGGCGGCGGCGGTGGGGGCGGTCGAGGGCATCGCGGGGCCTCCAGGCGAGGGGACGGGGGTGCGGAGCGGGTCCGTGGCCCCACGCTACGTACGCCCCGCGCCCCCGGCGGGCAGTCCCCGGCGGCAGCTCCCGGCCCCGACCTGCCGCCCCCAACTGCCGTTCCCCCAGCGTCGGCCCGGGGCGTCCGCCGGCAGTCGGTGGTGGCAGGATGGCGTGCCATGACCGCACCGATCAGTGAGTCCTGGACGCGCATCGAGAACTGGCTGGCCGAGCACGCCCCGGCGACCCGCGCCGCGCTGGCGCCGCCCGCGGCTCCGGCGGACATCGCCGCGGCCGAACGCGTCATCGGCCGGCCGCTGCTGAAGCCCCTGGTGGCGTCGTTGTCGCGGCACGACGGTCTCCTCGACCGGCGGTCGGTGCTGCTGCCGGGCTTCTACCGGCCGTTGAGCGCACGCGAGACGGCGGCCGAGTGGCAGCTCTTCACCGGCTTCCACGACGCGCCCACGACGGAGGCGGAAGGGGGCGAGGCGGACCTCGAGTTCATGAGGACCGGGGCCAGCAGGGTTCTGTACGGACATCCGCAGCTGATCCCCGTCGCGCGGGACGTCCGCGGGGCCCTTCTCGTGCTGGACCACCGTCCCGAGACCGACCGGGGGCGCGTCCACGAAGCCGAGGCCGTGGAAGGCGTCGTCCGCGGATCGCACGCGATGTGGACTTCCCTGCCGGTGCTCCTGGACGCGCTCGCCCTGTCCCTCGAAACCACCCGGCCCCTCGACGGCTACACGCCCGCGGTGGACGAGGAGCACAGGCTCCACTGGGACTACACCCCGCCGCGCGGCGCCCCGGCCTCGCATCGGCCATGACACGGAGAGGCCCAGCACGCTGCCTCGGGCGCACGCACCGCCGTCGTCACCGCCACCTGGGCCACCTGACGCCATCGCCCCGGCCCACCCGTTCCCACGGGATCGGGTCGGCCTACTGTCGTTGCCCGTGACCGAATCCTCCTCGCACCTCCGTGCGACATCAGACGCCTACGACGCCTTCGCCGTCCGCTACGCGGAATTCGTCCGCAACTCCCTCGACGGTCTTCCGCTGGACCGCTCGGTCCTCGCCGCGTTCGCCGACCTGGCGCGAGCCGGTGTTGCCGGGCCCGTCGCCGAGCTGGGGTGTGGTCCGGGGTATCTGACGGCGCACCTGCGAGATCTGGGGCTGGACGCCTTCGGTGTCGACCTCTCGCCGGTGATGATCGGCATCGCCCGGGAGGCGTACGCCGATGCGCGGTTCGAAGTCGGGTCGATGGACGCCCTGGACCTGGCCGACGGGACGCTGGGCGGCATCGTGTCCTGGTACTCGGTCATCCATGCCCCGCCGCGGGAACTGCCCGCGTACCTCGCCGAGTTCCGCCGCGTACTGGCCGTGGGCGGCACTCTCCTGGTTGCCTTCTTCGAGGCCGAGGGCGGTCCGGTGGAGGCCTTCGACCACAAGGTGACCACGGCCTACCGGTGGCCGATCGACGAACTCGCCGGGCTGGCCCGCGAGGCCGGGTTCGTCGAGGTCGGCCGGATGCTGCGCGAGCCCCTCACGGAGGAACGGTTCCGCCGCGGTCATCTTCTGATGCGGGCCCAGGAGCGGTAGCCACGTCCGGCCGATGACGATCCGCGGTGGCGGTGGCGGTGGCGGTGGCGGCCGCGGCGGTGGTGCCGGTGGTGCCGCGCGACCGTGCGGGTGTCGGCGCGAGGCGCCGGACGTCGGAGGGCCGCAGGCTCGCAACGGCCCTCCCTTCGTAGCGGTACTGGTCATGCTCGTACGGGGGCGACTGGCTGGACCACCTCATCGAGTGGACCCGGGACGGTAGGCCCGACCTAGGGCCGGACGCGGGTGCCCGCGTGGGTGCGGCGGCGCAGGGCGGGGGCCGGGGTCGGGGTGGTGGGGGCGGACAGGAGCAGGGCCGCCAGTTTGGCCGGGGTCGGGTGACGGAAGACCTCGCGGAGGGTGAGCTCGCGGCCCAGCTCCGCCCGGACCCGGTTCACCAGGCGCACCGCCAGCAGTGAATGGCCCCCGGACTTGAAGAAGTTGTCGTCCGGGCCGAGCCCGCCGCTCTCCAGGACCTCCGCGAACAGCCGCAGCACGGTGGCCGCCACGCCGTCCCCCCGGTCCTCCCGGCGCTCCCGGTTTCCCCGGTTTCCCCGGTTCTCCCCGTCCTCGCGGTTCCCCTGGTGCTCTCCCGCCGCCGGGGCCGCCTGCGGGAGGTGTACCGCCGAGGGGACCGCGTACTCCGGCAGCCGTTCGGCGGCCCAGGCCTGGAGCTCCGCCTCCGTGACCGCCCCCTCCGCGTGCGCGGTAAGCCGGCCCTCCGAGACCCGAGCCCGCGCCCGGACCACCGCCGGATGCGAGGCCAGCACCGCCGAGACGTGTGCCAGGTCGATCCGGTAGCCGCCGACCAGCGGCCGCCCGGCCCTGGTGTCGGGCGGCGCGGGCAACTCCGAGAGGCGGCGCGCCGGATCGGCCGAGAACAGCTCCAGGGCCGCCACCAGCAGGGCGGCCAGCCGCTCCGCGCCCGCGGGCCCGTACAGGTCCGTGGCGTACTCCAGGACCCCGGCCAGTCCGCCGCCCGGGACCGCGCTCAGGGCGAAGGTCAGGTCCGACTTGGCGGTCCGTGACCCGTACGGGAGCTCCGTACCGGCCAGCGGCCCGTCCCGGTCGGCCGCCGGCGGCTCCGGGTTGACCTGGAGCATCACCTGGACCAGCGGGTGGTGGGCGGAGGACCGGTGCGGGTTGACGTGCTCCACGAGCCGGTCGAAGGGCAGGTCCTGGTGCGCGTACGCGGCCAGGTCCGCCTCCCGTACCCGGTCCAGCAGCTCCCCGAAGGCCGGGTCACCGGCCGTGTCCGTGCGCAGCACCAGGGTGTTGACGAAGAAGCCGACCAGCGGGGACAGAGCTTCGTCGGAGCGGCCCGCGACCGTGGTGCCCAGCGCCAGGTCGGTGCCCGCGCCCAGCCGGGTCAGGGCGGCGGCGAGGGCGGCCTGGACCACCATGAACAGCGTGGCCCCGTGCGTGTGCGCGAGGCGGGTCAGCCTCCGGCAGGTGGCCGCGTCCACCGCGAACCCGGTGACCGCGCCCCGGCCCGAGGGCTCCGCGGGCCGGGGCCGGTCCGTCGGCAGGTCCGTGAGCGGCGCCAGCCCCGCCAAGGCTGTGCTCCAGTAGCCCAGTTCGGCATCCGCGTCGGCGAGCAGCTCGCGCTGCCAGAGGGTGTGGTCGGCGTACTGCACGGGCAGCGGCGACCAGCCAGGCTCCCGCCCGGCGCACCGCGCCTCGTACGCCGCCGCCAGGTCGGCGAGCAGCGGCCCCGTCGACCAGCCGTCCGCCGCGATGTGATGGACGAGGAGCACCAGGGTGTGCGACGGGCCCTTTTCGTCCGGGAGGAACAGCCAGGCCCGGAAGGGCAGGTCCCGGGTCAGGTCGAAGACGTGCCCCGCGGCCTCGTCCACGGCCGCCGCCACGTCCGCGGGCCGGGCGAGTTCCAGCTGCGGCCGGGCCCCGGAGAGCACTCGCTGGTACGGCTCGCCGCCCTCGGCCCCGTACACCGTCCGCAGCACCTCGTGCCGCTCGGCCACGTCCGCGAGGGCCGCGGCCAGCGCGGCCGGGTCCAGGGGCCGCTCCAGCCGCCGCACCAGCGCGATGTTGTACGCCGGTGACGGGCCCTCCAACTGGTCCACGAACCACAGCCGGCGCTGCGCGGCGGACAGCGGGATCCGCTCCGGCCGCGCCCGCGGCGGTACGGTCACCAGCGCGGGCCGGGCCGTGGCCGCGCCGCCGAGCTCCGCCAGGCGCCGGTGCAGGGCGGCCGGGGTGGGCGCCAGGAACAGGTCGCGGATGCCCGCCTCGACGCCCAGTACGGCCCGGATCCGGTTGACGAGCTTGCTGGCGAGCAGCGAATGGCCGCCGCTGCGGAAGAAGTTGGCGTCGGCGCGCACGCTCTCGAGGCCCAGCAGCTCGGCGAACAGACCGCACAGGATCTCCTCCCGCGGGGAGAGGGACACCGGGGCGGAGCCGGAGCCGGCTGACCGCTCCTGCCCGGCCGACCGCTCCCGTTCCGCCGACCGCTCCCGTTCGGCCGCCTCGTCGAGCGCGGCCCGTTTGAGCGCCAGGTGGTCGTCCTCCTCGGCGCGGACCAGGGCCAGCTCGCCGAGCCGGGCGTCCGGCGAGGCCGCGAACGCCTCCAGCGCCCGCACGTACACCTCCAGCAGCAGCCGGGCCGTGTCCGCGTCGAACAGGTCCCGCGCGTACTGCACGTGCACGTCCAGCCCGGCCGGAGCGCCGTCCTCGGCCAGGTGCTGCGCACAGTGGAAGCTGAGGTCGAACTTGGCGGCGCCCAGGTCCGTGCTCCCGGCGCGGCCCGCGATGCCGCCGAGGCGGAACCGGTCCTGCCCGGTCTCCTGCCCGGCCTCCTGCACGGTCAGCATCACCTGGAAGAAGGGGTGCTCGCCCAGGGCCCGCCCGGGCTCCGCGAGCCGCTCCACCAGCAGGCCGAAGGGCAGGTCCTGATGGTCGAAGGCGGCCAGGTCCGCGTCCCGGACCCGGTCGACCAGCTCCCCGACGGCCGGATCGCCCGACAGATCGGTGCGCAGCACCAGGGAGTTGACGAAGCAGCCGACGAGCTCGTGCAGGTCCTGGTCCGGGCGGCCCGCCACGGGCGTCCCGATCGCCAGGTCCGTGCCCGCACCGGCCGCCGACAGGGCCGCCGCCAGCGCGGACCGGGCCACCATGAAGAAGCTGGCCCGCCGGGTGCGGGCCAGCGCCACCAGCGCCCGGTGCGCCCCCGCCCCGAGCCGCGCGCGGTGCGCCCCGGCCCGGCCCGAGGGCTCGACGGGGCGCGGCCGGTCGGCGGGCAGCGCCGTCCGGGCCGGCATACCCTCCAGCGCCGCCTTCCAGTGGCCGAGCAGCCCGGCGGGGTCGGCCAGCAGCTCGCGCTGCCACAGCGCGTAGTCGGCGTACTGCACCGGCAGCGCCCGCCACCGCGGAGCCCGGCCCGCGCACCGGGCCGCGTACGCCTCGCCGAGGTCGCGCAGCAGCGGCGCCAGCGACCAGCCGTCGGTGGCGATGTGGTGGATCAGCAGGACCAGCACCGAGGTGCCGTCGCCCGGCAGCAGCAGCCGGGCCCGGAACGGCGGCTCCGCGGCCAGGTCGAAAGTCTCCCGCCCCAGACCCGCGATGCGGGCCTCCAGCGCGGCCGGGGCGCACCCGGCCACCTCCAGCAGCCCTCCGGGCACCGGTACGACCCGCTGGTACGGTTCGCCGCCCTCGGCCCCGTACACCGTCCGCAGCACCTCGTGCCGCTCGGCCACGTCGGCGAGGGCCGCGGCCAGCGCCGCCCGGTCGGGGACCTCGTCCAGGCGCAGCACCAGCGGTGCGTTGTACGTGGCCGACGGACCCTCGATCCGGCCCACCAGCCACAGCGCCCGCTGCGCGGCGGACAGCGGGATGCGCTCCGGCCGCGCGGCGGGCGGTACGGCCACCAGCGCGGGCCGGGCCGTGGCCGCGCCGCCGAGCTCCGCCAGGCGCCGGTGCAGGGCGGCCGGGGTCGGCGCCAGGAACAGGTCCCGGATGCCCAGTTCCAGGCCGAGGGACCCGCGGATCCGGTTGACGAGCTTGCTCGCGAGCAGCGAATGGCCGCCGCTGCGGAAGAAGTTGGCGTCGGCGCTCACGCCCTCGCGGCCCAGCACCTCCGCGAACAGCCCGCACAGGATCTCCTCCCGGGGCGATATGACGTCCTGCCGTACGGGCCCGGCCGCCGCAGGTTCCCGCGCGGTGGCGGCTTCGAGCCGCTGCCGCCGCCCGGCCAGCGCCTTCTCCTCCTCGGCGGTCAGCAGGGCCAGTTCCCCGATCCGCCGCGCCGGGTCCTGGGCGAAGCCCGCGAGGGAGCGTACGTAGACCTCCAGCAGCAGCCGGGCCGTCTCCTCGTCGAAGAGGTCCGCCGCGTACTGGAGCGCGATCTCCATGCCGTCCGGCCGCCCGTCCGCCGCGTGCCGCTGCGCGCAGTACCAGGTCAGGTCGAACTTGGCGGAGTCCAGGCCGACTTCGCCGAGCCGCCCGCCGATGCCCCCGCCCAGGGACACCGGCCCGGCCGCCCCGCTCCCCGCGTCCACGGTCAGCATCACCTGGAAGAACGGGTGGTGGCCGAGCGCCCGTTCCGGGCTGAGGTGCTCCACGAGCAGGTCGAAGGGCAGCTCCGCGTGCTCGTAGGCCGCCAGGTCCGCCTCCCGGACCCGCCGCAGCAGCTCCCCGACGGCCGGATCCCCCGACAGGTCGGTGCGCAGGGCCAGGGAGTTGACGAAGAAGCCGACGAGGTCGTACAGGTCCTCGTCGGGGCGTCCGGCGACCGGCGCGCCGATCACCACGTCCTCGCCCGCCCCGGCGGCGGACAGCGTGGCCGCCAGCGCCGCGCGGGCCACCATCGTCAGGCTCGCCCGGTGGGCGCGGGCCAGCGCGAGCAGGCCGCCGTGCGCCGCCGCGTCCAGCCGGGCCGTCACCGTGGCCCCGCGCCCCGAGGGCTCCGCCGGGCGCGGCCGGTCGGCCGGCAGCCCGATCACCGCCGGAGCCCCGGCCAGGGCGGCCCGCCAGTGCTCCAGCTGCTCCCGGGCCAGGCTGTCCGGATCGGCGGGATCGCCGAGCAGCTCGTGCTGCCACAGGCTGTAGTCCGTGTACTGGACGGGCAGCGGGGCCCACCCCGGTGCCCCGCCCGCCAGCCGGGCCTCGTACGCCCACGCCAGGTCGCGCAGCAGCGGGCCGGTGGACCAGCCGTCGGTGGCCACGTGGTGGATCAGCAGGACCAGGACGGAGGTCCCGTCGCCGGGCCGCAGCAGCCGGGCGCGCAGCGGCGGCTCGGCGGTGATGTCGATCGGCCGGCGGACGAACGCGCCGATTCCGGCGTCGAGTTCGCCCGGCGCGCACGGGGCGGTGCCGAGCCGCGGGGCGGCGGACACGTCCAGGACGTGCTGGTACGGTTCCCCGTCGGCGCCGGCCTTGAGCACGGTGCGCAGCACCTCGTGCCGCTCCACGACGTCCGCCAGCGCGGCACCGAGCGCACCGGCATCGGGTTCCGCGTCGAGGTGCAGGACCACGGGGGCGTTGTAGGCGGCGGACGGGCCTTGCAGGCGGCCCAGGAACCACAGCCGGCGCTGGGCGAACGACAACGGGATCACGGTCATCTCCTTTAGCGGTCCTGGCTCGCGGTGGCGGCGACGAGCGTGTCGAGGTGGGCGGCGAGGTCGCGCAGGCGGGGGTTGGCGTAGACGGCCTTCACCGGGAGGGCGACGCCCAGTTCGGCGCGTACCCGGGACACGAGCTTGATCGCGAGGAGCGAATGGCCGCCCAGCTTGAAGAAGTTGTCCTCCGGGCCGACCCGCTCGGCGCCCAGGACGGCGGCCCAGACTCCGGCGATCAGCTGCTGCGAAGGGGTCAAGCCGTCGGAGTCGGAGCCGGAGTCGGTGTCGGAGCCGGAGCCGGAGTCGGTTTCGGTGTCGGCCCTCGCGAGGAACGGCGCCACCGGCTCGGCGGCGGCCGGGGCCGGGAGGGCCGAGCGGTCCAGCTTGCCGTTGGTGGTGGTCGGGAAGCGGTCCAGGGCGACGAAGGCCGCCGGGACCATGTACGCGGGCAGCACGGCGGCGAGCCCGTCGCGCAGGGCGGCCGCGGAGACCGCGGGGTCCGTGGCGGGCGGCTGCGCCCTGCGGTAGTAGGCCACCAGCCCCGGCGCCCCGTGCACCTCGTCACGCAGCACCACGGCGGCTTCCGCGATGCCCGGAAGTCGCGTCAACGCCGCCTCGATCTCGGGGAGTTCGATGCGGAACCCGCGCAGCTTGACCTGCCCGTCGGCCCGGCCCAGGTACTCCAGCCGGCCGCCCGGCAGCAGCCGCACCAGGTCGCCCGTCCGGTACATCCGGCCACCGCGCGGCCGCGCACCCTCGCCGAGGTCGGCGACGAACCGCTCCGCCGTCAGGCCCGGCCTGCGCCGGTAGCCGCGGCCCACGCGCGGGCCCGCCAGGTACAGCTCGCCGCTCCCGCCGGGTTCCACCGGGTTCAGCTTCTCGTCCAGCACCCGCATCCGCAGCCCGGGCAGCACACCCCCGATGTGCGGGTCCTCGCCCGGGGAGACCCAGCCGGCCGTGGAGTCCACGGTGCACTCGGTCGGCCCGTACAGGTTCACCGTACGCAGGACGCCCTGCGCACCGTGCTCGGCGAGCCGCCGCCACAGCGAGGGGCCGATCGCCTCGCCGCCGATCAGCAGGGTCAGTGGGCGCGGGCCGCCGTCCGCCGTGAGCAGGTCCAGCAGCGGCTCGGCGTGCGAGGGGGTGATGTCCAGATCCGTCAGGGCCTGCTCGTCGACCAGCCGGGCCAGCAGCGCCGGGTCCGCGCGGGTCTCTTCGTCGATCATCACCAGGGTGTCGCCCCGGCAGACGCGTACCCACTGCTGCACCGACGCGTCGAAGGACGGCGAGGCGTTCCAGCCCACCCGGCCGCCCTCGGTGACCGCGATACCCGCGCCCTCCAGCTCGGCCAGCAGCGCTGAGGCGGCCGCCCGGCCGATCTCGACGCCCTTGGGGCGGCCGGTGGAGCCGGAGGTGTAGATGACGTACGCCAGGGTGTCGCCCGCCACGGTCACCGGCACGTACGCGCGCCCCCCGGTGCCCGTGCCGGTGCCCGAGTCGGGGCCCGGCGCGGTCAGTTCGCCCACCGTCAGGTGCTCCACCCCGGGAGCGAGCGGTCCGCCCGACGTGTCGGCGGTGACCACCAGATCGGCGCCCGCGTCCTCGACGAGGTAGCGGCGCCGCTCGGCGGGCAGCTTCGGGTCCACGGGCAGGTACGCGGCCCCGGCGGTCAGGGTTCCGATCAGCGCGGAAACGAGGTCCGCACCGCGCGGCAGGCACAGCGCGACCACGCTCTCGGGCCCGATGCCGCGCGCGGCGAGCCGGTCCGCGATCCGCATCGCCTCGGCGCGCAGCGCACCGAAGCTCAGCTCGCGGTCCCCCGCGACGACGGCGTTGCGGGAGGCGGGGGCGAGGGCCAGCCTCGCGAGCAGGTCGGTGGCGGCGCCCGGGGCCGCGTCGGTGCGGGGGCGCTCGGGGAGGACTGCGGTCACGGTGCTCACTCCCCGGCGAAGACGGTGGTGGACGGCTGGGTCTCGGGGGCGCAGTCGGCCAGCGCGACCGGCTCGCCCATGGCGACGAGGATCTTCCGGTCGCCCTTGTAGGCCTCGCGGCCGTGCGCGCACAGGATGTTGTCGACGATCATCAGGTCGCCCTGCTGCCAGGTCTCCCGTACGGTGACCCGGTCGTACACCGCGTTGATCGCGTCCACCTCGGCGTCGGTGAGCCGGGTGCCGTCGCCCAGGTAGGTGTTGAAGGGCAGCCCGTCCTCCCCGTACGTGTCCACGAGCACCTCGCGGATGTCCGGGTCCAGGGTGCGGCTGTTCCAGAAGGCGAAGTGGTTGAACCAGGTCTTCTCCCCGGTCACCGGGTGCGTGACGATCGCCGATCGGCGCTGCCGGGTGATCATCGAGTCGTCCTCCTCGACCCACTCGTAGCCGACGGTGTTCTCCTCGCAGTACGCCTGCGCCACGCCCTTGTCCTCGGTCGCGAAGGTCTTGTACCAGGGCAGCCCTGCCAGTTCCGAGTAGTTGCGGACGAGCAGCCAGCCGGCCCGCGCGAACCGCTCGACCAGCTCCGCCGGGAGCAGCCGCAGCGCCTCGCGCATATCGCCGACCGTGGTGGCGCCGCCCTCGGCGGGGGCGGTCACGCAGCCAAAGAGCAGCACCCCGGGGAAGTCCAGGGTGTAGCTGTTCTCGTTGTGCAGCCGGATCGGCTGGACGGCCGGCAGGTCGGTGGAGGAGAACACGCCCTCGCCGAAGTCGGTACGCGGGGTGGCCTTCTCCTTGTACCCGGCGCGCTGCCGGATCAGGGCGTCGCGCGCGGCGGCGAACGAGGCGGCGTCCGCGACGGGCAGCCCGCGCAGCAGGACGGCACCACTGCGGTGCAACTCGACCTGGATGTCGGCACGGTGGGCGGTCAGCCAGGTGACGGCCGTCTCCAGGTCGGCCCCGGCCGGGGTGTGGACGACGACGGGCTTGCCGGGCTCACGGACCGGGGTGATCCCGGTTGCGGCGGGGGCGTCTGCGTACGTGGTCATGGACAGTCCTCAAGGCAGGAAGGAAGGAAGGGAGGGGAGGGCAAGGGGGGAGGGGCGGCGGGGCGCGTTCAGACGGAGGCGGTGGTGTGCCCGTCGACCACGGAGGCCACCACGGCGAAGAACTCCGGAAGTTGCCGCTGGAAGTAGAAGTGCCCGCCCGGCAGGACGTACGAGGAGAACCGCGCGTCGGTGATCTGCGCCCAGCGGTCCAGCGAGGCGGCCGGGGCGACCGGGTCGGCGTCCCCGCCGATCACCGTCACCGGGCACGTCACCCGGGCCGCGGACTCCTCGCACCGGTACACGTCGTCGATGGCGAAGTCCGCGCGGATGGCCGGGAGGATGATCTCCCGCAGCTCCGGCTCGTCGAGGATCCCGTCGTCGGTGCCGCCCCGCTCCTTGATGGCGGCGACCAGTGCGTCGTCGCTCAGCCGCTCCGGGTGCACGGCGCACGGGTTGGCCAGGAACGGGGCGCGGCAGGCCGAGGCGATGAGGGCCCGCGGTGCCCGGCCGGCCGCCTCCAGGGCCCGTACCACCTCGAAGGCGACGAGCGAGCCCATGCTGTGGCCCAGCACCACCAGGTCGTCGGTGCTCCCGGCGGGCAGGGCGGCCACCACCGGTCCGGCCAGGTCGGCAATGTCCCGCGGCAGGTCCTCGGCGAAGCGCGCGCCGCGGCCCGGGTACTGGCCGATGAGGAGCCGTACGTCGGCCGGGAGGTGGGAGCGCCACTCGGAGTACGCGTGGGCATTGCCGCCGGCGTGCGGCAGGACCAGCAGCGAGGTGCGCTGCGGGCCCTCGCCCGGCAGGTCCCAGACGACGTCGTCGGGGGCGGGGGTGAAGACCGGGTACTGGTCGTGGCTCATGAGGAACTCCGTTCCTGGTCGGTGCGGCGGCGCAGGGCGGGCCTGGCCCGCCGGGGCGCGGGCCGGCCGGACCGCAGCTGGGTCTCGATGTGCTGGGCGAGGGTGGCGGGGGTGGGGTGCTGGAAGACGTCGCGGAGGGTGAGGGTGATGCCGAGGGTGGTGGTGATGCGGTGGGTGAGGCGGGCGGCGAGGAGGGAGTGGCCGCCGTGGTCGAAGAAGCTGTCATCGATCGACAGCGGCACGGGGGAGCCCAGGACCTCGGTGACCAGGGTCCGGACGATCTCCTCCAGCTCGGTGCGCGGCTGGCGCCCGCCGCTGGTCAACGGGGGTTCGACAGCCGGCAGGGCGCGCTTGTCGATCTTGCCGTTGGGGGTCAGCGGCAGCCGGTCGAGGACGGCGAACTGCTCCGGAACCATGTGCTCGGGCAGCCGCTCGCGCAGCCAGGCCTTCAGGGAGGCGTTGGTCGGGGCGGTTCCCGGGACGGCGGTGACGTAGGCGATCAGGTGAGTGGTGTGGACGAGGGTGGCTTGGGTGAGGTGGGGGTGGGTGGTGAGGGTGGTTTCGATTTCGGTGGGTTCGATGCGGAAGCCGCGGATTTTGATTTGGGTGTCGGTGCGGCCGGTGTAGTGGAGGTTTCCGTGGGTGTCCCAGTGGGCTTGGTCGCCGGTGCGGTAGAGGCGGGTGCCGGGGGGTCCGTAGGGGTGGGGGATGAAGTGGGTTGCGGTGGTGGTGGGTTGGGTGAGGTAGCCGTGGGCGAGGCCGTGGCCGGTGAGGTAGATCTCTCCGGTGGTGCCGGGTGGGGTGGGGTTGAGGTGGGTGTCGAGGACGTAGGCGTGTTTGTTGGTGAGGGGGCGGCCGATGGGGAGTGGGCCTTCGGTGGGGTGAGTGGGGTTGGTGGTGTGGGTGGTGGTGAAGCCCATGGATTCGGCGGGGCCGTAGCCGTTGGTGATGGTCAGGTGCGGGTGGAGTTCGTGCAGTCGTTGTACGTGGGTGGGGGAGGCGGGTTCGCCGCCTGTGTAGGCGGTCCGGGTGGTGGTGAAGGTGTCGGGGTGTTCGTCGGTGAGGTAGTTGAAGAGGCTGGAGGAGAGTTGGAGCATCGTGACGTGGTGCTGTTGTGCGAGGTGTGCGATGAGTGCGGGTTCGGGGCGTTGTCCGCCTTGGAGGATGGTGGTTCCGCCGTGGAGGAGTGCTCCCCAGAATTCGAGGCTGAAGGCGTCCCAGGAGACGGGTGAGCATTGGAGGAAGGTTTCGGTGGGGCCGAAGGTGGCGTAGGTCTGGGCGGTGAGGGTGGAGAGGAGGTTCCGGTGGGAGGAGAGGATTCCCTTGGGCCGGCCGGTGGAGCCGGAGGTGAACATCACGCACGCCACATCCGCGGGCGACAGCGGGACAGAGAGGTCGAGGTCCTCCTGGCCCGCGATCAGCTCCCGGTCCCTGTCGGTCAGCGTCGTGCTCCATGGGCCGCTCACCCGCCCCCGGTGCCCGGTGTCGGTGATCAGGGTGTGGAGGGCGGCGTCGTGTGCGGTGCCGGTGAGGCGTTCGTCGGGGAACTCCGGGTCCAGCAGGGCGTATCCGGCGCCGGTTTTGACGACGGCGAGGAGGGCTACGGCGAAGTCGATGCCGCGGTCCAGCAGGATCCCGGCGAGGTGTCCGCGGCCCAGGCCCTGTGCGGCGAGGTGGCGGGCGAGCCGGTTGGCGCGGGCGTTCAGCTCCCCGTAGGAAAGCTCGGTGTCTTCGAAGAGCAGGGCCCGGGCGTCGGGCCGTAGGCGGGCCTGTTCCTCGAACCGGTCGGCCAGGGTGTCCTGGCCGATGTCGGCCCGGGTGCCCGTCCACTCCTCCAGCACCTGCCGCCGCTCGGCCTCCCCCAGCAGCTCCACCTCCGACAACGGCAGCTCCGGCCGGGCGACGACCTGCTCCAGGGTGCGCCGGAGCATGGCGGTCATCCGCTCGACGGTGGCCCGCTCGTACAGGTCGGAGCGGTAGAGCACCGCACCCGTCAGCCCCGTTCCCTCCTCGGAGCGCAGCAGGAACTCCAGGTCGAACTTGACCGCACCCGTCGCCAGCGGTTCCGCGGCCCCCGCCCGCACACCCGGCAGCTCCGGGGCCGGCGCCGGACCGGCCTCCAGCGCCAGGCACACCTGGAACAGCGGGTGCCGGGCCAGGGAGCGGACGGGGTTCACGGCCTCCAGCACCAGGTCGAACGGGGCCTCCTGATGGGCGAAGGCATCCAGGTCGGCGGCGCGGACCCGGCCGAGCAACTCGCGGAACGTCGGGTTCCCGGAGGTGTCGGTACGCAGCACCAGGGTGTTGACGAAGAAGCCCACCAGACCGGAGAGGGCCTCCTCCGGCCGGCCGGCGACCGGCGAGCCGAGGGGGATGTCGGTCCCCGCGCCCAGCCGGGTCAGCGTCCCGGCGAGCGCGGCCTGGAGCACCATGAAGGGGGTGCACCGCTCGGCGCGCGCCAGCTCCAGTACCCGCTTGTGCAGTTCGGGGCCGAAGTCCACCGTGACCGCCCCGCCGCGCTGCCCGGCGACGGGCGGGCGCGGACGGTCGTGGATCAGCCCGAGCTCCTCCGGCAGACCGGCCAACGCCGTCTTCCAGTAGCCGAGTTGCTCCTTCAGCGGGGGTCCCGTCAGCGCCGAGCGCTGCCAGAGCGCGTAGTCGGCGTAGTCGACGGGCAGGGGCGCCGGGCCGGGGGCGTTCCCGGCGAGGCGGGCGGCGTAGGCGGCGGACAGGTCCGCGAAGAGCGGGCGCAGCGACAGCCCGTCGGTGGCGATGTGGTGCAGGAGGACGAGGAGGGCGTAGGAGCGCGCGCCGGTCCGCAAGAGCGTGACCCGCAACGGGTCCTCGGCGCCGAGGTCGAAGGAGTGCCGGGCCGCCGCGAGCAGGGCGTCGTCGAGCGCGTCGGGGGCGACGGCCCGCACCTCGAAGAAGGGCGGCGCGGGCGGGCCGACGACTTGGTACGGGTCCCCGTCCGCCGTGGTGAAGCGCGTACGCAGCGGCTCGTGGCGGGCGACGAGATCACCGAAGGCGGCGCGCAGCGCGTCGACGTCCAGATCACCGTCGAGCCGGACCGTCATCGGGACGTTGTACGAGGTCCCCTCGCCGCCGAGTCCGGCCACCAGCCACAGGCGCTGCTGGGCGAAGGACAGCGGCAGCCGCTCCGGCCGCTGCCCGGCCCGGGTGAGCGGGGGCAGGACGGGCCCGCCGGAGGCCGCGCCGATCAGGCGGGCGAGGGTGGCGGGGGTGGGGTGCTGGAAGACGTCGCGGAGGGTGAGGGTGATGCCGAGGGTGGTGGTGATGCGGTGGGTGAGGCGGGCGGCGAGGAGGGAGTGGCCGCCGTGGTCGAAGAAGCTGTCATCGATCGACAGCGGCACGGGGGAGCCCAGGACCTCGGTGACCAGGGTCCGGACGATCTCCTCCAGCTCGGTGCGCGGCTGGCGCCCGCCGCTGGTCAACGGGGGTTCGACAGCCGGCAGGGCGCGCTTGTCGATCTTGCCGTTGGGGGTCAGCGGCAGCCGGTCGAGGACGGCGAACTGCTCCGGAACCATGTGCTCGGGCAGCCGCTCGCGCAGCCAGGCCTTCAGGGAGGCGTTGGTCGGGGCGGTTCCCGGGACGGCGGTGACGTAGGCGATCAGGTGAGTGGTGTGGACGAGGGTGGCTTGGGTGAGGTGGGGGTGGGTGGTGAGGGTGGTTTCGATTTCGGTGGGTTCGATGCGGAAGCCGCGGATTTTGATTTGGGTGTCGGTGCGGCCGGTGTAGTGGAGGTTTCCGTGGGTGTCCCAGTGGGCTTGGTCGCCGGTGCGGTAGAGGCGGGTGCCGGGGGGTCCGTAGGGGTGGGGGATGAAGTGGGTTGCGGTGGTGGTGGGTTGGGTGAGGTAGCCGTGGGCGAGGCCGTGGCCGGTGAGGTAGATCTCTCCGGTGGTGCCGGGTGGGGTGGGGTTGAGGTGGGTGTCGAGGACGTAGGCGTGTTTGTTGGTGAGGGGGCGGCCGATGGGGAGTGGGCCTTCGGTGGGGTGAGTGGGGTTGGTGGTGTGGGTGGTGGTGAAGCCCATGGATTCGGCGGGGCCGTAGCCGTTGGTGATGGTCAGGTGCGGGTGGAGTTCGTGCAGTCGTTGTACGTGGGTGGGGGAGGCGGGTTCGCCGCCTGTGTAGGCGGTCCGGGTGGTGGTGAAGGTGTCGGGGTGTTCGTCGGTGAGGTAGTTGAAGAGGCTGGAGGAGAGTTGGAGCATCGTGACGTGGTGCTGTTGTGCGAGGTGTGCGATGAGTGCGGGTTCGGGGCGTTGTCCTGGTTGCAGGACGGTGGTTCCGCCGTGGAGGAGTGCTCCCCAGAATTCGAGGCTGAAGGCGTCCCAGGAGACGGGTGAGCATTGGAGGAAGGTTTCGGTGGGGCCGAAGGTGGCGTAGGTCTGGGCGGTGAGGGTGGAGACGAGGTTCCGGTGGGTGGAGAGGATTCCCTTGGGCCGGCCGGTGGAGCCGGAGGTGAACATCACGCACGCCACGTCCGACGGCGTGAGCTCCGCTCCCGGATTCCCCGGATCCTGCGCGGCGACCGCAGCCCGCTCCTCGTCCACCACGACGGTCGCCCACGGGCCGGCGATCCGCCCCCGGTGCCCGGTGTCGGTGATCAGGGTGTGGAGGGCGGCGTCGTGTGCGGTGCCGGTGAGGCGTTCGTCGGGGAACTCCGGGTCCAGCAGGGCGTATCCGGCGCCGGTTTTGACGACGGCGAGGAGGGCTACGGCGAAGTCGATGCCGCGGTCCAGCAGGATCCCGGCGAGGTGGCCGCGGCCCAGGCCCTGTTCGGCGAGGTGGCGGGCGAGCCGGTTGGCGCGGGCGTTCAGCTCCCCGTAGGAAAGCTCGGTGTCTTCGAAGAGCAGGGCCCGGGCGTCGGGCCGTAGGCGGGCCTGTTCCTCGAACCGGTCGGCCAGCGTGTCCTCGTCGATGTCGGCCCGGGTGCCCGTCCACTCCTCCAGCACCTGCCGCCGCTCGGCCTCCCCCAGCAGCTCCACCTCCGACAACGGCAGTCCCAGGTCCTCCAGCGCCGCCTCCACGAACCGTACGAACCGGTCCTGGTGCCCGGCCACCGCCGCGAGGTCGCACACCTCGCCCGCCGCGTCGAAGTCGATCCGCAGTCCGCCCTCCGGCCCGAGGTCGTAGACGCCGACCGCGAGATCCTCCACCGGCCCGTTGCTCAGGTTGTGCTGCGTGGTCGGGAAGCCGCAGAACCGCATCCCCGGCGTGAACGCCATGATGTTGACCAGCGGCGCCGCGATCCGCCGCTCACCTTCGCCGAGGCCCAGGTCCCGGCAGATGTCCTCGTACCGCGTCCGCTGGTGCCGCAGTCCCTGCCGGGTCTCGGTGACCACCGAGGCCAGCAGACCGGCCAGCGTCCCGTCCGCCTCCACCGGTACCCGCAGCGGTACGACGTTCGACTGCATGCCGGGCGTGCGGCGCGCCGCCTCCGTCCGCCGGCCGGTCACCGGCAGTCCCAGCACCAGCTCGGGCTCCCCGCTGACGCGGTGCACGTAGGCCGCGACCAGCGCGATCAACAGCATCGTCCACGGCGCCCGGTGGGCGCGGGCCGCGTCCCGCAACCGTTCCGCCCGGACGGGCGGCAGCACCACCGTCCGCCGCACGAAGGGCAGTTCGCCCCACACCGGGGCCCCGCCCGTCCGGCCCTCGCCCAGCCGCGGGGTCTGCGGGAGCCCGGCGAGGTGCACGGTCCAGTGGGCGCGGTCCGCGGCCGCCTCCGGGGAGGACCGGTACGCCGCGTCCTCCGCCAGCACCTCCGCCAGCGAGCCGAAGGGACTCGGCCCCCAGGGCTCCCCGGCCGAGGCCCGCTCGTACAGCTCGACGAGCCGGCGGTCGAGCAGGGCGACTCCCATGCCGTCGATGGCCAGGTGGTGGAAGGCGTGGAAGTAGAACCACCGCTCCTCGCCCTCCTCGCTCGCACCCGCCCTGATGAGCAGGTGCCGGGTCAGCCAGTCGCCCGCCAGGTCGAAGGGCCGGGCCAGCTCCGCCGCCATCCGGGTACGGGCCGCCCCGCCGGGGTCCTCCGCGCCGCTGAGGTCGAGCAACTCCAGTTCCCTGCCCGCCGGTTCGGAGTGCAGCAGCTGCCACAGGCCGCCGTCCCCGTCCGCTCCGGTGCCGCGCAGCCGTAGTGCGTCTGCCTCACGGGCCAGTTGGTACCAGCACCGGGCGAACAGCCCCGCGTCGAGCGCGCCCAGGATCTCCCGGTACTCCGCGATGTTGTAGCGGCAGCCCGAGGCGTCCAGGCCGTGGGCCATCCAGATGTCGCGCTGCGCGGCGGACAGGGGCAGCCGCACAGCGGCCGGCCCGTGCGCGGTGTCCTGGTCGGACGCGTTGGGGGACATGCAGTGGCTCCTCGGAGTGGTTTCTGTGGCGGCAGGGAAGCGCCGGGAAGCGCCGGGAGGGGGCAGAGGGGAGGGGGATGCAGAGGCAGGCGATGCAGGAGCGGAGGAGTAGCGGGGGAGTGGCGGGGGCGCCACGCGGAGCGGTGGTGCGTCGGAACTGCTGGGCGGTCCGGCCGTACGTCATCCAACCCGCGGGCCGCGGGCCCCAGCGGCAGTTGCTCCGGCACTCGGGAAGCAGTTCACGCCCCGGCGGCAGCCGCCAGGCCCGCCCCGCAGGCGGCCCGGACCAGGCCCAGTACCCGGAACCGGGAGCTGCCGCCCTCGTGCGCGGCCCGGACGGCCCCGCTGATCAGCAGTTCGCGCAGCATCCGGCCGCACTCGGCGAGGCCGAGCCCGGTCAGCGCGGTGAGGTCGGCCAGCGAGAACTCCTCCCCGGAGCGGTCGCAGAGCGAAGCCATCAGCTCCCGCGCGCCCAGCGGCAGCCGCTCCATCCGCCCGCGCAGCGCCGCCCGGAAGTGCTCCGCCCCGGCACCCGCGCCCAAGTGGTCCAGCAGGGCTACCGGGTCCGCGTCCAGGCTCTGGCACAGGGCGGCCAGATCGCACACCACCAGCCAGGACGCCGCAGCGGCCAGCGCTCCCGGATGTCCGTCCAGGCGGCGGCAGATCCACGCCGCGCGCTCCAGGTCGGCCCGGCCCGGGACGAACTCGGGCCGCACCCGCCGGACCTGGCCGAGGAAGACCCGTACCGCCGCGGCGGCCGGGTCCGCGGCGCCCTCGCCCGGCACCTCCAGCGGGGACAGCAGGAAGATCCGCTCGCCCGGCACCTCCCACGGCTGGTCGGAGGTGACCAGTAGCCGCAGCCCCGGGCAGGCGCGCAGCAGCCCGGTCAGCCGGTCGAACCGGGGCGGACCCGCCGGGGCTCCGTCCAGTACGAGCAACGCGGGCTGATCCGCGAGGAGTTCGGCCAGCCGGTCGGCGGCGGTCCCCGGAACCTCGCCGGGCCGCCCCGCCGCCACGGCGCACAGCTCGGCCACGGCCGCCGCGACCCGGGCCGCCGGCTCGCCCCCGGCGCAGCCGAGGTGGTCGGCCGTGGCCCCGGGGAAGGCGTGCCACAGCACCGGCAGGCCCGTCGCGTGGAGCCGAGCGGCGACCTCCAGCGCCAGTCGGGTCTTGCCCACCCCGGTCAGCCCCACCACGTTCACCAGGCGTTCCGTGGCTGAGGCCAACTCCCCGGCCAGGACGGCCGCTTCGGGATCCCGGCCGACCAGCGGATGCAGCGCGGCCGGTGGCGCGGGCAGCTCGGCCGGCCCGTGCCCGGTGGCCCGGCCCTGCTGGGCGGCCGCCTCCAGTACGGACCGGGCGCGCGGGCCGAGGCGCAGCGCGTCGGCCATCAGCCGGACGGTGTCGGGGCGGGGGCGTCTGGCCTTGCCCTGCTCCAGGTCGCGGATGGCTCTCACGCTGATCGTCGACAGATCGGCCAGTTCCCGCTGGGTGAGCCCGATCCGCAGCCGGTGGGCGCGTATGAGGGATCCCAGCGGTGCGGTGGCTGCGGGGTCGGTCGAGTGGGTCGAGAGGTGCTGCACGTTCGTGTGCGCGGTCATGTGCCCGTTCATGTGTGCGCTCCCGGCGAAGACGGTGGGGAACGGCGGGGCCTGGGGTGATGTGGCCCGGTTCCTGCTTCCCATCGTCGGCAGCCCGCTATCGCCCCGGCATCCCCGCACGAACGGGCTCCGGCCGGTGTTCCTATCGCCCCCTTTCCCCGGCCGGGCCGGAGGCCGGGGCGTGATAGCGCGGGGATAGGCGCGGGGCCGGTGCCGGGATTCCAGCTGTTCCTAAGTTGATGTCCAGAAGGAAGGAAGCGCCCCGGAAAGCCGGAGCGCACCGACGAAGGGACACGAAATGAACCTCGCCCCCGCCCTCCGCGCCGCCCTCGTCACCGTCGCCCTCGCCGGGGCCGCCGTACTCGGCACCCAGGTCGCCCAGGCCGACGGCCCGGCCACCCCCGCCACCCCGGCGGGCGGCGCCGCCCCGGCCGCCACCCCGACGCCGAGCACCACCACCGACACCAACCCCTGGGACTGACACCGCACGGCGGAACTCAGACCCCGGCGGCGGACCCCGTCGCCGGCGCGCGCACCACGGACTTCAGCGAAGGCAAGGCCTCCCCGGAACGGACCGCCGCCGCGGACCCGACCGGCCCCACAACCCCGACCGGCTCAGAAGCCCCGACCGCCTCCCCGGACCGGACCGGCTCCACGGACCCGACGGCCCCCACGGACCCGACCGGCTCCACGGACCTAACGGCCCCCACGGACCCGACCGCCCCCACAGACTTCAGCGGCTCCTCGGCGCGCAGACCCGGCCGACCGGCCGAACCGCCCAGCAGCCGCTCCGCCTCCGCCAGCTCCGGCTCCATCCGCCGGTCGCGGAAGGCCCGTACCGCCGTCTCCAGCAGCTCCCTCGACCGGGAACGCTCAGCGGCACCACCGCTCGACGCCAGCAGCCGCGCCAGGTCCATCCGTACGAGCGCGGCCCCGCCCTGGTCCATGATCTGCTCCCGCACCGACAGCGCCTGGGTGTAGAACCCCTGCGCCGCCTCGCCCCGCCCCATCTCGGCGTAGGCGTGGCCCAGGTCCCGCAGCAGGTGGCCCTCGCCGATCACGTCCCCGCCGTCCCGGCACAGCTCCAGCACCTCGCTGAACGTCCGCACCGCCCGCTCGTGCTCGCCCTGACCCTGGAGCAGCTGCCCCGCCCGGCGCAGCGTCCGCGCCTGGCCGCCCGTGTAGCCCACCGAGCGGTAGATGGAGAGGGCCTCGTCCAGTCGGCTCCGCGCGGTCGCGGTCTGCCCGCGCCGCATCCAGATGTGCGCGCTCTGGGTCAGGACGATGGCCCTGCCCACCACATCACCGACCAGGTCGAAATCCCGCAGCGCCCGGTCGTACAGGGTCAGTGCGCGGTCCTCGTTGCCCCGCATCCGCTCCAGCAGCGCGAGATCGCGGTGGCACAGGGCCAGCCCCTGCCGGTCGCCGAGCTCCTGGAACACCCCGAGCGCCGAGGTCAGCGCGGCCCGCGACTCCTCCGGCTGGCTGCGGCCGAGGTAGAGCGCGCCGAGCGAGCTGAGCAGCGCCGCGCTGCCGCGCCGGTTGCCGGCCGCCCGGACGGCCTCCAGGGCGAGCTGGTGCGTACGCTCCCAGTCGTCGAAGTACCCGCGCGCCTCGAACAGCGTCGCCAGGGTCGTCGCCAGGTCCCAGCACAGCTCGTCCATCCGCTCCCGCGCCGCGTGCTCCACCGTCTGGACCAGGTTCGCGTGCTCGCTGTCCAGCCATTCCAGCGGGTCCACGAGCAGCTCGTCCACGCAGCTCGACGGCGGCTCCCAGCGCGGGGCGGTGCCGTGCAGCACCGTGAAGTCCCCGCCGTAGATCCGCCGGTGGGCCTGCTCGGCCAGGGACATCCAGCCGCCCATCATCCGGCAGAGAGCCGCCGACTGCGCGGCCGGCTCGTCGTGCACGGCCAGCTGCTCCCGGGCGAAGACCCGGATGATCTCGTGGAAGCGGTAGCGGAACCCGCCCGTGGACTCCACCCCGACGACGTCCAGCATCTGTACGTCGACCAGCGGCTCCAGCAGGTCGGAGGGGAACGGCCGGTGATCGTCCAGCAGGGCCCCGGCCAGCCAGCCCGGCAGCGTCGGCCCCTGGGCGAGGCTCAGCAGGCGCAGCAGTCGGCGGTCCTCCGCCGCCAGCCCGTCGTGGGTGAGGGAGAGGCTGGCCCGCATCGTCATCTCGCCGTGCGTGAGCTCGTCGAGGCGGTGCCGTTCGTTGGCGAGGCGGTGCACCATCGAGGCCAGCGTCCAGTGCGGGCGCGCCGCCAGCCGGGCAGCCACGATGCGCAGCGCGAGCGGCAGCCCGCCCACGGTCCGGATGAGGGCCTCGGCCGCCACCCCCTCGCGCTCCACCCGGTCGCCGCCGACGACACGGACCAGCAGCTCCAGCGCCCGCGCGGTGTCCATGACGTCCAGCTCGACGCGGTACGCCCCGGGCAGTCCCGTCAGCCGGACCCGGCTGGTGACCAGCACCGCACAGCTGTTGCTGCCCGGCAGCAGGGGCCGGATCTGACTCTCGGACCCGGCGTCGTCGAGCACCACCAGCACCCTGCGCGAGGCCAGCAGGGTCCGGTACATCTCGGCCCGCTCGTCCTGCGACTCCGGGATCACCGGACCGGGTATCCCCAGCGCCCGCAGGAACCGGCCGAGCACCTCCGCAGCGGTCGCCGGAGCACCCGTGCCGCGCAGATCGCAGTACAACTGGCCGTCGGGGAAGCCGGTTTCGCTGAGCCGATGGGCGATGTGCGTGGCCAGGGTGGACTTTCCGGTGCCCGGTTTCCCGACGATCGCGGCGAGTCCGACGGCCCGCCGCCCGCCCTCGCCGAGCAGGGCCCGCTCGATCCGGCAGATCTGTTCCTCGTCGCCGACGAAGTCCGAGGTGTCGGCGGGCAGCTGACGCGGCGTCTCCTCGCGGTACGCCGCCGGTACGTCGAACGGGTCCGCGGGCCCGCCCCGCGGCCGGGCCCCGGGTACCGGCCGGCCGGGAACCAGCTGACCGGTCAGGGCCGGACCGGGTCCGCCGGCGCCCCCGGCCTGCGCCGTGCTCCCGGCGGCGCGGGGCGGCGTACCGACACCCGTACCGACACCCGTACCACCGCCCGTACCGACATCCCTACCGCCACCAGTGCCGACGTCCGTACCGCCACCCGTGTACCGGCCGGGTCTCTCCCCGCCGGGTCTCTCGCCGCTGGGCGCCGCCGGGACCCCGTCGGACCGGCCGACGGCGCCGGAGCGCGGATCCGCGTACGGGGCACCGGGCGCGCCGCCCGGGCGCGGGGCCTCCGCCCGCCCGCCGTAGCCGTCCGAGGCGGCCCGGGACGGGGCCGGCACCTCGCCGGACAGGATCGCGGACTCCAGCCGGCGCAGCTCGCCGCCCGGCTCCAGGCCGAGCTCCTCCACCAGCAGTTCCCGCCCGACCCGGTAGCTCTCCAGGGCCTCCGCCTGGCGGCCCGAGCGGTACAGGGCGAGCATCAGCTGCCCGCGCAGCCGCTCCCGCAGCGGGTGGACCCGTACCAACAGCTGTATCTCACCGACCAGTTGGTGGTGACGGCCCAGGTCCAGCTCCAGCTCGATCCTGGTCTCGGCCGCGATCAGCCGTTCCTCGTCGAGCTGCAGGGCCTTGCTGCGCAGCGTCTCGCTCGACACCCCGCTCAGGCAGTCGCCTTGCCACAACTCGCCCGCCGCACGCAGGAGTTCCACGGCCTCGGCGGTACCGCCCTGCCTGCCCAGCGTGCGGGCGTCCGCGACCTTGCGGGCGAACACCGCGGCGTCGACGAGATCGCCCTCGGTCTTCAGTACGTACCCCGGCGGCCGGGTGGTGATGGCGGCGGCGATCGCCGCCTTGGTGAACAGCTTGCGCAGTCGCGAGACGCAGATCTGCACCTGGGTGCGGGCGGTGTCGGGCGGTTCGTCGTCCCAGATCAGATCGACCAGGTAGTCGGTGCTGACGACCCGGTTCGCCTCCAGGAGCAGGGCGGCGAGGATGACCTCCTGGCGCCCCGGCGGAATCCTGACCGGCCCGCCCTGGCCGGTCACCTGTAACGGTCCGAGGATCCGGAAAACCACCGCATCCGGGGTGTGCGGCACCCCGCCGGGCGAAGCAGTCATGAGTCTCCCAGCTGGGGGCACGCCTGAGAACGGGTGGAGCGCGGGGCCAGTCTCCCCGAACAACTCTCCGGTTGTCCATGGTGTGGAGATTCCGTGATGAGTGCCCGGGCGGGCGGTGATAGGGCGGCGATAGCCCCGAGTTGCGGGCCCGGCGCACGGTGTACCTGCCGACACCTGGCCGGGGTGCGGCCGTACGGAAGGACTTCCCCCCATGAGCAGCCGCAGCGCCAGGAGGCTCCCGCCCAGCCCCGTCGTCACCGACTCCGGAGTCGACCACGTGCGCCTCGCGTACCACTACCTCGACTCCGGTGACCTCGACGGCTACGGCTCCCTCCTGCACGCCGACGCGCTGGGCGTCGCCGAGCTGGAACGCCCCGCCCCCGGCGCGCGCCACCACATCAGCCGGATCGTCGCCGAAGGGGACTGTGTGGTGGCGATGGGCCGCCTCTCGCCGCAACAGCGGGAGTTCGTCGACGTGTTCACCCTCTCCGCAGAGGGCATGCTGCGCGCCTGCCGCCGCTACTACGCCGCCGGACCGCCCCACCGGGCCTAGGGGGTGTCCTAACTGCCGCTTCCCGCAAGCCCGATGGCCGAACCGGCCGTTCCGGGCGCCCCGTCACCCGAGCGGCGCTATGGTGCGGGCGGGGACGAATGCGCGAGGGGGGCGGGCGTCGATGCGTTTTCTCTTTGTCCACGGTACGGGGGTCCGGCGCGAGCGGCACGACACGCTCTTCGCACTGGTCCGGGAACGGCTGACGGCCCGGTTCCCGCACGCCTCGGTGGAATCCTGCTACTGGGGCGACCGGTTCGGGGCGAGCCTCGGCGCCGGAGGCCGGTCCGTTCCGGGCCTGCGCCCGCGCCCCGGCAGCGGGTCCGATCCCGCCGCCGAACCCGATCCGGTGGACGCCGAGACGGCCGAGTGGGCGCTGCTGCTCGCCGACCCGCTCTGCGAGGTACGGGTCCTGGCCGAGGCCGGCTGGGACACCGGGGCGGACGCGGACGGTCCCGGCGACGACGGCTTCGCGATGCCCGGCGTACGCTCCGCCGGGGCCCGGGTCCTCGACCTGCTGACCGCCTTGCCGGCGCTGCCGCCCTCGGCGACTCCGACGGGAGCGGCGGACCCGGACGACGGGGACGAACTCGCCGCCCTGCTCCGCGGCACGGGCCTCGCCGCGGGTTTCCCCGCCGCCCTGGAGGACACCGCCCGCTCCGCCGAGGCGGCCCGCGCCGCCGGGCGCGCCACCGAGGAGCCGCAGGCCCGCGAGCTGGCCACCGCCCTGGCCCGGGCCGTGACGGCCGCGGCCCTCGCCTCCGCCGGAGCCGAGGCCGACTGCACCGGCGCCGAACGGGACCGCCTCGTCGAGCTGCTCACCGCCCGCCTCGGCGGCGACGCCCGGGTGCCCGGCGCCCGCGCGGCCGCCGTCCTGGGGCGGCTCGCGATGCGGGTCACCACCCAGCCCCTGCTCAACGCCTGGCGCGGCTCGCTCACCGTCGGCGCCACCCCCGCCCTCGGAGACATCCTCCGCTACCAGGCCCGCGGCCACGACCTTCGGGACTTCCTGCGCGAGCGGATCACCGCCGAACCGGGGCCGACCGTACTCATCGGGCACAGCCTCGGCGGGATCGCCCTGGTGGACCTCCTCGCCCTCGCCGCCGCCCGCGGCGAGCCCGTCCCCGGGGCGGAACTGCTGGTCACCGTCGGCTCGCAGGCGCCCTTCCTCTACGAACTCGGCGCGTTGACCGCGCTCGCCCCCGGCGCGAAGCTCCCGTACGGCTTCCCCGGCTGGCTCAACGTCTACGACCGCCAGGACGTGCTCGCGTATCTCGCCGCCCCCGTCTTCCCCGGCGACCCGCGCGTCACCGACCACGAGGTCGGCAGCCGCCAGCCCTTCCCCGCCTGCCACAGCGCCTACTGGAAACAGGACTCCCTCTACGAACGGATCGAACAGGCGGTGGCCGAGGCGGAGATCGGGTGATCCCCACCGTTCCGCTGCCCCCCGGCCTCGGCCCGCGACGCACCTTCGCCCTCGTCGCCGGGGTCGAGCGGTACGACATCACCCGCCGCTGGAACCTGCACGGCCCGGCTCGCGACGCACTGCGGTTCGCCCGCTGGCTGACCGGGCCGGGGGAGGTGCCACCGGGCAACGTCCGGCTGCTGCTGTCCCCGCTGGAGGGACCCGACGCCCTGGAGTGGCCGGACACCCCGGCGATGGAGGCCCTGCGGACGGCCCACCGGCCGGCCACCGAGGAGAACGTGAAATCGGCCCTGCTCGACGACCTCCCGCAGTGCGACGGCGACTTGCTGTGGATCTTCTGGGCGGGACACGGCTACCTCGGGCCGCGCCAGGAGCTCATCCTGCCCTGCGCCGACGCCCGCCCCAGCCAGATCCGCCACCTCAACCTCGACTCGGCCCTGCGCTGGTGGCGCACCGACCTGGTCAAACAGCGCCGGTTCCCGCTCCAGGCCGCCCTCGTGGACTGCTGCCGCGTCGACGCTCCCCGCGACAGCCGGTTGAACTTCGGCACCACCGACTACGGCGGCGGCAGTTCGGTCCCCGGCAGACGCCAGTTCCGCCTGTACGCCTCCCGCGAGGGCGAGGCCGCGCAGAACGACGCCGAACGCGGCGCCGGCCGCTTCACCGAAGCGCTGCTCGGCGAACTCGGGCAGCGGTCCGTACGGGAGGGCGTCGCCCTGCTCCCCGACGCCGCCCGCAGCATCCACCGCACCTTCCAGGACCTGCGCGAGCGCGGCCAGGGCTGGCAGCTGCCGCAGTTCCTCGTGGACCGGGACTGGGACGCCTGCTCCTTCCTCGACGGGGACCTGCCCGGCGGCCCCGCTGCCCGGGCCACCCGGCTCGACCAGGCCGCCTGGGACGGACTCGGGGAGCTCTTCGAGGGCCGCGAACTGCCGCGCTGTGCCTACGAGGCCTACACCTGGGCGTTCAAGGCCGCCGGCTGCACCACCCCCGTGCACGGCGGCCTGCCGGGGGAGGGCCTGCTGGAGGTGGTCCAGGACCTGGACGAGCGCCAGGGCGGCCCCGGCGGGATGCCGCTCGCCGTGCCCTTCGTACGCTTCGTGGCCGACCGGGCCGGAACGGGGGACGCGGTGTGGGCGGCCCGGCTGCGGGACTGGGTGCGCACCACCCGGGAGCGGCTCCGCCTGCCCGCCCTGCCGCCACCGCCGGCCCCGCCGCGCAGAACGGCCCTGCACGTCCGGCTGGAGGCGCCGCCGGGCGGGGAGGACGGCTTCCTGGCCCGGATGTGGCTGCGGCGGGACGTCACCGAGCACATCTGGGAGGCAGAGGGCAGCCCGGTCGCACTGGACGCCGTACGGGAGGAACTGGTGCGCCGGCTCGCCGCGTTCGCGCGCGCCTCGGGCGGTGATCCCGAGGCGGGGCAGCCGGACGACACCGTGGAGCGGATCGAGTTCCACGTGCCGTACGAGCTGCTGGACACCGCCTTCGACGAATGGCCGGTGCCCCGCGGCCCCGGCGGCCGGACCACCCGGACCCTGGGCCTGCTCTACCAGGTGGTCGTGCGCTGCCCGCAGGAACGGGAGGACACCCGGGCGGACTGGCGCAAGAAGTGGCGCCGACTCGCCTCGCAGGGCGGACGGCACCCCGACGCGGTCCGCACGGTGGAGGACGCGGAGGTCACGGACGTGCTGGGGATGGAGCTGGGGGCGGGGCCGGCGCCGGCCTGCGTCCTGGCGCACACCTCGGCCGGGGCGCGTACGGAGGGACTGCTGGACGCCGTACTCGAAGGAGGGGTCCCGGTGATGGTGTGGCGGCGCGGGGGCGGCGCGCCGGCCGGCGGGCTCCTCGGCCTGCTCGCACCGCCCGACGGCCCGGAGGGCGGGGCGGACTGCCTCCCGGACCCCGGCGCGCTGGACGTGCTCACCCTGCCCGCCCGGGTACGGGAGGTGCGCCGGGCCGCCGCGGGCGCCGGGCGCGCGTCCGGTTCGGTACGCCAACAGGCGGAAGGGGGAGACCGGTTGGTGCTGTTGTGGGACGATCCCGACGACACCCTCACCCTCCGGTCCCTGTCCTGATGCCGATGGCCATGCCGATGCCGATGCCGACGCCCGTCCCCTTGCCCGGCGGGACCACGTCCCGCGGACCCGCGCCCGACGCACCCGCGCCCGATGCCGACCCCGACCTGATGTCGAGACACTGACCTGATGCCGACCCCGACCTGATGCCGACCCCGACCTGATGTCGACCCCGACCCGATGTCCGTCCCCGACCGACCGCGACACCCGAGCATGGAGGAAGAGGCAGTGGCGAAGGACTGGTGGCTGTACCACGGGACCGGTGAGGGCGCGGTCCGGCGCGCCCGCCTGGAGGCCGGATCCCCGCCGCCCTGGCGGGACTTCACCGGCACCCCGGACCCGGTCTACGCGCCGCCCGGCTGCACGGGACCGGCCTGGGAGCGCACCCGGCGCCGCGGCGAGGGCTACGTGCCCGACGGCCCGGAGAAGGACGTCGTCAACACGGCCCTGCACCTGCGCAGGCCGCTGCTGATCACCGGAAAGCCGGGTGTCGGCAAGTCCACGCTCGCCTACAGCATCGCGTCGGACCTCGGCCTGGGACCCGTACTGCACTGGCCGATCACCAGCCGGACCGTGCTGCGGGACGGGCTGTACCTGTACGACGCCATCGGGCGCCTCCAGGAGGCCGGGCTGGAGCAGCTGCGCACCCCGGGCGCGGTGGCCGCGGTCCCCCCGGCCGGCGCCGGACCCGCCGGAGCGGCGGAACCCGCCGAACCCACCGGGCCCGCCAGCGGCCCCTCGATCGCCCGCTACCTGCGCCTCGGACCGCTCGGCACCGCCCTGCTGCCGCAGGACCGGCCGCGCGTCCTGCTCGTCGACGAGATCGACAAGAGCGACATCGACCTGCCCGGCGACCTCCTCACCGTCTTCGAGGACGGCGGCTTCGACATCCCCGAACTGGCCCGGCTCGCCAAGGAGGACCCCACCGTCGCCATCGGCACCGACGACGACCCCGACGCCGCCGTACAGATCACCCAAGGCCGCGTCCAGTGCCGGTACTTCCCCATCGTGGTCCTCACCAGCAACGGCGAACGCGACTTCCCGCCCGCCTTCCTGCGCCGCTGCGTCCGGCTGCACCTGGAGCCGCCGCGCCTCGACAAGCTCGCCCGCATCGTGCAGCAGCGGCTCAAGGTGGACATCGAGGGCAGCGAGGAGTACCAGGAACTCGTCCAGAGCTTCCTCGAACGCGCGGAGGACGGGGACCTGGCCACCGACCAGCTCCTCAACGCGATCCAGCTCCGCCTCGCCGGAGCCTGGTCGGACGCCGACGACCGCGAACGGTTCCTGGGCACGGTGATGCAGCACCTGACGGGGCCCTCCGCGTGATCGAGGAGCTGCTCGCCGCCTTCGCCGAAGGCGCCGAGGACAGCGGCCCGCGCCCCGGAGTCGGGGCCGAGGAGATCGCCGACATCCTGTGGCTGGCGGCCCGGGTGGACCCGGCGGGGGCCCGGCCGTCCGGGCCGCGGCCCGACGACGCCACCGCCGGTCAGCCGCCGGCCGCCGGACCGGGCTCACCGGGGGCCGGGGCCGACGCGGCGCCCGAGGACGGAGCCGGGGGCGAACCGGCCGTCCAGCTCTACCCCGGACCGGTGCCCGACCCCGCCGGGAAACCGGCCGACGCCACCGGAGGGCGCCGCGGATCGGCGCTGCGACTGCCCCGCGCGGCCTCCCTCGACGATCCGCTCGCCCTGATGCGGTCCCTGCGCCCCGTGGGCCGGCGCTCCATCGGCGGCCCGGGGGAGGAACTGGACGAGCAGCTCACCGTGGAACGCAGCATCGAGCGGATGGTCCCGACCCCCGTCCTGCGCCCCGCCGAGAGCCGCTGGCTGGACCTGGCCCTCGTCGTCGACACCCATCACTCGATGCTGCTCTGGGCGGACCACGTGGACGAGCTCCGGCGCGTGTTCACCCGCAGCGGGGTCTTCCGCGACGTGCGCACCTGGCAGCTGACCGGCACCGGCCCCGGCGGGGCCCCGATGCTCACCCGCGGCCGCGGCGGCCCGCCCCGCAATCCCCTGGAGCTGGCCGACCCGGCGGGCCGCCGGCTGATCCTCGTCCTCTCCGACACCGTCGCGGGCGGCTGGCGGCAGGGCCCGCTCCAGGCCGTGCTGCGGCACTGGTGCGGACACAACGCCGTGGCCGTGCTGAACGTGCTGCCCGAGCGGCTCTGGACCCGCGGCGCCGTCCGGCCCGTCACCTTCGCCGTCCGCGCGGACCGGCCCGCCGCGGCCACCCGTTCCTGGCAGCAGGTCCCCGTGGCCCGCCTCGCCCGCCTGGCCCGGACGGGCCGCCGCCGCGCGGGCCCGGCCGTGGTCCCGGTGGTGGGCATCGGCTCGGGGAGCCTGGCCAGGCTGGTGCGCGTGGTGTCGGGGGACGGGCGCTGGCGGCGCCTGGCCTGCCTGCGTCTGGACGCGGAGCCGGCGTCCCCGGGATCGTCCGCGGACGAGCCCGGGGCGGGGCCCGGGGCGGGGCCCGGGGCGGAGCCACCCGCCGGGGACGGGGCCCGCACCGCCCTCGAAGCCGTGGAGCGCTTCCGCGCGAGCGCCTCCCCGACCGCCCAGCAGCTCGCCGCCCACCTGGCGGCCGTACCGCTGACCCTGCCCGTCATGACCCTGGTCCGGCGCTCCCTGCTGCGCGACTCGGAGCACGGCCACCTGGCGGAGGTCGCCCTCGGCGGGCTGTTCGCCCCCTGGGGGGATACCGGACAGAGCGCGGAGGAAGCCGAGTTCGCGTTCCTCCCCGGGGTACGGGAAGCCCTGCTCGGGTCGCAGCTGCGCGGGGACGTGGCCGCCGTACGGGAGCTGGTGCGCCGCCGGGTCTGGGAATTCATGTCCCGCAACCGCGGCACCGGGCCGGACTTCTCCGCGACCGCGGTCACCGCGGGCAAGGAGGAGGGCCGCCACCAAGTCCCGGCAGGAGCACTGCCGTTCGCGGCGCGCCCGCAGACGCCGGTGCCTCAGCCGCCGCCGCTCCCGGACCGGGGCCTGTCGGACCGGGGCCTGTCGGACCGGGTCGTACGCGTCCGCTACGACGCGATGCGGGAGCCGCAGGACGTCGGCACACTGCTGACGCGCAGGCTGGTCCTCACGGTCGGGGACGCCGCGCTCGCCCGGACCACGGTCGCCTGGGTGCGGGCGAGCGACCGGGAGATCCCCTGCCGTTCCGTGTGGTGGGACGACGCGCTGCCGCGGATGGTCCTGCTCCTGGCCGACGAGGACCTGGCCGACGAGGACCCGCCGGATGCCGCCGTCTGGCGGCGGCCGCGCCCCTCGCCGTCCTGGGAGGCCCTGCGTCCCCGGGTCCGCGTCGACGGCCGCACCGACCAGGGCGAACCGGTCGCGCTGACGGGCGAGGTGACCCCGTACGAGGGGAGCACCAACGGGGAACTGGTCCGGCTCTCCACCGAGCCGGAGAGCTGGACGCAGTACCGCGGCGCCCCGGTGTCCCGTGACGGTGAGCTGATCGGTGTCGTCCACGGGGTCTGGCCGGACCGCATGGTGTTCCTGTCGGTGCACGCGCTGTTCGATCAGCCGGGCTTCCAGCGGGCCGTGGCCGCGCACCTGGGGGAGGAGTCCGCCCGGCCGCCGGAGCCGATGGACCCCGGCCTGCCGGTCTGCATGGCGGCCAGCATCCTGGCCGGCGTGAGCATCGGGGAGCAGTCCCCGGGCACGTCGCTCGCCTCCTTCCTGCGGGTGCTGATGCGCGACACGGCGACGACGGGACGAGTGATAGGGGACGACGCCGCCACGGAGCTGCTCGTGGTGCTGGACCCGCCGGGCGCTCTGGGCGGAGCGGGCCGGATGCTCTCCGAACTCCCGCGCAGATTCATCGGGTTCGCCGAGCGCAACCCCCAGTGGATCATGGCCCTGGGCGTGGGGGTGAGCATCGGCGAGACCGGCGTCGTGGCCGGTTCCGGCACGGGCGAGGCGGACGGGCCGGCGGTGGCGGAGGCCACCGGCCTGGTCCGGTACCCCGCGATCGCGGAGCGACGGCGTTGGCCGAAGGGGTCCGGAGCGCTGCGACTCGCCGTGTCTTCAGGGTTCTACGTGAAGCTCCACGAACTGCTGGGGCCCGGTGCGCTGTACACCCTGGAACCGCTGGGCTCCGACACGGACGGCTGGCTGTGCACGGGCGACCTCGCGGAGCTGGGGCAGGTGGTGGTCGAGGCGGACGAGATGCACAGCGGCCACTTCGGCTGGCCGCGCTGCGAGTACGGCGCCCCGGAGACCGACCGGTTGGGCTGCCGTGGCGTCCGGATCCCGGGGTACAACCGCTGTCTGGCCCATCTGGACCCCGCCGAGCTGGCCGCCTACCTCGGTACCCTCGGGCCCGGATCCGATGTCGACTTCCGGGGCACCACATTCGAGGAGGGGTTGCTCAAGGTCCTGTTGGAGGTGGTGCGTGAGCCGGGCACGCGGCACGTGCGGCTCGGCCAAGCGGCCTTCGACCGCGCCCACTTCGTGGACGACTGGAACACGGGGCAGGCCCGGTTCACCGGGCGTGTCTCCTTCACCCGCGCGCTCTTCGCGGGCCGGGCCCTGTTCGACGAGGCCACCTTCGCCGGGCCGGCCTCCTTCGACCGTGCCGTGTTCGCGCATTCCGTGGCCTTCGACCGGACCCGCTTCGCGACAGAGGCCACCTTCCGCCGTACGGTCTTCGGCGGCGCGGTCGGATTCACCGACGCCCTCTTCGAGGACGAGGTCTCCTTCAGCCAGGCCGTGCTGGAGGCCTCGGCGGACCTGAACGGGATGCGGGTGCTGGGGTCGGCCGACTTCACCCGTACGGTCTTCCACGGACTGGCCGGGCTGAGCGGGGCGGTCTTCGCCGGGCCGGCCACCTTCGCCCACGCGACGTGGACGCGCGGGCTGCTGTCCACCGGAGCCGTCTTCGAGGGCCCGGCGAGCTTCGCCCACGCGAGCTTCGAGGGGCGGGTGCGGTTCGACGGAGTCTCCTTCCGGTCCGACACCAACGTGGAACTGCCCTCCGCCGGGGACCCGTCCCGGTGGAGCGTCGAGCGGCTCCCGGACCGCGTGTGGCACCTTCGCCTGCTCGACACCGGGCCACCGTTGGAGGAGTGATCCGTCCCCGCCCTCAGCCGCCCCCGCGCGAGGCGGCCTCCAGTTGCCTCTTCGCGCGGCCGTCGGCAGCGGCGAGACCGGCCTCGATGTCGTCCAGGGCCCGGCGGGCCGTCGCGATGCGCTCCCTGACCTCGGTGGCCGGGTCGGGGCCCTTGCCGGGCGGCGGGACGCGGCTGGCCTCCTCCTCCATCTCACGGGCCTCGTCGAGGGAGTTGAGGACGACCCCGATGAGGACGTTCACCAGGACGAAGGAGGCGAGCAGCGCGTAGGAGGCGTAGTAGATGATGCTGAGCCGGGAGATCTGCAGCCCCGCGCGGACGGCGTCGGTGAGGCCGTCGAGCGTGGTCAGCAGGAACAGGGTGAGGGCGGCGCGGCCCACGGAGCCGTAGTGCTTCGGGTCGGATTCGGCGAAGCAGACCCAGCCGACCATGGCGTACACGTAGATCACCAGCGCGCCGATGAAGAGGAAGCTGGCGGTACCGGGCACGCTGCGGCCGACGGCGATCAGCAGGATCCGCAGGTGGGGCAGGAAGCGGGCGGTGCGCAGCACGCGGGCGAGGCGCAGGAGCCGCAGCAGGGTGGTGTTCTCGCGGACCAGCGGGACGAAGGCGGAGGCCACGATCGCGAGGTCGAAGAGGTTCCAGGGATCACGGAAGAATGCTTTCGGCCGGTCGGCGTACGCACCCATCCGCAGCAGCATCTCGACGGTGAACAGGGCGAGGCAGCATTCCTCGGCGGCCCGCAGCGCCTGCCGGTACTCGGCGGCGAGCCCGCTGTACGTCTCCACACCCATCAGGGCCGCGTTGAACAGGATCGCGCAGAAGACGACCACCCCGAAAGCCTGGGCCTCCGTGACCACCCGGCATCGGGCCGCCAGTCTCATGCGGCCGCGTCCGACCGACATCGGGTCCGTCATCTCACTCCTCGTGCTGGTCGTGCTCGTGTGCGACGTGGGACGGCGCCCGGCGGGGCGCGATGATCCGTACTGCTAACGCCCCACATCCGTTCGGGTTTCACCTTCGCGGCACGTCAACGCCCAGTGGCCGAACGGATCGGCGGACCAGCCGGTCCCGCGGCTACGCTTCGCAGCTCAGGAGCAGACATCAAGCAGGAGCGTGCCCAGTGCTCGAACCGGTCCAGGCGAACCCCTTCCCCGACAGCCACACCCTTGGCGAGGGCGCCGAGCCGCACCCGCTGCTGCGGCCCTTGCTGCCGCTGCTGGGGCGCTGGCACGGCCGGGGGCGCGGGGAGTACCCGACCCTGGAGCAGGACTTCCAGTACGAGCAGGAGGTCACCTTCAGCCACGACGGCCGGCCCTTCCTGCGCTACGAGGCCCGGGCGTGGCTGATCGACGGTACCGGGGCCGCGGTGCGGCCCGCGGGGCGGGAGGCCGGCTGGTGGCGGGTCACGCCCGACGCCTCCCTGGAGGTGGTGCTCACCCATCCCACCGGAATCGTCGAGATCCTGGTGGGACGGGTGTCGGGCGGGGAGATCGAGCTGGAGAGCAAGGACGTGGCCCGCACCCCGCTGGCCAAGGAGGTCACCGGTACGCGGCGCCGGTACAGCCTCCGTGACGGCGAACTGGCGTTCGTCCAGGAGATGGCGGCGGTGGGCCTGCCGATGCAGCACCACCTGGCGGCCCGGCTCCGGCGGTTCTGACGCCCGGCCGGCCCGCACAGGCGCGGCCGACGGCCGGCCCGCACAGACGCGGCCGGGCACGGGGCGTGCGGCGGGCGGACACATGATGCCCGCCCGCCCTTGCGGGGACCCCTGGTGCCGTGACCTAGTGCTGTGGCCGGAAGGGTTTGCCGGGTCGCGTCGTCCGGTGCGGTGCATCGCAAGGCGGAGGGCCGCGGCTCGTACTGGACGTACCGGCGCGGTCCGACAATGCGGCGAGGTGCCGTGCCGGGCGGCGCGACCCGGTGGACCTTTCCGGTCACAGCACTAGCTCTTGCCGAGCAGGCCCTTCATGGTGTCGATCTCGGCGGACTGGGAGGAGATGATGGCGTCCGCCATGGTCTTGGCCTCGGGGAAGGAGCCCTGGCTCTTCTCGGTCCTGGCCATCTCCACCGCCCCTTCGTGGTGCTTGATCATCAGCTCCATGAACGCGGTGTCGAACGCCTTGCCCGAGGTCTTCGACAGCTCGTCCATCTCCTCGGCGGACATCATGCCGCCGCCAGAGCCGTGCTGCGTGTGGTCCGCGGCGTCCGTGGTGCCCGCCGCGGGCACCGGCTCGCCCCAGGAGGCCAGCCACCCGGACAGGGTCTTGATCTCCGGGTCCTGAGCCTTCTTGATCTCCTCGGCGAGCCGCTTCACCTGCCCCGACTCCGCCCGGCCGGGCGCGAGGTCGGCCATCTCCACGGCCTGGCGGTGGTGGGGGATCATGCCCGTGGCGAAGGCGACGTCGGCGGCGTTGTGCCGGCCCGGCGTACCGGGGGCCGTCACCGACGGGGAGGCGGCGGGGTGCCCGTTGTGCCCGGCGGCGGCGCCACCGTCGTCCGAGCCGCAGGCGGCCAGGACGAGGGCGGCCGCGGAGGCGGTGACCACGGCGGCGGCGCGGCGGACGGGGGAACGGCGGAGGAACGAACGGTTCGAGGTCATGGTGGTGCAACTCCTTGAGCGAAGAGGTCAGGACGTGCCGGGGCGCGGCGCGCCCACCACCGGCGGAACCGGGGCGAGCGGGCGCCGAGCGGCGTCCTATATCCGTAGGAGTTGCAGCTCGGACAGGTCGGGCGGAGCCCGTCCCGTACGGGTGGCGGCCGGAGCCGCGCCGAGCAGCGCCGCGCCCGGAAGGGCCTCGTCCACGGCGGCGGGCAGCGGCGGCGGCGCGTACGCCGAGCCGACTCCGGCCGCCGCACAGGTCCCGTCCGCGTGATCGAGGTGCTCCGGGCCGTCGGCCGGATGGGAGCAGTCGGCGTCACCGTGGGCCCCGGCGGCCGGGTGCACCGCGTGGGCGGCCGGATGGGCCGCCGCCAGGGGCACCGGCCGCGGGCCCAGCCCGTGCATCGCCAGCACCCCGGCCAGCACCGTGAGCACCAGCAGCACGAAGCCCGGCCCGGCGGGGCGGCTCGTACGCTGCGCGGCGGCTCTCATGCGCTCATCGTACGAGCCGCCTGTCCACCGGGCCCGCCCGGTCCGCCCTTCGGGTTAGCGCCCGCGCGGATCCGTGCACGGATGCCCGACTTGGTCGGTATTGCCCGTTACGCGATATGATGTTCGGGAATTCATGCGCGCCGCCGGTCCTTCCTCCAGCACCTTCGTCCTGAGGGAGATCAGTCCCCATGGATCTCAACACCATCACCGAAGTCGTCCGGCGACCGTCCGATCGGCCAGGCACGGACTGGCGCGAAGGCGACGCCTGGCTCGCGGGCGGGACGTGGCTGTTCTCCGACGAGCAGCCGGACCTGCGCCGCCTGATCGACCTGACGGCGCTGAGCTGGGAGCCCCTGGTCCCGAGCGACGCGGGACTCGAAATCGGTGCGACGTGCACCATCCGCGACCTGTACGCCTTCGTCCCGCCCGAGGACTGGACCGCAGGCGCCCTCCTCGCGACGAGCTGCGAGGCCTTCCTGTCCTCGTTCAAGGTCTGGAACTCGGCGACCGTGGGCGGAAACATCTGCATGTCCCTGCCCGCCGGCCCGATGATCACGCTCACCGTCGCACTGGAGGCGCAGTACGGGCTGGAGGCCACCGACGGATCCGCGCGCACCGTGGACGCCCTCGACTTCGTGACCGGCAACCATCGGAACGTTCTCGCACCCGGGGAGATCCTGCGGCGCATCGACATTCCGGCGCGCGCCCTGCGCAAACGCACCGCGCACCGCCGGTTCACCCTGACGCACCTCGGCCGTTCGACCGTCTTCCTCATCGGTACGCAGACACCGGGAACGAGCGACCTGCTGCTCACGCTCACCGCCGGCACCACACGGCCCGTACGCCTCGCCTTCGACAGCATGCCCGACGAGCGGACCCTGCAGCAGAGCATCGACGTCATCCCGCCCGACGCCTGGTTCGCGGATCCCAACGGGACGCCCGGCCACCGCCGCCACCTGACACAGCACTTCGCCGAAGAGATTCGACGCGAACTCATGACGGGGGGACCGGCATGACGTACGTCGTGAACGGCCGGAACTTCGACGAGGAACCCGCCCCCGGCCAGTGCCTGCGTACCTTCCTCCGCTCACTCGGCCACTTCGGCGTCAAGAAGGGCTGCGACGCGGGTGACTGCGGCGCATGCACGGTGTGGCTGGACGGTGAGCCGGTCCACAGCTGCATCACCCCGGCCTTCCGCGCGGACGGCCGTGAGGTGACCACGATCGAGGGGCTCGGCTCACCGGGCAGCCTGCACCCCATGCAGCGGCAGTTCCGCGACGCCCCGGGGTTCCAGTGCGGTTTCTGCACCGCAGGGATGATCATGACCTCGGCGACGTTCACCGAGGCCCAGAAGGCGGACCTGCCCCGCGCGTTGAAGGGCAACCTCTGCCGCTGCACCGGCTACCGGGGCATCGAGGACGCCGTGAAGGGCGTCACCGGCGTGGAGACGGCCGCACCGGGAAAGGCCGTCGGGACGAGCGTCAGGGCGCCGGCCGCCAACGACGTGGTGACCGGGCGCGCCGAGTTCACGATGGACACCCACATCGACGGCATGCTGCACCTGAAGGTGCTGCACTCGCCCCACGCGCACGCCCGGATCGTCTCGATCGACAAGACCGCGGCGCTCGCCGTTCCCGGCGTGCACCGCGTCTACACCTGGGAAGACGTACCGCGTAAGCGTTTCACCACGGCGATCCACACCGACCACCTCGTCGACCCGGACGACACCTACATCCTCGACCACACGGTCCGCTTCGCCGGCCAGCGCGTGGTCGCGGTCCTGGCCGACACGGTCGGCGCGGCGGAGGAGGGCTGCCGGAGGGTCGCGGTCGAGTACGAGGTGCTGCCCGCCGTGTTCGATCCCGAGGAGGCGATGGCCGAGGGGGCACCGCAACTGCACGGCGCGGAGGACGCGTTCGCCCTCGACCCCGTCCACAACGTCCTGCTGGAGATCCATTCGCAGGTCGGTGACGTCGACGCGGGATTCGCCGCGGCCGACGTGATCCACGAGGGGACGTACTTCTCGCCGCGCGTGCAGCACGCTCACCTGGAGACCCACGGCTCGATCGCCTGGATGGAGAACGGCCGGCTGAACGTCCGTACCAGTTCACAGTCCCCGTCGATCGCGAAGGTCAAGCTCGCGCACCTGTTCGCGCTGCGCCCCGACCAGCTGCGGGTGTTCTGCAAACGAGTGGGCGGTGGCTTCGGCGGCAAGCAGGAAGTGATCTCGGAGGACCTGGTCGCGCTCGCCACCCTCGACACCGGGCGGCCCGTCTGCTTCGAGTACACGCGCGAGGAGGAGTTCACCACCGCCTCCCCGCGGCATCCGATGACGCTGACGGTCAAGCTCGGCGCGAAGGCGGACGGCACGCTCACGGCGTTCCAGGTCCGCAACGTGTCGAACACGGGCGCCTACGGCAATCACGGCGGCGAGACGCTGTACGCGGGCGGGGCCGCCATCATGATCTACCGCTGCCCCAACAAGAAGTACGACGCGTACTCCGTCTACACGAACACCGTGCCGAGCGGGGCGCTGCGCGGCTACGGGATGACGCAGCCGGCGTACGCCGTGGAATCGGCGATGCACGAACTGGCACTCGCGCTCCACATGGACCCGCTCGAACTGCGCCGGCGCAACATCGTGCGCCCGGGTGATCCGCTCGTCGCCATGCACGAAGGCCCCGACGACGTGATGTTCACCGAGGACGGGCTCGGGAAGTGCATCGCCCTGGTCGACGAGGCCATGGCCCGGACGGCCGATGAGCCGCCCCCCGGCCCCGGGTGGCTCGTCGGGACCGGCGTCGCGAGTTCACTGCACGAGACCGCGCCCCCGACCGAGCACATCTCCGAGGCCTGGGTCACGCTCGGCGACGACCTCATGTACGAACTGGCCGTCGGAACCGTCGAATTCGGTGAGGGAACGTCGACCGCGCACGTCCAGATCGCGGCCGGTCAGCTGGGCACGACACCTTCGCGGATCCGTCTGGTGCAGTCCGACACCGACCGCACGGGATTCGACACCGGCGCCTTCGCGAGCGCGGGCCTCTTCGTGTCGGGCAACGCGGTACTGCGGGCGGCCAATGCCGTGCGCGACCGCATCCTGGAGTTCGCCGCCGCGCACACGGGTATCCACGTGGTGATGTGCTCGATGGACGACGGGGGAGTGGTCTGCGGCGACCACCGCGTTTCGCTGGCCGAGCTGGTCGCGCTGGCGCGAGCGCGCGGAATCCGCTTCACCGCCGCCCGCAAGGCCTACGGTTCACCCCGGAGCGTCACCTCCAATACGCAGGGGTTCCGGATCGCCGTCCATCGGGTGACGGGCGAGATCCGCATCCTGTACAGCGTCCAGGCGACCGATGCCGGCCTCGTCATCAACCCCGAGCAGGTCCGCGGACAGGTGGAGGGCGGTGTGGCCCAGGGGATCGGATTCGCGTTGACCGAGAACTTCCAGGTCGACGCGGACGGCGTCATGGCCAACCCGAACTTCCGCAACTACCGCATCCCCACCTACGCCGACATCCCCCGCACCGAGGTGCTCCTGGTGGACTCGGCGGACTCGGTCGGCCCCATGCGGTCGAAGGGGATGGCGGAATGCTGCATCAACCCGGTGGCCCCCGCCCTGGCGAACGCACTCCACGACGCCACGGGCATCCGCTACCGCGCGCTGCCCCTGACTCCGGAACGCATCTACAGCCGGCTGGGCGAAAGCCAGTCGGCCCCGACGACGGCCTGAGCTCATGAGCACCGAGAAGATCGAAGACGCCGCGGCGACGGCCATCATCGGCCAGAAGGTGGTGCCCGGGGTGGAGCGGGAGTACGAGGCGTGGCAGGAGGAGGTCCTTGCCGCTTCCGCCGAATACCCCGGCTACCTCGGCGCCGAGACCTCCCCGCCGACGGCCCTGCAACCCGACTGGGTCGTCGTCTACCGGTTCGACTCGATCGCCCATCTCCAGGCGTGGATCAACAGTGCGACCAGGCAGCGTCTCCTCGACGTCGGCCGGAAGTACTGCGACGGCCCGGCAACGCAGCAGGTGGTCAGCGGTGGCACACAGCCGGCGGATCCCCTGGTGACCGTTGTGGTCACCCACCGCGTCCACCCGGACCAGGTCGACGACTTCCTCGCCTGGCAGCACCACATGAGCCAGGAGGAGAGCAAGTTCGAAGGCTTCCGGGGCAGCGAGCTCTTCCGCCCGATCGAAGGGCTCCAGGACGAATGGACGACGCTGTACCGGTACGACAACGCCGCGCACCTCGACGCCTGGCTGGGGTCGGAAAAGCGGCAGGAGCTCCTTGCCGAGGGAGAGAAGTTCGACGACTTCAAACTCCGCACGATCGACAACTCCTTCGGCAGCTGGTTCGCCTTCGAGGAGAACGGCAAGGAAGCGCCGCCGCCCTCCGAGACCAGGACCTCCATCGCGGTCTGGGTCGGCCTGTACCCGACCGTCGTCCTGCTGACGCTCGCCCTGCACCCGCTGGGAATGCCCTTCTGGCTGGGGCTGCTCGTGGGCAACCTGCTCTCGAGCTTCCTCATGAGCTTCTTCACGATGCCCTACTACGTGAACCCGCTGCTCAGACGCTGGCTGCGCCCGTCCCCGGACGAGTCGAGGACGAGGACCAACCTCATCGGCCTCGGCATCGTCGCCGTGGTGACCGTCTTCTGGGCCGTCCTCTTCTATCTCGTCACGACCCAGTTCTGGACACTGCCCTGACCGGCTGCGCGCCGCCGCCCCGGAGTACACCCGGCGTGATGACCCCGTCACCCCACGCGCCTTCGGGAAATCTGCACAGCGTGTGCGTCATCGGGACCCCCGCCCTCCACAGCTCCGCGATATGCCGGATATATTCCGTCCGTTTGGTGGGGGTGTGCCCTGCTGTGTTCCGTGTAAAGGACAGGCGGCGCATATCTGTTACTCGATCCTGTGGAGAACTCGTCACCATTCGGTGAATGAACCTTCCCGTCGGCCGTCAGAGGTGGTCATCTGCCCGCGACGGGGGCGTCAACGGGATTGGCCGGGTCGCCCGTTCGCGTGCTTTCATCTGGGCACCGCGGCAGTTGAAGGAATGGCGGCCGAGTTCCGAGCCGCCGGGCCGCCGCGGGAATGCAGAACTCCCCCCAATGAAAGGTGCGCGACATGCGTAACGACCTCGAGACCCGTGAGATGGCCGACTCCGAGCTGGACGCCGTGTCCGGCGGCATCATCAGCATCAACGGTGGCCTCGCCGGCGCCGTGACCAGCGACGTCAACGACGTGGTCGGCGTCGTGGGCTCCCTCCACACCGTCCAGGCCGCGCAGGGTCTCGTCTCCAACGTCCCCGGCCTCGTCTCGGGCATCACCGGTGTTTCGCTGAACACCGGTCGCGCCGGTCTCTGAGTGGGATTCCCCATGAACCCCGGAGCATCCCCCACGGCTCCGGGGTTCATGGCTGCCCGCGTGCCCGACCGATTCGAATGCAGTTGAAGGAATAGTCCGTGCAGTTTCGCCAAAAGGCGCTTTCCAAGCTGCAATCGCCCGAAGAACTCGATCTGCCCGTACGCTTCGCGCGCCCGCAAGGGCGGCTCGTACTGGCCGTCACGGTCGTCGTCATGGCCGCCGCGAGCTTCTGGGCCCTCACCGGCACCGTGGCCCCCAAACTGAGCGCACCCGGCATCCTCACCCACGCCGACGGCAGTTACGTGCTGCAGAGCCCGGTCGCGGGACAGGTCACCGCGGTCCTCGCCGAGGAGGGCCGCCTGCTGACCCCCGGCACGCCCCTGCTCAACGTGCGTACGGAGCAGGGCGACCAGCCCGTGCGCGCGGTGACCGGCGGCCTGTTGAGGACACTGGTCGCCAAGGTGGGTTCGGTCGTCACGGCCGGCGCGGACGTGGCGACCCTGGAACACGTGAAGAGCACGGACGATCCGCTGGTGGCCGTGCTGTACGTGCCCGGCGGCAGCGGCTCGGCGATCACCGTGGGCGCCCCGGTCGACCTGAGCGTGCAGTCCGTGCCCCAGCACCAGTTCGGCACGCTGCGCGGCCGCGTCAAGGCGATCGGCCGCGCGCCCCAGACACAGGCGCAGATCAGCGGTTTCCTCGGCGACAGCGGGCTCGCCGAACAGTTCTCCCGGCAGGGCAGCCCCGTCGCGGTGCTCGTGCAACTGGAGCGCTCCGCCACCACCAAGTCCGGCCACCAGTGGTCCTCCACAGATGGACCCCCGTACGCCGTCGACACCGCGACGCCGGTCACCGGAGCCGTCCACCTCGCCGCGCAGCGACCCGTCGACTGGCTGCTGCCATGACCGCGCCGCAGACCGGAGCGCCCCCCGAAGCACCCCGGCTCCCTCCCGCCGGACGCCGACGCCACCGCCCCGAGCCCAAGGGCGGCGGCGCGCGCCGCAAGGCCGCCCCCGCCCCCAGGACCAGGACGCCCCGTCCCGTACGCACCCGTACCGTGCTGCAGATGGAGGCCGTGGAGTGCGGCGCCGCCGCCCTGGCCATGGTGCTCGGCCACTACCGCCGCTTCGTCCCCTTGGAGGAGCTGCGCATCGCCTGCGGAGTCTCCCGGGACGGCTCCCGCGCCAGCAACCTCCTCAAGGCCGCCCGCGGTTACGGGCTGAAGGCCAAGGGCATGCAGATGGACCTGGCCGCGCTCGCCGAGGTCAGCGCCCCGGCCGTCCTCTTCTGGGAGTTCAACCACTACGTCGTCTACGACGGCATGGGCCACCGCCTCGGCCGCAAGGGCGTGTACGTCAACGACCCGGGAAAGGGCCGCAGGTTCGTCCCCATGGACGAGTTCGACACCAGCTTCACCGGTGTCGTGCTCACCTTCGAGCCCGGCGAGGACTTCCGGCGCGGCGGCCGCAAGCCGGGCGTCATGGGGGCCATGCCGGCCCGCCTGCGCGGCACTTCGGGCACCATGGCCGCCGCCGTGATCTCCAGCATCCTGCTCGTGGCCGTCGGCGCGGCGGTGCCCGCACTGAGCCGCACGTACATCGACATGTTCCTCATCGGGGAGCAGACGTCCCTGCTGGGCGTGCTGTTCGCGTCGATGGCCGTCACCCTGGTGCTCACCGCGGCCCTCACCGCCCTTCAGCAGGCCAACCTGCTGCGCGGGCGCATCATCTCCTCCACCCTGGGCAGCGCCCGCTTCCTGCGGCACCTGCTCAGACTCCCCGTCGCCTTCTACTCCCAGCGCAACCCCGCCGACCTGGTCCAGCGCCTCCAGTCCAACGACGCCGTCGCCGAGACCCTCGCCCGGGACCTCGCCGCCGCGGGCGTGGACGCCGTGGTGGTCGTGCTCTACGCGGTGCTGCTGTGGACGTACGACCCGCAGCTCACCCTCGTCGGCGTGATGATCGCGCTCCTCAACGTCGTGGCCATGCGGATCGTGATCCACCTGAGGGCCACCGGCACCCAGAAACTGCGCGCCGAGAGCGCCCGGCTGACGAACACCTCCTACAGCGGTCTCCAGCTCATCGAGACGATGAAGGCCACCGGCGGCGAGGACGGCTTCTTCCGCCGCTGGGCCGGACAGCACGCGGTCACCCTCGACGTGCAGCAGCGGCTCGGCGTGCCCAGCGCGTGGCTGGCGATCGTCGCCCCCACGCTGGCCGCGCTCAACAGCGCCCTGATCCTGATGATCGGCGGCCTGCGGGCGGTGGAGGGGCATCTGTCCGTGGGCCTGCTCGTCGCCTTCCAGGCCCTGGTGACCAGCTTCACCGCGCCGATCTCCCGTCTGGGCGGCGTCGCCGGCCGGATCCAGGACTTCGCGGCCGACGTCGCCCGCCTCAAGGACGTCGAGAACTTCCCCGTCGACCCGGTCTACTCGCGGCGCGAGCCCGCCGCGGGCACCCGCCGCCTCAAGGGCCACGTGGAACTGGACGCCATCACCTTCGGGTACAGCCCGCTGGACGCCCCGCTCCTCAAGGACTTCTCGCTCTCGGTCGGCCCCGGCCGGCAGGTCGCGCTCGTCGGCGGATCCGGCAGCGGCAAGTCCACCGTCTCCCGGCTGATCTCCGGCCTCCACACGCCCTGGGCGGGCGCCATCCGCATCGACGGGATGCGGCTGGAGGACATCCCGCGCGGGGTGCTGGCCGCCTCCGTCTCCTTCGTCGACCAGGACGTCTTCCTCTTCGAGGGCACCGTCCGCGACAACGTCGCCCTGTGGGACCCCTCCATCCCGGACGAGGCCGTCACCGCCGCCCTCCAGGACGCGGCCGTCCACGACGTGGTCGCCCGCCGCCCCGGCGGCATCCACAGCCGCGTCGAACAGGACGGCCGGAACTTCTCCGGCGGCCAGCGCCAGCGCCTGGAGATCGCCCGGGCGCTGGTGCGCCGCCCCAGCGTCATGGTCCTCGACGAGGTGACCAGTGCCCTGGACGCGGTGACCGAACAGATCATCATCGACAACCTGCGCCGCCGCGGCTGCGCCTGCGTGGTCATCGCCCACCGGCTGAGCACGGTGCGCGACAGCGACGAGATCGTCGTACTCGACCGGGGCACGGTCGTGGAACGCGGGCGGCACGAGCACCTGGTCGCCGCGCGGGGCCCGTACGCCGCACTGGTCAAGGAGCACTGAGGTGACGTACCCGCACCACACCACGGCCGGGCAGCCGGGCCCGGCCCCGGGCCAGGACTCCGACGCGGTCCTCGCGGCCCTGGGCGGACTGGGCCGGCCGGTCGACTGCACGGGCCTGCGCAGCCTGTCGCTGGAGGGCCCGCTCGTCCTGTGGCTCGTCGTACAGGGCGAGTTGGACCTCTTCGCCGTCGATGCCGCACAGGCCGGGCACTGGCACTTCCTGGGCCGGCTGGAGACGGGCACCCTGCTGCTGGGCCCGGCCGAGGGACCCGAGCACACCCTGGTCGGCCGGCCCCTGCCCGGCTGCCGGCTGCGCCGCATCGAGCTGCGGGAGCTGCCCGCCCCCGAGTACGGCGTACCGTTCCACGGCGGCCAGTGGTGGGACGGCCAAGGGGAGTACGGCGCCCCCGCCGCCCCGCCGAGCCCGCTCGAGGACGCCTTCGCCCGCGGTCTCGGCCGCGGCCTGCGGGTGCTCTACCAGGCGCCGCTGGACGGCCGCGCCACCACCGAGCGGGCGGCCGACGACGACATCCTGTGGATGCGGATCACCCCCGGCAGCGTGCAGTACGGAGCCGCGTACGAGGCGGAGGCCGTGGGCACCCTCCTCGTCGACGCGGCGATGTGGCAGGGCATGGTCGACCAGCAGTACCGGCTGCTGTACGCCCTGGACCACTGGATCGAACAGCTCGAACGCGACCACGAGGACCGTACGGCGGCCGGCATCGCGGCCGGCCGGGCAGCCCGCACCCAGGCGGACCGGGCGCTGCTGGCTTCCATCGACCGCTCCGGCAGCCGTTCCCACCGCGGCGCGAGCGTCGACGCGACCTTCGCCGTGTGCCGCCTGGTCGCCGACGAGGCCCGCATCACCCTGTCCGAGCGGAGCGAGGCGAGCGCCACGTCCGAGCGGATGGACCCCGTCGAACGCATCGCGCTCGCCTCGCGGATCCGCACGCGCGTGGTCAGGCTCAGCGGGCGCTGGTGGAAGGAGAACAGCGGTCCCCTGGTGGGCCGGCGGGAGAAGGACGGGACCCCGGTCGCCCTGCTGTGGCGGCGTGGTGGCTACGAGGCGGTCGACCCCGCCACCGGCACGCGTGAGCGCATCGGCAAGGGAAGCAACGGAGGCAACGGAGGCAACGGAGGCAAGGGCGGCAAGGGCGGAAACGGCGGCAAGGCCGATGCGTCCGCCTTCGAACCGCGCGCCGTCATGCTCTACCGCCCACTGCCCGACGGACGGGTTGGCCTGGCGGCGCTGCTGCGCTTCAGCGTCCGCGGCACCCTCCCCGAGCTGCGCAGCCTGCTCGTCGGCGGGCTGGTCGCGATGGTCCTGGGCGCGCTGGTGCCCATCGCCACCGGCAAGGTGCTCGGCCAGTACGTGCCCAAGGCCGAGAACAGCCTCATCGTGCAGACCGCGCTGGCACTCATCGCGACCGGCGTCGTCTCCGCCGCCTTCATGCTGCTGCAGAACATCTCCATCCTGCGCATGGAGGGCCGCATCGAGGCCACGTTGCAGCCGGCGGTGTGGGACCGGCTGCTGCGGCTGCCGACGACCTTCTTCGCGGGCCGCTCCACCGGCGAACTGGCCAGCGCCGCCATGGGTATCAGCGCCATCCGCCGCGTGCTCTCCGGCATCGGCACGGTGTCCGTGCAGGCCGCCGCGGTCGGCACGATGAACCTCGTACTGCTGCTCGTCTACAGCGTGCCGCTGGCGCTGGCGGCGGCCGCCATGCTGCTCGTCATCGCCGCGGTCTTCCTGGGTCTGGGGCTGTGGCAGCTGCGCTACCAGCGCCGGCTGATCAAGCTCGGCAACCAGCTGAACAACCAGGCCTTCCAGACCCTGCGCGGGCTGCCCAAGCTGCGCGTCGCCGCGGCCGAGAGCTTCGCCTACGCCGCCTGGGCGCGGGAGTTCGCCCGTACGCGCGAGCTGCAGCAGCGCATAGGCCGGATCCAGAACGTCATCACGGTGCTGGGCGCGGTCTACCTGCCGCTGTGCACGCTGGTGATGTTCATGCTGCTGGCGGGACCGGCCCGCGGAGCCATGTCCGCGAGCGGGTTCCTCACCTTCAGCACCGCCCTGACGATGCTGCTGTCCTCGGTCACGCAGCTGACCGGCGCGCTCATCTCGGCCGCCGCGGTGCTGCCGATGTTCGAGCAGGTCAAACCGGTCCTGCGGGAGACCCCCGAGGCGGGCCGCTCCAGCACCCGACCGGGTGCGCTGACCGGCGCCGTCGAGGCCAAGGGCCTGTCCTACCGCTACGGCGACGACGGCCCACTCGTCCTCCACGACATCGACTTCCAGGTCCGGCCGGGCGAGTTCGTCGCGATCGTCGGGGCCAGCGGCTGCGGCAAGTCGACCCTGCTGAGGCTGCTCATCGGCTTCGACAAGCCCGTGGCGGGCAGCGTGCTCTACGACGGCCAGGACCTGGCCGCGCTCGACCAGGCGGCCGTGCGCCGCCAGTGCGGCGTCGTCCTGCAGAACGCCCAGCCCTTCACCGGGTCCATCCTCGACTGCATATGCGGCGCCGGGACGTTCACGCTCGAGGAGGCCTGGGAGGCTGCCACGATGGCGGGCCTGGCCGAGGACATCAAGGCCATGCCGATGGGCATGCACACCATGCTGTCCGACGGCGGCACCACGGTCTCGGGCGGCCAGCGCCAGCGGCTGATGATCGCCCAGGCCCTCATCCGCAAGCCGCGCGTCCTGTTCTTCGACGAGGCCACCAGCGCGCTGGACAACGAAGCCCAGCGCGTGGTCATCGAATCCACCCGCACCCTGCACGCCACCCGCATCGTGATCGCCCACCGGCTGTCCACGATCATGGACGCCGACCGGGTGATCGCCATGTCGGACGGCCGGATCGTCCAGCAGGGCCGCCCCGCCGACCTCCTCGCCGACCCGGCCGGCCTCTTCCACGACCTGGTCCGCCGCCAGCTCCAATGACCCGGCGGTGCTCTACGGCAGCGGGCTCCTGCCACGGAACTCCGCGGAGTACGCCGGTCACTCCGGGGAGACCGCCCGGCGTCGCGACCGGAAAGGTCCACAGGGCAGACCTCCCCGGCCACGGCACCAACGGCACTAGGGCGCGTATCGAGTCGTGATCATCGGGTGGTCCTGGTGAGGTCTTTGATCCAGATCATCGAGGCGTGCAGGTGGAGACTGGCGAGGTAGCTGTCGGGAGTCTTGTCGTATCGGGTGTCTCACCGTCCCAGTTCCGGCCTCCTGGTACGTCACGCTCTGGGGCGGGTGAGGCACGTGGAGCCGACGTGAGCCGACCGGTGCACTGATGTCCGGGCGGGGACTCATGGGACATGGCCCGGCACCCGGCTCAGGTTCCGGGGAGGATACGGCGCGTTTCGTAGGCCCACATCGCGATCTCGACCCGGTTGCGGGCGCCGAGTTTGCCCATCAGGCTGGCCAGATGCGTCTTCACCGTGCTGAGGCTGATGTGCAGTGCATCGGCGATCTCGGTGTTGGTCAGCCCGCGAGCGACGGCGAGGAGCACCTGCTCCTCGCGGGCGGTGACGGGGGAGACCGGCTGGGCCACGGGCCGGCCGGCGGGCAGGTCCGCGAATGCCTGGAGCAGACGGACGGTGACGCTGGGCGCAATGAGCGCCTCACCGCCGGACGCCGACCGTACGGCCTGGGCCAGAAGGTCCGGTCCCGTGTCCTTGAGGAGGAATCCGCGGGCGCCGGCACGCAGCGCGCCGTAGACGTACTCGTCGAGGTCGAACGTGGTGATGACGACCACGGCCAGCGGGTCGGCGACGCCCGGGCCGGCGACCAGCCGGGTGGCCTCGAGCCCGTCGAGTACGGGCATGCGGATGTCGAACAGACAGACGTCGGGGCGCAGTTCGCGGGCCAGACGTACCGCCTCCCGCCCGTCGGCGGCCTCGCCGACCACCTCGATGCCGGGCTGGGCGTTCAGCATGATCCGCAACCCGGTGCGGATGATCGTCTGGTCGTCAGCGACGAGGACGCGAATGGACACCGCTCTCGCTCCTCGCTCTCGGCAGTTCGGCGTCGACATGCCAGCCCCGGTCGGTACCCGGGCCGGCTCGTAGTGTGCCGCCGAGCAGCGTCGCGCGCTCGCGCAATCCGGTAAGTCCGTATCCGTCGCGACCCCGGCCGGTGCGCCGGCCGTTGTCGCGCACGCTCACCCGCACCATGTGCCGTTCCGCGGCGACCCGGACGACGACCTCGGTCGCGTCGACCGCATGGCGCAGCGCGTTGGTCACCGACTCCTGCACGATCCGGTAGACGGCCGCGTCCACGGCCGGGGGCAGCGCGTCCAGCTCGCCGTCGAGCCCCAGGTCGACCCTGACGCGACCACCCGGGGTGCGCACCAGGCGCTCCAGATCCGCGACACCGGCAGGCGGCGCCAGCTCGGCGCCGACCCCGCGGTCGCGCAGCGCGGCGACCATGGCGCGCATTTCCTCCAGCGTGCGCGCTCCTTCCTCCTCGACCCCCTCCAGCGCCTCGACGGCGGCGGACGGGTCGGTGCCCGCGAGAACCCGGCCCGCCTGAGCGATGATCACCATGGCCGACACGTGGTGGGCCACCGTGTCGTGCAGTTCCCGGGCGAGCTGCTCGCGCTCGCGGGAGCGCACCTGGTCCAACTGCCGCTCGCGAGCGGTCACCCGGAACCGCACTGCAGCCCCGACCACGCCGGGCAGCAGCAGGAAGACGAAGCCCCCGACCTCTTCGACGACCGGGGTCTCGTACGTGACGGTCGCCAGGGTGCAGGCCGCGAGGATCACCGCGCCACCGAGCACAATCTCCCGTCCCGATCCCCACCGGGGCAGCGCGTACACCAGCACGAGCACGACCGCGCCGGTGTCCAGGCCGACGGGCTCGCGCGGTGCGGCGACGAGCGAGGCCACTTGAAGCAGGATCACCGAGCCGAACGCCAGCTTGACCATCGCCAGCGGGCGGGTCCGGCGCCACAGGGGCAGCAGGCACAGCCATACGGCGAACACCACCGCCACCGGCCGCCACACGACGTTCTCGCGCAGGGTGGCCTCCAGCGCCACACCGGCAAGGCCCGCGGCGAGCAGCGCCCAGTCCCGCCGCACCCGGGCGGGCGCGCCGGGCGGCCGGGGTTCGGTCCACAGGGTTCGCAGGTCGTCTCGGAGCACGGTTCTCAGCCTAGGGACCGCGGCGTGCCGCGCATCGGCCGAAAGGACGGGTCGTCACTCCGCCCTGGGGCCGAGGGATCCGCAGCCCCAGGGCCGATGCCGCGGAGCGCCGTGGCGACGAGCCTCGGCATCGGCGGCCGTACAAGGACGGCCGACGAGGTGGTTGGAGGACCCGATGCTCTCGAAAGCCCTGTTGCGCCTGGGCGCAAGCGCCGCCCGCCATCCCTGGCGGGTGATCGCGGCATGGCTGATCGCCGCCACGCTCACCGTCCTCGCCGCCGTCGCCTTCGGCGGGCGGACCGCGGACTCGATGACCGCCCCGGGACTGGACTCCGGACAGGCCGCGGAACTGATCGAGCGGGCAGGCACCGGCCAGGAGGGGATGACCGCCCAAGTGGTCGTCACCCCCCTCGACGGCGGTGCGACGTTCTTCGACCACGGCAGCGCGCGCACCGCTCTCACGCGGCTGCAGACCGAGGTGGAGCGGCTGCCGCACGTGCTCGGCACGAGCGACCCGGCGGGGGCACTCGACGCGGGCGGGGACACCGCCGTGCGCGGCGGCCTCGTTTCGGCCGACGGGCGGATCGCAGTCGTCCGGGTGCAGTACCCCGACCAGAGCCGGCTGTCGGCCGAAGACCTCGACGCCCTCGTCGATCTCGGCGACCGGCTGCGCGCCGAGCTGCCCCTGCGCATCGAGATGGGCGGGAACCTCTTCTACGCCTTCTCCGACCCCGACGGCGGCGCGAGCGAGCTGATCGGCCTCCTCGCCGCGGCCGCGATCCTGTTCCTGGCGTTCGGTTCGCTCGTCGCCGCCGCGCTGCCGATCGGCATGGCGGTCTTCGGGCTGACCATCGGGGTCGCCACGATGACGGTACTGGCGGGGGTGACAGAGGTCCCCACCTTCGCACCGGTCCTGGGCAGCATGGTCGGGCTCGGAGTGGGCATCGACTACGCGCTGTTCGTGCTCGCCAGGCACCGGGAGTACCTCGCGTGCGGGCTCGATCCGCAGGCGGCGGCCGGACGAGCGGTGGCAACGGCGGGTCGGCCGGTGGTCTTCGCCGGCGGCACCGTCGTCGTATCGATCCTCGGCCTGGCGGTCGCGAACGTGCCGTTCATGACGGTGGGCGGGGTTGCCGTCTCGATCGTCGTCCTGACGATGGTGCTCGCGTCGGTGACGCTGCTGCCGGCCTTCCTCGGCGCGGCGGGCCCGCGCCTGGCCCGGGCCGGCCGGATCGGCCGGGCTCTGCAGACCAGGAAGCTGGGCCGACTCGCACGGCGGCGGGACCCGGCGGCAGGCGCCGCCCACGCCGCCGGGTGGCGTCGCTGGATCGGGCACGTCAGCCAGCACCCGGTGCCGTACGCGGTCGGCGCGGCGGGGCTGCTGCTGACCGCGACGCTGCCCGTGCTCGGCCTGCGCGTCGGCCTGCCCGACGACGGCTCACTGCCCCACAGCCGTACCGAGCGCCGGGCCTACGACCTCGTCGCCGAGGGGTTCGGCCCGGGCACCAACGGTCCCCTCGTCATCGCCGCGGACCCCACCGGTGATCCGGGAGTGCTGGACCGACTCGTCGCAACGGTCGCGGCGGATCCGGGCATCGCATCCGTCGCGCCGACGCACATCGATCAGGCCACCGGCATCGCGACCCTCGTGGTGTTCCCGACCACCAGCCCTCAGGACAAGGCCACGGCCGACACCATCGCCCGGCTGCGCACCGACGTGCTGCCCACGGCGATCGGGCACGGCCCGGCCAGGGCCCACGTCGGCGGCGCCGCCGCGAGCCTGTCCGATGTGGGCCAACGCACCAGCCAACGCCTGCCGGTGTTCGTCGCCGCCGTGCTGGCGATGTCGTTCCTGCTGCTGATGCTGGTCTTCCGCTCGATACTCGTACCGCTCAAGGCGGTACTGCTGAACCTGCTGAGCATCGGCGCGGCCTACGGCATCATGGTCGCGGTCTTCCAGTGGGGCTGGGGAGGTGCACTCATCGGGCTGGAAGCGACGGTTCCGATCGTGTCGTTCATCCCGATGTTCCTCTTCGCCATCCTGTTCGGCCTGTCGATGGACTACGAGGTGTTCCTCCTCTCCCGCGTACGCGAGGAGTACCTGCGCACCGGCGACAACGGCACGGCGATCGTTGAGGGTGTCTCGCGCACCGCCCGGATCATCACCTCGGCCGCCCTCATCATGGTGGCGGTCTTCCTGTCCTTCGCCGTCGCCGAGGACCCCTCCACCAAAATGTTCGGGCTCGGCCTGGCCACCGCGATCTTCATCGACGCCACGGTCGTACGCATGGTGCTGGTACCGGCGACCATGACACTCCTCGGCCGGACCAACTGGTGGCTGCCGAAGTGGCTGGACCGGATGCTTCCCCGCGGCCCGGTCGGCACCGACGACACCGACGCGGAATCCACGGGTGAGGCCCCGCCTCCACGGCTGGTTGACCGTTGACTCAACTCCTGCCCGCCCTTGGCGTCCGGCACCTCAGCGCGTCACCCAGGGGCATATCGAACCGTGATCATCGGGTGGTCCTGGTGAGGTCCTTGATCCAGATCATCGAGGCGCGCAGGTGGAGATCGGCGAGGTAGCTGTCGGGAGTCTTGTCGTATCGGGTGGCGATGCCTCGCCATGCTTTGAGCTTGTTGATCAGGCGTTCGACGGTGTTCCGCTCCTTGTAGAGATCGGCGTCGCGGCTGACGGGTCGGCCACCTCTGGAGCCCTTCTTCTTCCTGTTGGCGGCCTGGTCCTTCTTCTCCGGGATGACCGCCTTGATACGGCGTTTGCGCAGGTGGGCGCGGATCCGCGGGACGAGTACGCCTTGTCCCCGGCGACCGCGTCCGGCCGGATGCGGGGTCGGCAGACGGGCCCGCGTACCCGTACCTTCTTCAGGACGGGGATGAACTGCGGGCTGTCCGCTGCCTGGCCTGTGGTCAGGATGAACGCCAGCGGGCGGCACTTGCGGTCGGCGGCGAGGTGGACCTTGCTGGTCTGCCCGCCTCTGGAACGTCCGAGGAGGGCGGCCTTCAGCCGGAGTTTCCGCCGACGCCGGATGCGTCGTCGTTCTTCCAGCGCGGGATCACCTTCGGTCTCTTGCCCGTTTTGCTCTTCGAGGCCGCCCCCTTTGACCTGGCCTTCTCCTCCTCGGCCGCGGCTTTCTCCAGGGCGGTGACGACGTCCTCGTCGAGGTGCATCCCGGCCGCGTCGTGGTGGGCTCGGGCGGTGGTGGAGTCGATGCTGACCAGGGACAGGTCCACCTCACCCCGCTTCGCGGCTTCCGTGATCAGGCCCTCCAGCAGGGCCTCGAAGACGCCGGCGTCACGCCACTGCCGGAAGCGGTTGTGGACGGTCGACCAGGCGCCGAACTCCGTCGGCATCTCCCGCCACTGCCCGCCCGTCTTGAACCGCCAGATCACGCCCTCGAACTGCTGCCGCAGTCGCTCGGGGTACGGGCCGTACTCGCCCATCGGCAGGTACGGCTCGATGAACTCCCAATCCGGATCGGTCAGTTGCACTCGCGTCACGTAAGACCGTCTATCGGACCGGACCGTGCCACGAAGGCACATCCCGCAAATTGATCACGACTCGATACGCGCCCTAGGCGACCGCGTGGAGCAGCAGCTTCGCGGCCACCGTCGTCCCGTCGGTGCGGATCGTGCCGGCCACGGCGGTCGCTCGTGCGCGGGTCCCGGGGGCCAGGGCCGTCCTGAGCGCGGCCGACAGGGACTCGGTGGTCGGGGCAGGACCGTCGTGTGCCACGCCGATGCCCAGCTCGGCCACGCGGTCGGCCCAGTACGGCTGGTCCGCCCCCTGCGCCACCACCACCTGCGGCGCACCGGCCCCGGTGGCGGTCGTCGTCGTGCCCGCGCTGCCGTGGTGCACGACGGCGGCCGTCCGGAGGAACAGCGCCCGCTGGTTGACCTCGCCGACGACGAAGCAGTCGTCCTGGTCGTCGATCAGGTCCAGCTCGGCCCAGCCGCGGTAGACGACCGCGCGGCGGCCCTGCGCGCGGATCGCCTCGACGGCGACCCGGGCGAGTTCCTTCGGGGCGCTCATCGGCATGCTGCCGAATCCCACGTACACCGGTGGTGCACCGGCGTCCAGGAAGGCCACCAACTCGTCCGGGAGCGGGCGTTCGTCGGCCGGCAGCCACGCGCCGGTCTGCACCACGTCGAGGTCCGCCGTCGGTTGCCACGGGTCCAGGACCGGGTCCGTGGCCAGCCACGGGCGGTCGGTGAAGGCGTAGTCGCGGATGCTGTCCACCGGTGGCAGGCCGAACGACGCCCGCTGGGTGTTGAGCATGTCGCCGAACATCGTGTTCGCGATCCGGGCGTCCCGGTCCCACAGCGCCCGGTTGTCGGTGGCCTCCGGCACCGTCTGGCCCCGCCGCGCGGGCGGCCGGCGGTACGGCGACGGCAGGCTGACCGGCTGGTGACTCACGTGCACGTAGCGGATGCCGAGCTTCTCGGCCACCGACCGCGCGCCCGCCGTGACCGGCAACGGGCCGGTCGCCACCAGCACTTCACACCCCTCGGCGGCCGCGGCGACCGTGTCGAACTGCGCGGCCATCAGCTCGGAAGCGCGCTGCGCCAGGCCCTCCGCCGACCCCGGCGTCACCGAGACCACCAACGGGCGCACGGGCCGACCGGCGGGCACCACCGGCACACCGACCCCGGCCAGCCGCTCCGCGAACTCCTCGTCCGGCGGCGCACACACGCGCACCTCCGCGCCCAGCTCCCGCAACGCCACCGCGAGCCCCACCATCGGCTCAACGCTCCCACGCGCCCCGTACGTCGACAACAACACACGCATTCTTCGCGACCCCCATGTCCGCAGATTCAGCCTTACCCGCTGATTCTGCGTCACACCCCGAGTCTTGTCGTAAGCCCCCCGGTGCGCTGTACGCGGCCTCCGAACCGCGGCGTGCCCTTCTCCAGGCACAGAGACACGTGGCATCACATGGCGCCGGGTGGCACCGTCCGGCGCCACTCGGCGCCATTCCGCGTTCCAGAAGGTGCCTGATCGCCCGCGGTGTCACCATGGCTCACTCCGCCTGCTTCGTATTGCCGCAGCTCAGATGGTGTATTCGAAAATTCACCCCAGGCGGGGCGCTGTCAGACTTGCAGAGTGCGCCACTGTGGTGCCATGATGGCGCCATGGACCTCACCCCGTATGTCGACACCCTCCGCCGCGAACTCGCGGTGGCCGCCGAAGCGGGCGGGGAAGATGCCCGCGAGCTGGCCGAACGGCTCACCGCTCCGCTGGAGTCGGCGACCCGTCTGACCATGCTCAATGTGCTCTCCGCCGCGATGGACGAGATCACCCGCGAGCTCGCCCCCGGCTCGGTCGACGTACGGCTGCGCGGGCTGGAGCCCGACTTCGTGGTGACGCTGCCGCCCACCGGTGGCGGCCCCGCGGAAGCGCCCGCCGCGCCCGCCGAACCGCTGAGGGCGCAGGCGCCGGCCGACGGCGACGAGGGCGGCACCGCCCGCGTCAATCTGCGTCTGCCGGCCCACCTCAAGGCACGCGCCGAGGAGGCCGCGAGCCGCGAGGGCCTGTCGGTCAACGCGTGGCTGGTCCGGGCCGTGTCGGCCGCGGTCGAGGGCGGTGGCGCGCCGCGTACGACGGAGAGGGCCCGCACCATCGGACAGAACTTCACGGGCTGGGTCCGCTAGCCGAGCCCGCGCCTGCCCCACGTCACCCACACCACGTCCCGCCAGCGGGGACGTCCTGAAGACCCAAGAGGACAGGACAGCCATGCCTTCTTTCGACACTCCCGAACCGATCTCGGCCACGGCGCACGTGGAGGCCGGTTCCATCCAGTTCACCGCGAGTGACCGCCTCGACACCGTGGTCGAGGTGCGGCCCCGCGATCCGAAGCGGGACCAGGACGTACGGGCGGCCGGCCAGACCGAGGTTACGTACGCGGGCGGCGTCCTGACCGTCAGGACGCCCAAGCAGCGCTCTCTCCTCGGGCGCACCGGCACCGTCGACGTGACGGTCGAACTGCCCACGGGCTCGGGCGTCGACATGACCGGCGCCTGGGCCCAGGTGCTCGGCGAGGGCCGGCTCGGTGAGGTCCGGGTGAAGACCTCGGCCGGTGACGTCCGCCTCGACGCGACCGGGCCGCTGCACCTGACCGCCTCCCACGGTTCGATCACCGTCGACCGGATCGAGGGCATGGCCGAGATCAGCACCAGCTCCGGCAGCCTGCGCGTCGGCACCGTCAACGGTTCCGCCGTCCTGAAGAACTCGCACGGCACCACGACCGTCGGCGCCGTGACCGGCGACCTGCGGGTGAGTGGCTCCAACGGCGACATCGACATCGCGCGCGCCGAGGCCTCGGTCGTCGCCACCACCGCCCACGGCACCCTGCGCGTGGGTGAAGTGGCCCGCAGCACCGTCCGGTTGGAGACCTCCTACGGAGCCATCGAGGTCGGCATCCGCGAGGGCACCGCCGCCTGGCTCGACGTCAGCTCGGGCTCCGGCCAGGTGCGCAACACGCTCGCCGCCTCCGAGGCCCCGGAGAAGGCCGAGGACACCGTCGAGGTCCGCGCCCGGACCCGCTACGGCAACATCGACGTGCGCCGGGCCCGGGCCTGAGCACAGGCCCGCGAACCCGCCCGCTCAGCCTCACTTCCCCCCCACTCGCCCCTGTCCCTTCAGCCTTCGAACGGGAGGGCTCCATGCCTTCTTCTGTCATGCCCACGCCAAGGCAGGGCGGTGCGCAGCCCGCCGCCGTCTCCACCGTC